>NZ_JAVDVI010000002.1:0-354860 GCF_031456785.1 Flavobacterium arsenatis
TTTACAATCCGCTGGAAACGTGTGCCTTGGAATGGAAAGTTTTTTCGAAGGCATCAGGGTTTGCTCCACAATATCACCAAGGCAACCGTGAGGATTATGTGGCGGTGAGGAAATTGAAGCCCTCCGCCGGAATAGAAGGATGCGTCTTTTTGCAGGACGGCAGGAAAAAAAGGTTCCCGGGATGCCCGAAAGCCTCCACCATAGCCCCGGCCGGAGGAAAAATCCTTTTCTTTTTTCCCTCGGAAAAAGAAAAGATTTGGAGGGAGGACGGGAAAATGGAATTATTGGAAGCCCGAAGGTTCGCTTCTAATCGAAACGGATTGCTTTTACGGGAGAGATTTTTGTTATTATATAGGAAGGTATTAATAATATGAGGAGGCATATTGTTATGGTTCCTATGTTAAGGAGAAGTATGTAGGTCCAATTTATATAGACTGGTGCCTCGTTGACATAGTAGTTTTCTGGGTTGAGCTTGATGATCCCAAAATACTGCTGAATTAAAATGAGTCCTATTCCTATTACATTACCCCAAAGTAGTCCGCGGAAAATAAGATGCGATGCATTGAAGAGGAAAATTTTTCGGATGGTCCAGTTATTGGCTCCGAGGGATTTTAGAATTCCTATCATTTGTGTTCGCTCTAGAATGAGGACTAATAAAGCGACTATCATATTGATTGTGGCGACGATTATCATTACGATGAGAATGATCTGGATATTGATGTCGAACATTTTGAGCCAATCGAAGATGTAGTAGTATTTATCGATGATGGTTTTGGTGTCTAGGGATTTTGTTGCATCGGTTTTATTGAAGGTGTTTTCATAGACTTCTTTTCCGATGGTTTCTATATTATCGAAATCGTTTACAAAAACTTCGAAGGAGCCTACTTCTTCTGGTTGCCATTTGTTGATTCTTTGAATGTGACGGATATCTCCCAGAACATATTTGGCATCGAATTCTGGAAATCCTGAATTGAAGATTCCTGTAATCTTGAAAGCACGACGGTTTGGAAGTTTGTTCACTTCGTCTTTCATGAAGAAGGTGGTGAACTTGTCGCCTACTTTTAGCTTGAGTCTATCGGCAAGGAATTTTGAAATTACAACTTCGTCATTTAGATTTTGCTTTAGGTTTGGAATTCGGCCTCCTACAAGATACTCCTTTATATTGTTCCACTGGTATTCCTTTCCTACTCCTTTATATAGTATGCCTTCGAAAGCGGTTTCGGTTCGGATGATCCCCATCTTTGTGGCGACTGCTTGAATGTGGCTGACTTCTGGAATGGAGTTGAATTTTGGGTAGAAATCTTGATTTGTGGAAATTGGAATCAGACTTACTTCGGATTGATTGTCGTCATAATTGGAAATAATAATATGTCCGTTGAAATCGGAAACCTTTTGGCGAATCTTTTGCTTTAGTCCAATTCCGGTTGCTACGGAAACAATCATCATAATCATTCCGATTGCAATGGCGGAAATTGCAATTTTTATAATTGGTGCAGATATACTACTTTTATGGTTTTTAGCAGTAATTAGTCTTTTGGCTATGAAATATTCTAAATTCAATTTGATATTTTTGCTGATTTGATTTTCAAAAATACAGTTTTAGCGTTTAATTTACGCCACTTTTACTAATAATTATATTCCTTTATAAATAATGGGTTTTGTTTCTCTTACAAAAAATAGCTTACGTTTCGTTACTTCTACTGCCTTAACGTTTTTTCTTTTTACTTTATTTTTGGTTTCGTGCAAAACGGTTTCGAAAGTCAATTACTCTGTTCCAGCTGAAACGACTTTAAAGACAAAGATAAAAACGGAGAAATTCTTGACAGGTGCCGATAATGTTTTGAGCTATTTCAAATTAATTGAAAACAAAAAAGTAGGCATTGTTACCAACCAAACCGGATTGATCACCTACGACTCTATCGTTCAACTTCCAAAAGAGGAAGGTTTACATAAAGAAAGTTTGCTTATTAGAACGGAACATATAGTAGATTATCTGGTTAAGCAAAAAGATGTTGATCTGGTTAAAATTTATGCTCCAGAGCATGGTTTCAGAGGAACTGCCGCAAATGGAGAACTGATTACAGATGGAAAAGACACCAAGACGGGTTTGCCTATTTTGTCATTATATGGAAATAGCAAAAAACCAAGTCCACAACAATTGGAAGGAATTGATGTTTTGATGTTTGACTTGCAAGATGTGGGTGCTCGTTTTTATACTTATATTTCGCACCTTCATTATATTATGGAAGCTTGTGCAGAACAAGGAATCCCGTTGATTATTCTTGACAGGCCAAATCCGAATGGAGGAATTGTTGACGGACCAATTCTCGAACCAGAACATTCGAGCTTTATAGGAATGCACACGATTCCTGTCTTGCATGGCATGACCATTGGCGAATACGCATTGATGATTAACGGTCAGGGTTGGCTTGCAAATGGAATCCAATGCGAATTGAAGATTGTTCCTTGTGAAAACTACAAAAGAGAAATGCCATACAGTCTTCCTGTGAAGCCTTCGCCAAACTTGCCAAATGATCAATCCATCAATTTGTATGCTAGTTTGTGTTTTTTTGAAGGAACAAATGTGAGTATTGGAAGAGGGACAGACATGCAATTTCAAGTTTATGGTTCGCCTTATTTGCCAAATACTGGGTTTTCTTTCAAACCTGAACCTAATGTTGGTTCGACCAATCCTCCTAACAATGGATTAAATTGTTACGGCGAAGATTTGAGAAATGTTGAAAAAGTGACGCGTTTGGAGTTGAAATGGTTAATTCGAGCTTATCAGGAAACTTTAGACAAAACAAAATTCTTCACGTCTTTCTTTACAAAACTTGCTGGGAACAAAACACTTCAGTTTCAGATTCAGGCCGGAATGCCCGAAGAGCAAATACGAGAAAGCTGGGTCTTAGGCTTGGAGGAATTTAGAATCATGCGACAAAAATATCTCATTTATTAATTTTTTGTTTATCTGAAAAAATAAGAAAAATTTATCATATTGATTATTCGTTATTGTTTACCTATTCCTTAAATTAGTGGGAATTATTTAAACAACTAATAAACCAAATCTATTGATATGAAAAGAGCTGAAATTATAATGACCTTTATGGATGAACTGAAGAAATTCATCGCATTCCTAAACGAAGGTATCGAAAAGGGTATCGAACTTTTTGAGCAGGCAAAAATATGGGTGTCCAAAATGATTGAATACCTTGAAATCCGAATCAGAAATTTTGTTGACAGCGTTAGAGGAAGAACTTTAGATTTGATAGAATCCTCAGACGATTATATGTTTGTATAAAAAAGTCCTGCTCATTTGCAGGACTTTTCGTTTATAATTTTATTCTCTTTTTCATCTCTTCAACAATATTGTAGGCTGCCGGACAGATTCCAACATTTCTTAAGGTGAGATTTGAAATTTGCTGAAACTTCTTCCTATCCGTGTGAGGGAATTCTCTACATGCTTTTGGCCTTACATCATAAATCATACAATAATTCTCCGCATCCAAAAAAGTACAAGGAACACTTTTCAAGACATAATCCTTGTCTTCATCAATTCTCAAATATTGATCGATGAACTGTTGTGGCTTTTGTCGGAACGATTTCGAAATTCGTTCGATATCGGCAAACGTAAAAAGCGGCCCAGTAGTTTTGCAACAATTCGCACATTTCAAACAATCGGTTTTTTTGAACTCATTGTCATGGATTTCTTGCATCACATAGTCCAGATCACGTGGCGGTTTCTTTTTCAGCTTATCAAAATACTTTTTGTTTTCGATATGCTTATCTTTGGCTAGTTTTCCGAGTTCGTTTAAATTTGGCTTTAGCATCATTACAATTTCTTCTGCAAAGTTAAACAACTTTTAAACCCATAAACTTTTAAACTCATAAACATTTGATGAAAGACCTTTTCGGAAAAGCCATATTGGATTATCAAACGAATAATTCTCCCGAAGATTTAATTACCGAAACTTCTATTTCTGAAGAAGATGAAATGTCGGTTGCCTATTTGTTTCGTTCTTTTAAAGAAATGCCTTCGATTGAACAAAAAGCTTTAGAGCTTTCAAAAGGAAAAGTTCTTGATGTTGGATGTGGAGCGGGAAGCCACAGTTTATATCTCCAAAATGAAAAAGGATTGGATGTCACTTCGATTGATATTTCGGAAAATGCGATTGAATGTTGCCAACTTCGTGGACTGAAAAATGCTGTTGAAATTGATGTTTTGGATTTGGATTCAGATGCAAATAAGTTTGACACGATCTTGCTATTGATGAACGGAACTGGAATTTTCGGTAAATTGGAAAAAGTGCCTACATTTTTACAGAAATTAAAATCATTATTGAATCCTGATGGGCAGATTTTAATTGACAGTTCTGACATTATTTATATGTTTGATGAAGATGAAGATGGTGGAAAATGGATTCCGTCTGATAACTATTACGGAGAAGTTACTTTTACCGTTACTTACAAAAATGAAAAAGAGGATACTTTTGAGTGGTTGTATTTAGATTATAACACTTTGCAGAATGCTTGTTTTGATAATGGTTTGAAATGTGAATTGATTAAAGAAGGTGAACATTTTGATTATTTGGCGAGGCTAACACTTTGATTTTTGATATAAAAAAACTAATCCCAAATTCCTATGTGTTTCAATTGGAATTTGGGATTTGCTATTTAATAATTCATCAAGGAATATTCAAATATTTATGGGTTTGCAATGAAACCCTCCATTTTGGATTGTTCATTACATAATCTACAATTAGTGGCGTCATTTCTTCTTTTTTGCTCCATTCTGGTTGAAGGAACAAAATTGCATTTTGATTTACTTTTTCGGCTTGCTCTTCGGCAAAGATGAAATCGTGCTTGTTGTAGATGATGACTTTCAGTTCGTGTGCATTATCATAAACGGTTTGAGTTGGAAGTTTGTTCTTTTTTGGAGAAAGGCAAATCCAGTCCCAAGTTCCGGTTAAGGGATAGGCTCCAGAAGTTTCGATGTGAACACGACGGTTTCTGTCTTTTAGCATTTGCGTAAGCAAAGTCATGTCCCATGTTAAAGGTTCGCCTCCTGTTATGACAACTGTTTCGGAATATTTTGAAGCATTTTCTACAATCTGATTGATGTGGGTTGGCGGATGAAGGGCTGCATTCCAGCTTTCCTTTACATCGCACCAATGACAGCCAACATCGCATCCGCCAATTCTGATGAAATAGGCGGCTGTTCCTGTATGATAACCTTCGCCTTGAATGGTATAGAATTCCTCCATGAGTGGAAGCATTGTTCCTTTTTCGACTTCGGTTTGTATTTCTTTTGGTAACATTTTATTTTTTAAATAGTTTGCAAAGATAGGGTTCTTTTTTACAAATGTTTAAAAGAAGCCTAAAGTTATTATCATAGCCCGAAGTCTCACGACTGACTGGAGGGATCTCGTCTTTTACGACGAGAGGAAGGAAGGCAGGAAAATGCCTGCCTGTCGGCAGACAGGGTTTCTGAAAATGCCCAAACGATTTGCTTCTAAAATAAAAAAACCGATAACGTGATGCTATCGGTTTGATTATACTTGAATTTCTTTTACAATAATTTCAATGTGCTTTTTGCAGTTTCGTCGTTTGGATCGATAGCTAATGCTTTCTGGAAATATTCTCTTGCTTTAGCTTTATCTTTTTTCGCGAAGTGAATTCCTAGGTTATTGTAGGCTTCAACAAACTTGGTTTGGTTGGCTGGTTTTGCAACTTCTTCGGCTCCTTTTTCGGTTACCACTCTGATGAATTCTTCGTAGTTCTTAACCATTTCGGCTTGGGCAACTGCATCATCTTCAAGCAAACTGTTGATACGAGCTTTATAAATGTATGCATCTTGTGTTGTTGGCGAAGCTGCAATTACGTTATCGAAAGCGGTATTTGCTTTAGAAACGATAATAGGATCTATTTTTTGACCTTCTTCAAGATTCACATTACCAAAGTACAGTGCATATCCTAGATAGAAATTGTCGTAGAGGAAATTTCTTGAGTTTGGATTTGTTGTTGCAACTTCATAAATGGCTGCCGCTTGATTGTATAGTTTCAAGTCAAAGAATTTTTTTCCGATGTCGTTCAATTCGTTTGCCATTGCTGGATCCATTTCAACTCCTTTTTTGATGTCGGCTACTCCTGAATCAAATAATGGCTGATCAACTTTACTGTCGGTTTTACCATCTGCTGCGGTTGTAGTGGTTAGTGCTTTTGTAGTTTTTGCCATACCTAAATATAGGTAATCACGACCAATTGGCTTTGCATTACTTTTTGTAAGAAAGTCATTCAATGCTGTAATAGTTGCATCTGGATTCTTATTTTCGAAAGCTGAATATCCTAAATAACGTAGGATTCTTGGGTTTACTTTATCCAATTTTTGCATTTCGTTTGCTTCTTTTTCAAGTGCCGCATAGTCTTTTGTCAAGACAAGGAAATCGGCATGACGCATACGTGAATCCAATGAATAATCGGTCAAGCTCATATACTTCTGGTAGTTCTCTATGGCCAATTTATTGTAGGCTGCATATTGAGCTTTATCGTTTAATGCCCATAAATAATAGGTTTCTGCTATTTCCCTGTAAGCCGGTCCATAAGTTGGGTTTGTTGCCAAGATGTTATCGAAGGCTGCTTTTGCTTCTTTGAAGGCTTTTGAACCTTTGGTGATTACTCCTAATTGTAATTTAGCTCTCAATACACTATTGTCAGCATCAAAGGAATTACGGTAAGCTGAATAAGCTTCGTTTACGTTTCCGTCACCTTTGTAGGCATCTCCTAATGACAATAAAACTTGGGCATCCATTGGCTGAACTGCTTTAGCTTTATTCAATTGAACAAGTGCTGCCTTATAATCTGGTTTTTCGACATTCATATAAGCACGACCGATGTACATGAATTGTTCGAAATCTTTTTTTCTCATATCGGCTGTGGCTTTATCAAAATTTGATTTTGCACCAACTGTATTTCCGTTGTCTAAATCAATCTGACCTAAACCTATGTAGTTAAAAGTTCCATCCTTTTTGGCTGTTAATCCTTTTTCGTAGGTAACTTTTGCCGAATCTTCCAGCTTTTGAGTAAGGTAAAGATTTCCTAATACAAAGAAATTCTTTCCTTCATCAGCTTTAGTATTAATTAAGGTTTTTAAAATCGTTTTGGCTTTTTCATACTGTTCAGCATCAATCGCTTTTTTAGCTTGCTCTAAATCTTGAGCATAAGCTCCAGCTCCAAAAGCAAGAAAGGCGATACTGAAAAATTTTAACTTGTTCATAGTATTCTGATTTATTTATTATTGATAATTTCTTTTCGGATGTTAAGTTCTCGTGAAGGAATCCTAACAGGCAGTAAACCTGACTTCAGAATAATTCTTTGTCCTATGTCTCCGGCAACAAAAGAAGCAAAACCCATACCCAAACCAGCAGTTCCCTGATAATTTAACATATAAATTGGTCGTTTTAGTGGGTATAAACCCTCGCCAAGATTGCTTTGGTTGGGTTTATAGTACAAAACATTATTGGGTTGACTTTTAACATTTCTGACACTCATAACGGCAATCTTGTCTGTATATTGCTTTGTGTCTTCAAAAGGCTGTACCAACAAATTGAGTCCTATCACCCCAATTGATCCTTGATTATTGGAAACATATTCTAAAACTTCTTTATGAGAATTCAGGGAGTAGATATTTTTCTTTTGTCCGTTTTTTACTCCCGCCAGATTATTCATGTAGCTAACGATACTTGAATTTGGATTTTCGAAAACCAATGCTTTGATCTTGCTTTCTTTTTCTTGCAATAAATTTAGCACTTCTTGAAGATCTATTAATGTGTCTTGAGAAGCCTTATTGGTAATAAAAACAATTGCATCCGAAGCAAAATGCGTGATTTTTGGGATAATTTTCTTTTGATTGAAATGATTTTCTTCTTCTTTTGTGAGCTTTCTGGACAAGACTGCAATTTGCGTTTTATCGGTAAGCAAAGCATTTACAACTTCCGATTCAGATTGATTGACTAAATTCAATTTCACGTTGTATTGGCTTTCGAATACTGCCGTTTGATCTTCAACAATTGGCTGAAGTGTCTGATCAACATAGATTGTTGCAGTCCCTTGCAGAACAGTTTCTTCTAATTTTTCATTATTGTCTTTGTCCTTGCAAGCATAAATAACTATCGAAAAGATTCCGATTAAAACCGATATTTTAAATAATGAAGATTTCATAATTAAGTTTTTTAACATTATTTTGTTTGCAGAAGACGTATAAAGCGTAGAAATGAGTAAACAATGAGCAATACACCAAATGCCATCCTATAAGTTTCGGGCAATGCTATTGGAAATTCTTTCCAAAAAATGACAATCATTCCCAAAACAAAATAAATCAAAAAGAAGAGTATTCCTATAACGAACAGAAATCGCCCTTTAAGCGATTTCTGAACTCTTTCGTGTGTATTTTTTCTGTTGTGCATTCCTTAATTTCCAGACACAATGCTGATTGGTAATGAATATAGAACCCTAACCGGGCGACCGTTTTGGATACCTGGTTTCCATTTTGGGGATTTTTGCAACACCCTGATGGCTTCTTTTCCAGTTCCATAACCTAAATCTCTAATTACTTTTATATCCGTTAAAGATCCATCTTTTTCTACTACGAATTGAACGAACACTTTACCTTTCAAATCTTCTCCTTCAGGAACTCTGTAGTTCTTACCTACGAAATCATAAAACTTCTGAATTCCACCTGGAAAATCAGGTTTTACTTCTACCGCTGTATAGATTTGGTTGGTATCTTCAACTATTTTAGAGTCTGTTTGAGGTCCGTCACCAGATGGAGCATCAATAACGATTTTACCATCTTCTTGACCCTTCAAATCTTTTGCACCAACATTCTTGTCTTTAAGGTCCTCAATTGACTTGATTTCCTCTACAACCTTTTCCTTTTCTACAACCTTTGGCTTAACAAATTTTACTTCGTCAATTTTTGGTGCAGGAGGAGGTGGTGGTGGTGGTGGAGTTAAAGGTTTTACTTCTTCAGGAGGTGGTGCCAATGTTGCCATATCTACCATAGTAACCTTTTCTGTTTCTTTATCTTCTTTACTTCCTTCCCAATTGATTAATGGCAAAGATAGAAGACCAGCGAAAGCGGCAGCACCAATGAAAAATCCTTTAAGTGTGTCTTTAGGGTTTTGCTTACGCAATTTGTAGGCACCATAACTTTTGTTACGACCCTCAAAGACCATGTCGATCCACTTTTGTTTGTATATATCTAATTTCATACTATATGTTTTATAATTTTCTAAAAAGAAAATTCGTAATTATTCAAACAACTGCTCTTCTTGAGGAGTAATATCATCGATAGCATATACTTTCACTTTGCAAATAGCCATTTCATCTAGTATATCAACTAAATTTTTATAGTCAGACTCTTTACTTGGCTTAATGATTACGATCAAGTCTTCACCATTAGGTTTTGCTGTAGTTCTTGTTGCTAAAGGTACCGATTTCATTTTCTCTAAAATATCCTTACGAATACCATCCTTACCGTAACCAACTGCCTTTGGAGCTTGTTTTGGTTTATCAAATTGCCCCATATACATTTGCAATTTGTCATCAGGCCCTAATAAAACAACCATCGTTCTTTCTTCAGAAACCAGAATATCATCCTGAATTTTCTTGGTAGGATCCTTATCAGGCATCGCCAAATCCATAGATTGAGGTTTTGATAATGAAGTTGTTAACATAAAGAAAGTAATCAACAAGAATGCCAAATCCACCATTGCAGTTAAATCGACAGAAGAATTTTGTTTTTTACTTCTTACTTTGCCACCTTTTTTACCACCTCCACTGTCGCCAGTATCTAATTGTGCCATTTTATATTTTTTATATTAAAAATTTTCACCTCTTAATCCAGTAACCAAATTGAATTTGTTTACTTTTTGTTCCTGCAAAATATCCATAACTTTTTTAATTTCTGGATATTGCTCTTTTGCATCGCCTTTGATTGCAAAATTCAGCTGTTGCTGATTAACTTCTGCATTTGCATATCGAGCAGCCTTAACCCATTCTGTCAATTGATTGTCTATCGAATCATGTGGTATACCAATTTGTCTTCCTTTTACATTTCTATCACTAGAAGATAGTCCTATCAAACCTTTTAATTGATTCACAGGAACTCCAAATTCTTCAATCAAGCTAAATCTCTTTTTCTCTTCTTCTGAAAACTGAACGTTATATTTTTCCCCTATAAGTTCCAATGTCTTGATTCGAACATCTGGAGCTTTTACTCCGAAGAAAACTTTTCCGCTATCGCCTATTGTAACAATAGCCAAGTCAGTATCAGGCAATTTTACTTGCACAGTTGAAGCTGGCGTTTCAACCGGAATTACTTCCGGTTGTTTTGCCGTAGCTGTTAATATAAAGAAAGTCAGCAAAAGAAAAGAAACATCACACATCGCGGTCATATCAATCGCTGTGGCTTTCTTGGACATTTTTACTTTAGCCATTTATATATTTTTTTAATAGATAGCCTATAACGGCTTACTACAATTAGTTATTAGTTTCTTAAACTTCCTCTGAACCTTCTGTAAGTTCCAACGATAGTTGCACCTGCCTCATCAATAGAGTATGTCAAGGTATCGATTTTAGAAGTAAAGAAGTTGTAAGAGATAATTGCTAATGCAGAAGTAGCAATACCTGTTGCCGTATTAATCAAGGCTTCAGAAATACCATTTGCTAATGCAGCTTGATCTGGAGCTCCAGAAGTTGCCAAGGCACCAAACGCCGTGATCATCCCCATTACCGTTCCCAACAAACCTACAAGTGTTCCTAATGATACTAATGAAGAAATAATCGTCATGTTTTTTTCCAACATTGGCATTTCTAATGAAGTAGCTTCTTCGATTTCTTTTTGAATAGTTTCTGCAGCAGCTTCGCTATCAAAACCTTCTTTTTTCACTTCATTATATTTAATCAAAGCTGATTTAATTGCATTTGCAACAGAACCTTTTTGTTTGTCACAATCAGCAATTGCTGCATCGATGTTACCTGCGTGAATGTTTTCTTGTACATTTTTCATGAATTTGTCTAAACTTCCTGTTCCGGCAGCTTTAGAAATAACGAAAAAACGCTCGATAGAAAATGCAACTACCATTAACATCAATCCCATCAAAACTGGAACGATATTTCCTCCTTTATAAACCATTCCTAAATAGTTTCCTGGAAGTGGATGTCCTGTGTTCACTCCTCCTTCGAAGTTAGAACCGTGACCCATTACAAATTCCCTTACCAAGATACCAATTATTATACATCCAACAATAACAAGTCCAGAGAATAAATTACCTCCATTTGAACCATTTCCTTTTTGCGCTACATTTGCGTTTGCCATCTTTTTTTAAATTTTAGTTTTTTAAAAATTTTAATAATACTTAATGATTAAGGTTTCTTTAATGATTAATATCAGAACGACAAATTTAAATTTTTACATCATATAAAAAAATAAAAAGTCCTTTTTTATTGATTATTAACAATAATTTTTGATAACAATAACAACGTGTTAAATCAATATTAAATCTGATATTTTTAATAATAAATCGATTTCGTAATAAATTATTCAAAATTCAATAATGAGATTGCGGATTTATTTAATTTCCTTGACAAAACATCAAGAGTAACTCTTCTACTTTAATAACTTCATTCCTATTAATTTTATTGTACATAACATTAATTTTACATTAAAAACACTTCTTTTATCAATATTTTCATTCAAAATAATCATCAATTGAAAAACTATTTTATTTTTGTTTTTATGTTTGAAGCAATAACAATCTAATTCCGAAGCAAAATGTCAAAAAAAGAAGTGTTTTCAGCACACATAAATCAAGGATATTCTTCCAAAGGCGAGAGTATTATTTTAGGTGGTGCCATTCTCGATGGGGAGGCTTTAGCTGATTCTTATGTAAAAATCCCACTCAAAACCCTAAACCGTCACGGGCTTATTGCTGGAGCTACGGGAACCGGGAAAACAAAAACCATCCAAGTGCTTTCTGAACAATTGTCCTCGTTTGGGATTCCCGTTTTAATGATGGACATAAAAGGCGATTTTAGCGGTATTGCAAAACCTGGCGAAGAATTGCCGTTTATAACCGAAAGGCATGCAAAAATTGGCTTGCCGTATTCTTCTTCCGGATTTCCAGTGGAATTGATGACTTTATCCGCTCAAAACGGAGTCAGGCTTCGAGCAACCGTTACAGAATTTGGACCTGTACTGTTTTCAAGAATTTTGAATCTTAATGATACTCAAGCAGGAGTTGTAGCTGTGATTTTTAAATATTGTGACGACAACAAGATGCCTCTTATCGATTTAAAAGACATCAAAAAAGTCATCAATTATATTACAGAGGAAGGAAAGGCTGAAATTGAGGAACACTACGGCAAGATTTCAACCTCAACAACGGGAACGATTTTGAGAAAAATCATCGAACTCGAACAGCAGGGTGGCGATTTGTTTTTTGGAGAAATGTCGTTTGACATTAATGATTTGATGCGGATTGATGAAAACGGAAAAGGATACATTAATATAATACGTCTCACAGATATTCAAGATAAGCCGAAATTATTCTCTACATTCATGTTGAGCTTATTGGCCGAAATCTACCAGCAAATGCCCGAACAAGGAGATTCTGGTCAGCCAGAATTAGTGATTTTCATAGACGAAGCACACCTTATATTTAATGAAGCCAGCAAAGCCTTGTTGGAACAAATTGAAAGCATCGTAAAATTAATCCGCTCAAAAGGAATCGGGATTTACTTTGTGACGCAAAATCCAATGGACGTTCCGAGTGGTGTTTTGGCACAATTGGGTCTGAAAATTCAACATGCTTTAAGAGCCTTTACGGCAAATGACAGAAAAGCAATCAAGATGACAGCGGAAAATTATCCGCTTTCCGACTACTATAAAACCGACGAAACCTTGACCAATCTAGGAATTGGAGAAGCATTGGTTACCGCCTTAAACGAAAAAGGAATTCCTACACCTCTTGTTGCAACAATGATGCGAGCTCCAATGAGCAGAATGGATGTTTTATCTGAAAATGAAATTGCGGCAATCAACAACAAATCGAAACTGGTAAAGAAATACAGCGAAATCATCGACCGCGAAAGTGCCTATGAAATGCTGAACAAGAAAATCCAAACCATAGAATCGGAAGCCAAGGAAATTGAAACTAAAAAACAGGAAGAAAAACGACAACGTAAAACTGCTTCCGAACCAATGAGCCAAACTACAAAAGGCGTGATAAAGGTGCTTACAAGTGCTACTTTTATTCGGGGTGTTTTTGGGGTACTGACCAAGTTGTTTAAAAAATAACTCCTTTAAAATTCCAAAAAACAAATAAATTACAATTATCAAATTATTTAACTTAAAAAATTCCAAACCTTTGCTTTTGGCAACTGTTTGGAATTTTTATTTATAATCCAAGTATTGAAGCTTGGAATTATTTGATATTTGGAAATTGCTATTTGTGATTTAATAGTGAAATTATCCTCTCCTCCACTTCCTTACTGTCCCAAATGTTTTCAATATCATCCATTTCCAAAACTTGCTTCATAATGCCATCTTGAAAGTCGCCCATCGCCAAAGCCTCTGAATAAGGATGTGAGCTAAAGGTAACCCTGCTGTATAATGGCATCCATTTGTCTGGATATTTTTCGGAGAAATGTTTTTCTATTTTTTTCTGAAGCAGGAATTTTTCATCAGCTGTTTTCGAACTCATTTCCATAAAATTCCGATAGGAAAGTTCGGCAATGGCATCTGCATTTGGCTTTCTTGATTCTTCGTATTCCTTGAAGATGGTCTCCCAATCGTCGCCGTGCTTTTGCATAATTTCACTTAAAATCGTAATATCTTCAAAACCGGCATTCATCCCATGACCATAAAACGGAACAATGGCATGACAGGCATCACCAATCAAGGCAACTTTATCTTCAAATGTCCATGGGAAGCATTTCATCGTAACCAAATAACTGGTAGGATTCTTAAAGAAATCTTCCACCAAATTCGGAATCACTTCTTTGGTATCTGGAAAATGATTGGCGAAAAAGGCCACCAATGTTTCCTTGTCTTTTAAATTTTCAAAGGAATTATCGCCTTCGTGTGGCATAAATAACGTACAAGTAAAACTTCCGTCAGGATTCGCCAAAGCCATCAGCATAAATTCGCCTCTTGGCCAGATGTGCAAGGAATTTTTATCGAGTTTATGAGTACCATCGGCATTAGCCGGAATATTAAGCTCCTTATAGCCAATCTTTAAAAACTCCTGCGAATAATTGAACATACTCTGACGTTGCATTCTGTGGCGTACTCTTGAGAAAGCCCCATCGGCACCAAAAACTTTGTCGTATTTCAGTTCTTCCCACTCCCCTCTTTCGGTTTCGCCGATATGAAGTGAAGCATCCGAAAGGGTAACATCCCAAACCTTATGGTCAAAGAAGAATTCTACCCCTTCGGCTTCGGCCAAATCAATCATCTTTCGGTTGAGCAGTCCTCTCGACAAGGAAAAAATAGCCTCGCCATCTTTTCCATAATATTGATAGTTGAGCTTATCGCCAGTATGAATCGCACGCTTGTCAACCGGAATACCTATTTTCTTGATTTCTTCGTCAAGACCAATATCTTTCAGAGTTTTCCAACCACGGTTAGACATCACAAGATTAATCGATCGTCCGGAGAATTGGATTTTTCTGATATCAGGACTTCTGTCAAAAACATGAACCGTGTGTCCAGCTCTCTTTAAATAAATAGCCAGTAACGTACCAACCAATCCAGAACCAACAACGGCTATCTTTAGGGATTTTTGCATCAGGGAATATTCTAAATAAATAAGGCCGTAAAAATAAGTATTTATTATTGTTAAGTATTGAAAATGGTTTAAAAGTTTAAGGGTTTAAAAGGTTAATAGACAATCCGAAAATAGAAAAACGCGTTTGAAACAAATCTCAAACGCGTTTTCGGGGAATATATATAGGGTTGTTATTTTTTCTTTTTAGAATCAATAATCGCTCCTGTTCCGGCACCAACACCGGCTCCTGCCAAACCACCAATGATGGCTCCTTCTCCTTTTTTCTTACTTACGATAGCTCCTGTTGCGGCACCTACACCAGCTCCAATAACAGCTCCTTTAGCTGCCGAACTCCATTGCTTTTTCTCTGTAGTGGTTGTGGTTGTTGCTGGAGTAGCTTGATTGACTACTACAACTTCCTTCCTTGCTTGTTCTTGTTGTTTTTGAGCTTCCAATTTCATTGAGTCAATGACCCTTTGCTTTGCCATTTCCATTTTCATAGAATCGATCGCTACTTGTTTAGCATCTTCATAAACCATAGCTTCATCATTAGTATTCTTACATGAAAAAATAGCTAATGCTAATAATGTTACATATAATGCTTTCATAATTGTTTTTATTTAAAATGTTCATTACAAAGAAACGGTAGCATAAAATGAATTACGTTATGAAATTTTGAATAAGGTTTATAAGATTAGTGAGGTGAGGTTGGTTAAATGGTTATGAGTTTAAAAGGGATTGCTTGATTATCTGATTTAATTCTTCTGGTTTGTTTATTGTCATAAAATGCCCTCCATCTTCTATTATAATAGCAGCATTTACAAATCTTAACGGCAAAATCTTATCAGAAGATCCATGAATATGAATATACTTTTGAGGCTCTATTATATTTTTCCAATTGACAATTGCATTGATGGCCCACTTTAAGAGTCGAGGATCTGTGTCATTTAATATCTCTGTCAATAATTTTTTATCTTCGTTAGTTTTGATTCCGAACAACCAATAACTAAAAAAATTGGATTGTTTCATTAAGCTTGTCGGTACTAGTTTATGAACTTTTAAAGCTCCCAACCATCGGTAGTAAAAAGGAATTTCTTTATAGCTTTTTGCCGAAGCAATCAAAATAATTTTCTCCGTTTGAATATGCTTTGCTACTTCACCAGCTATTATTCCTCCGAAGGATAATCCTATCAAGATTGGATTATCGGTATGGATTTGTTCGGTTAAACGTTTTGCATAATATCCAATAGATTCTTTATTTTCGGGCGTAATCCATTCAATAAAAGTAATATCAAAACCTGAAAAATCTAGGTATTTGAATACTCGCTTGTCGGCTCCTAATCCGCTAAATATGTAGATCTTTTTCATTCAACAACTCCAATTATGACTCCAAAATTCCCATCGGTTTGAATCCAATTTTCCTTTGGAAAATAGGTTCTGGAAACAAATCCATCTAAATACAAAGCATTCTTGCATCCCAAACTTTTAAAATAGGTTGCAAAATCATAGAAATTAATTTCCTTTTTAGACATTGCAAAAACTATTTTGCCGTCGGGCAGAATCCCAACACCATTTCGGATATGCACATTTGATGAACCTTTTTTAAAATCTGAATGAATCTTTCCTTCAACCAACAACATTGGTCCAGACTGTGTAGCATATTCTATTTCTGAAATGTTTTTTAATTCTTTCGAGACACAAATTCCAGCCTTCTTTTTAGTTGTCAGATAAAACACTCCATTTGGTTTCATATAAAAATTACCATTCCCGCTAGCAGTGCCAATTGGTGAAAGCATTTTTGTTTTTTCGATATAAAGTCCTTGAGGAGAATTGTCTTTTTTATACATCCCAGCATTCATTGCAAACTCCAACTTCTGATTGCGGTTTTCAAGCCATGATTTTAAATTTTGAATACTCTTGAAATGCTGTTGTTTATCGTTTTTCCAATACAACTTGACTTGCTTTTGGACAGGATCTACAATGCAGACAACAAAACGTTCATCCGTATTTTTTTGAATATAAGCCGAAATAAAAATTGCAAGACACAAAACTATTATTGTTGTTGTAATGATTTTAATTCTACTTTTCATCATAAACTGGTGTTTTTACCGAACTAAAATACATCAAAACAAAATAGTATTTCTATAATCCCTAAAAAAACTACTTTTGCATTATTATCAAAACCTATGAAAACAGCATTCAACCTATTTGATTTATCCCAAAAAGTAAACTACAGAACCGAAATATTAGCTGGACTGACTGTTGCCATGACCATGATTCCCGAATCGCTATCATTTGCAATCCTGGCAGGATTTCCTCCTTTGGTGGGGCTATACGGAGCCTTTATTATGGGACTTATAACAGCCATCTTTGGCGGAAGACCGGGTTTGATATCGGGCGGTGCTGGTGCAACCGTGATTGTTTTGATTGCCTTGATGAAATCCCACGGACTGGAATATGTCTTCGGAGCCATAGCCTTGGCTGGAGTTATACAAATTGCCGTTGGGTTATTAAAACTCGGAAAGTTCATACGCCTTGTACCGCAACCTGTAATGTTTGGTTTTGTGAATGGATTGGCCATTATCATCTTTATGGCACAATTTGAGCAATTCAAAACCGTGATAAACGGTCAAATAGAATGGCTCACGGGAACACCTTTCCTTATTATGGCAGGACTTGTTGCCATGACAATTGCCATTGTGGTATTTTTGCCAAAAATCACCAAAGCCATTCCTGCTTCGCTTGTCGCCATTATCGTAGTTTTTGGCGTGGTGTTGCTTTTTGATATTGATACCAAACAAGTTAGAGACATTGCTTCGGTTAGTGGAAGCTTGCCTCCTTTTCATATCCCAAATATTCCTTTTAATTTAGAAACCCTGCAAATCATCTTCCCTTTTGCCTTGATCATGGCGGCTGTCGGACTCACAGAAGGTTTGCTGACGCTGAATCTGGTAGATGAAATTACCGCCACAAAAGGAAACAGCAACCGCGAATGTCTGGCTCAAGGTGGTGCTAATCTGGCCAACGGTTTTTTCTTCGGAATGGGTGGTTGCCCGATGATTGCCCAAACCTTGGTCAACCTTTCGGCTGGATCAAGGGCAAGACTTTCGGGCATTGTCGCTGCTTTAACAATTTTGACTATCATATTGATTGGGGCTCCAGTAATCGAGTTGCTACCTATGGCGGCATTGACAGGAGTAATGATCATGGTAGCCATAGGAACTTTTGAATGGGCGAGTTTACGCATCTTCAAACGAATGCCAAAATCGGATGTGTTTGTAATGATTGCCGTTACACTGATTACCGTTTTGCTTCACAATTTGGCTTTAGCCGTATTAATAGGGGTAGTTATCGCTGCTCTTGTTTTCGCCTGGGACAATGCAAAACGCATCAGAGCTAGAAAACACATCGATGAAAATGGAGTAAAGCATTACGAGATTTTCGGACCTCTATTTTTTGGTTCGGTAACCGGATTTGCCGAAAAATTTAATATTCAGGAAGATCCTACCGTAGTGATCATCGACTTCAAGGAAAGCCGAATCGTAGATATGTCGGCCATTGAAGCCTTGAATGCCATCACAAACCGTTATCATAAAGTAGGCAAGAAAGTACATCTGCGTCATTTGAGTCCAGACTGTATCGCGTTGTTGAAAAATGCTGAAGCGATTATTGATGTAAACATTATGGAAGACCCTACTTATAAATTGGTGGTGAATAAAAACTAATTTGGTGTTAAAGCATTTATTCTTGACAAAACTAAAAATCCCAACCTCGATCGAGCTTGGGATTTTTTTTTATTTTATACCTAGTCAGTAAAAACTAAAAACCATACTTATCATATAATTCACTCGACTTCATTTCTATTTTCCTCAATTGCTCTCCACAAAAATTATAAACAATTACTTTTCCTTTCTCCTTGCCCATTTTACAAATAACCTCGTGTATTTCGTTTTCTAGAATAACCAATCTATGAAATTTACGAAACAAATATTCATCTCCTTTGGTGTCTGACTTCATCATAATTTCCATTACAATGTTTCCTTTCGAATTTATGATTCTGTCAAATCGTTTACCTTTTTTATGGCTTGTCTCCCTAAAAAAGAAATACTTATTCCTGGACTTGAATTCTGATTTTAGCGTCACACTCCTTTCTTCACATTCTTTTGGAGATGCCGTAGTGTTTACAGCTTCGCTATTTTGAATAGTGAATACAAACAACACCACTAAAAATGTTTCTTTCATATTATAATCATTATTGAAACTCTAATAAATCAATTCATCAAAAACACAACAATAAACAATACGGCAAGACTTATCGAAATGGTTGATCCAATAAGCAACGCTAGCAATGTCTTCCAAAAAACAGTTACCTTAGGCATGTTCTTGAAAAATTGCCCGTAGGACCATACCATCAAGAGAAGCTCTGGAAAAAACAACCAATTGGAAACCTCGCTGAAATGATCTTTCTTACTGATTACAACCAACACGAGCAATACAAACATCCGAAACCATACTTTCTGTGCACTAAAGAAAGAGTTTAGGATTACGTGCTCATAATAATTATAGCCTTGCTTACGAAATACTAAATACGAACTTAGAGCAAATATCGGAAGCTGCAAAAGGATGATGATTGGAAAGTGATGCCCTATCCACTCATTGACCATCTTATAGTCGAAAAGATTATCATTTTTTCCCGAAAATATATCGATTTCAAATGTATAATAGAAAAGCCCGTAAAATGTGGCCAACACCACCAACATCGAAATGGGTTTGTAATGCCTCACCCTTTTCCCCTCAATATAATCCCGGATAGCATGACCTGGACGGGTAAACAATTCCCTAGCCGAATAGAACAAACCTCCATGCACATGAAGAATGCCATGACTAAGATCATGCATCACAAAATGAGTATCTATGCCATGGGTATCTGCCGGTTGACCACAGTTGTTGCAAAAGTTTCCTTCAAATACGTTTCCGCAATTCTTACAGGTTATACTCATTTTTTCTTGGGTTTCATTGGAGGTTTTGGCGGATTATCTAAAAATTTGCCCACTTTCTCAGGGCCTTTAAAACGATAGCCTACATAGAACTCAAAAAACTGCTGGCGGTCCTGCAAATGAATCTTTGGATCAGTATCATAATAGAAGGTGTTTAAGCTTGCAGTTGCACCCGTATAAAATTTCTCCGAATTGTAGCTCAACGTAAGCCTAAATTGGGTCTGCAAGGAAATTCCATCTACAACCTCATCCAGGGTAGCATCCTCATAAACCGTTTTGGTGTGGTTATAGCCAACGCCTCCATAAACACCCGGAGCCACTAAAAACCTATTATCGATTACCCAGTTGTAATAATAAGCCGGTCCAATCGCTACGTCTATGATATGGTCCTTTCCTGGGGTATCATCCGTGATTTCGGTATAGTTGTAGTTGATGCTGGGAACAAAACTCCCCACACTTTGCTTCTGCCATTCGCTTTGATTATAAATCGCCCTGAACGAAAAATTCGGATTAAACAAATAGGACGTGCTGCCTCCATATCGGGAAACCTGGAAACTTGGAAACAGAACATTTTCGGTAGCACCAATATCATCTTTATCTACATAAAAACCTTTTGTCCTGGAGTGTTGCACATTCTGGATCCATTGGCCGAAATAGAAGCGGGCTCCAATGTTATAGAAGCTCGACTTTATCTTTTCGCTATCGTCCTTGTTGAAACGGATGAATTTTGGGGTATAGCCAATGTCAAATTCTATGAATTTATAGGCAAACGTTAGCGTGGTCTTGATTCTTTGGTTCGGAGCTAAAGTAAAATCAAGATTGTCTGCAGGATCCTTTATATGAAAGGAGTTAAAGCTGTTGCTAAAACCCAATCGCAACTTTACATCATCATCATAAAGCTCTACATACTCATTGGAGACACGCTTTTTTTTGATGGTATCTGTTTTTGGAATGGTATCTTGGGCCTGGAGGACTCCGACACAAAATACCATCCAAAAAAAGAGTTGTTTCTTTATCATACCGTAGTATTAGCGTTTTGCCTTTGTTCCGAACGGACAGCGTTTGATCAGATAATTGATGGTAGCACGATAGGCCTCAAAGCCATTTCCAAAAGAGTTACGGGATTGCGAATACTCGTTTGTTCCTTGGTCGTTATAGAAGTTCAAATCAATCTTGGTGTCGTAGTTGGTTTGAACCGTGGCATTGTTTGAGGAAAAAACAGTACCCGAACTTTTGGTCTTCTTGGTATCGTCCTGCTTCTTCTCGGTTGATTTTCCGTTGATGGAAGAAACACCGCTTCCGTAGGTAGAACTTCCTTGTATGATTACATTGGCAATGCCATATAAAACGTGCTCCACACCCAGCAACTCGGCCATTTCTGCCGGAGTCTTGGTCATAAGGTTGCTGCCGTTGAGTCCTGCTTTTGCCAAAAGGCTGTTGGTAGTTATAGGATCCTGCACCTGATTGAGCGTCGTGTTTTCCTTAACTGAATTATAGGTCTCGGTTTGCAACTGATGCGACATGGCGGTAGCATCGAGCGAACCATCATTGGTAATAAACTCAAAAGGGAGAACGGCAACCTTGCCTTTTCGGGCCGCCGGATTAGAGGAAACTACTGCAGCTGATGGAGCATTTACAACTTCTTTCCTGCCGCTTGCAAATTCAATCATACTGATGTCAGCCTTCTTAAATTCATATTCTAGGGTTTCGCCTTTGTAAACAAATTTAATAGCATCGTCCCTAACGGCAATGATTTTCCCTTCTCGCTTCTCGCCATTTAGCATGGTTACCTTATCTTGGGCAAATGCTACTACCGTATTGAAAAGTACCACCATCAAAAGCAGTATCTTTTTAGAAAATATCTTTTTCATAGGATTATTTTTTTAAAATTTATAAGCTGCTCCAACTCCAATAGATGCTACAGAAACATCATCGGCATCAATGTTTTTGTAGAAAATAAAAGCATCCCATTGTCCGTTTGTCCATCCTGCCTTTGGCAACAGGTACAAACCGCCTTCGGCATCTGTGGTAGTGGCAACTGCATATCCAATGTCTGCCGTGTAGAAAATACTTGAGCCATATCCTGCCCTAAGCGAGAGTGCAACCGGAATAAAGGAATAGTCATCAAAACCATCTTTCCCTAAAAAGGTAGAATAACCCGTAGCCACACCAGCGGCAAACGTATCTGTGATGCCAAAGAGATAACTTGCATCTACTCCTACATTAAAAGAAGAAATATCCGAAGCATCTGATAACGGAAGGCCTCCGCTAACGCCAACTCTGAAACCATCCAATTGGGCATTAGCCACATTGCACAAGCCTATCAGCAATAAAGCTGAAAATAATAATTTTTTCATAATGATTGTTTTTTTGGGGTTTGAAGCATAAAAATAATAATTTTTCTTTAAAGTTTTAACTTTTCTAAAAGATATAAATAGGCCTTCAAATTATGGTGCACCAAGATCTTCTTGTCGTCATCGGGGAAATGAGTATAATAGTCTGCATCCGGATTCAGGATCACGGCGGTACCACAACGCACATAATAATTGGAGTGCATATAGGTAGGATCTTCAAAACCCTGCACTTCCTTGGCAATAGCCTTCGACACAAATTTACCCAGATAGGTCTGATAGCGTTTTACGGCTTTCCTGTTGTATTTTGTAAGTTCCGAATATACAAACTCCATGATCGGACGCTCCAACAACGGCCTCTTCTTGATCATCTCATGGATGTTATTGAACGGATTGGTAAGATTAAAATCCTCTGTAGATTGTATCGTCACTGGAAGTTCCGGCACCCAGTCGGCACCATTCACCACCGTCAACGACCACCCAATCTGGGTTGAAGCCTCATAATCATAAGAGAAATATAAGTTGCCCGGTTTGGGAGCCGCACTGCAATAGGTTTTAAATTGAATGTCCTCCGGCAAAGTGCCATTGGTTTGATAATACTTGAGCTGTGCCGTCATCAAAAACGCAATTGCCGCACCCTGGCTGTGGCCGAAGATGATGAAATCCCGAACGCCTTTTGCATACTGTTCCTTGATTTTGACCGTAATATCCCCAACTAAAAAACCACACGATACAGCCCAGCCCACATGAACGCCCGCCCTCGGATTATTCGCAAAACGATAGTCATAAGTAAGCGAATCCGTCAGTTTCAAAGTACCGATTGCCGGAATCATAGCCGCGTGAAAATTTGCCATCCAGCTCAACGGCTTGTCCCTCGTACCGCGAATACTGATAACATTATGTCCTTCGGTTTCATAGAGTTCCCAGCAGTTCATCAGTCCTATTTCCTTGGCCCGGTAAGTAGTTTTGTAGTGTGTTGTTTCTGGAATGTCCTTAAAGCCTGTGCTGTCGGTCCAGCGTGAAAAGGCATGAAGCAGTTCGGTATATTCCTTTTTGTCGAAGCCGGGCTTTAAACGCTGTGCAAAAGAAGGCAGCACAACTAAAAAGGCAAGGAAAAGGAAGAGGTGTTTCATATTGGGGTGTTTTGAATACAGATCTTATCTACACAAATAACCGAAATAAAAATAATACCGACAAAAAAATAATCTTGGGAAGACAAAGATTAGCCTAAACTTATTATTGAATAATGGCTATGGATTTATTTTTGGTTCTAACCTTTCACTTTTGGCAATAAAAAAAGGCACAACTTACGTTATACCTTCTTCTAACTAAACCAAATTAAACTGTTGTGGATTGTTATTACATTATTGCTGGGATAATCCTTCGCTGTAGTAATAAACTATACCAAATTGCTGATTTACGATTTCATAGAATAATATGTTGTTGTGCAAATAAAAAATGTCAGTATAGGATTCCGTTTGATGTGTTCCAGCGATGTTGTAAATCAATTCATATTCACTGTTTGGAGTGGCTTGATTGAATACATTACTGATTCCATAAAGCGAGCCATCTGAGGAAAACCTCACATAGTGCTGAAATTGCATTCCGCTTGATGTTGCTACTATACCTCCGAAATCTTTATCCTTGAATGCATTTTCGGAGGCTGGTAGTAATAATTCTGCTTGATCGAAATCTAAACCGTCTATATCTGATGAAACGATTGCATTGTCTTGAATTTTTATAAATCCATAATTTTCTATTTTTATGGTATCCCCATGAACCGAATAATTTACTTGAATATCTTGTTCCAAACTTTTAATTAAAGCTTGGTTATCAGCATTAAACGTTATTATCGTGAGATGATTGTTGAGTATTTTTCCAGCCAACACATAGCTTGTGGCATCAATGTTTACGACCTCAATTTTTTGATTATCGTCGTTTGATGAACAAGCAAAAAGCAAGCTGGTTATTATTGCGGTTGCAATTATTTTAAAATTTGTTTTCATATTAATTTTTTTAGAATTCAACATTGATTGATTTTTCGTCGCATTTGCTGATGGAATAGTTTTGAAACACCTCTGAATCGAGCGATTGGTTCTGCTGGTTGAGACTTGAAATTTCTATAGAGTAGCTTCCTGGTTTAAGATGAACGGTATCTTCGCTCTTTCCGGCTTGAACTATCTTATCCCGAGATTCGGAAGTAGCCGTATTAGTGAAAAGGATGCCGTGTTTGGTTTGGTTTGAACCGAAATTTACTGTTAGAATTCCGTAATTCTTGGTTTCACAATCTGCTATGCTCTCTTTTTTATCATCACTCGAACAGGACATTGATATTACTAAGATGAACGATAGCATTATTATTCTTTTTAGATTTTTCATAACATTGATTTATAGGTTAATCTTCGAATTTTCATCAAAGTTGATGCGATACAATCAGAGTAAAAACAACCAATAGACCAACAGCATTTTAAATAGACCAATAGCAAGGTATATTGAAAAAAATCTTATATTTGAGTAGCCCTCAAACTGTTGAAGCTATATGCCAATGAAAAATCTAAACTGCATAATAGTTGATGACGACGAAATTGACCAATTGATGGTGGTTTCGTTTGTGAAAAGATTTCCGCATCTTAAACTTCTTGGTGCGTTTTTGTCTGCAAAAGAAGCACTTGCCTTTTGCCAAAATAATTCAGTGGATGTTCTTTTTTTAGATGTTGATATGCCCGGAATAAACGGTTTAGAATTAAGGAAAGTCCTTTCCTCAATTCCAGTTTGCGTCTTCATAACCTCGCATCCAGAACATGCTGTGGAGAGTTTTGAACTGGAAACTTTGGATTTCATCATAAAACCATTAAAATTTGACCGCTTTTCGAAAGCAATTGAACGAATCGATGAATTTATGGAAATAAAGACCAAAGCTTTACTTTATGAATCGAGTATTGGTGGCGATTTTATTTATATAAAAGAAGGCCACGAACAAACTAAAGTGAAACTTCACGAAATTTTATATCTGGAAGCCTTGAAAGATTATACGCTTTTGGTGACCAATCACAAACGGCATTGTGTTTTGTCGAGCATTGGAACGTTGTTAAAAGAAGACCATTTTCAATCGTTTGTTCGGATTCATCGGAGTTTTGCCGTTCAGAAGAACCTAATTCATAAAATTGGATCGAATGAAGTTTTTATAAATGAAAATATCGCTATCCCAATTGGAAGAAGCTACAAAGATGCGTTATCCCTTTTGCCATGAAAAAGATTGTTTTGCTATACCTGCTCTTTAGTTTTGGGATTTTCGCCCAAGAAACAGACGTGAAAAAGCAGCAGAAGATTGATTCGCTTTTAAATGTCGTGAAAACCACTAGGATTGATTCTGTAAAAATCAGAAGCCTGATAAAATTAGAATACTGTTATCGTTTTACCGATTTCCAGAAAGGATTGGATTATGCCCACGAAGCATTGCAACTTTCAAAAAAAATAAAGTGGACAAAAGGACTTACAATTTGCTACAACAACATCGGGAACAGTTATCTGGATCGAGGAAAACACTCGGAAGCACTGGATTACTACTTAAAATCATTGGAATACTCTGAAAATCTTTTGAATTTTCGGCACATTACTTTGATGAACATCAGCAACATTTATCTTCGGGAAGGGAATTTTTCTCTTGCACAAAAATACATCGACGAGTCGTATAAAATTGCAGTAAAGGCAAATGATATTGAGACGCTTGCCTATTGCTATTATCAAATGGGACTTATTGCCCGAGACCAAAATAAAAAGAAACAAGCAAAGGATTTTTTTGAAAAGAGTTTGAAGATTTTCAAGGAACGAAAGGATGTTTTTCAGATTGCAGAATTGACAAATTTTCTGGCAGAAGTCACACCTGATTATAAATTGAAGCTTGATTATCTGTTAGAATCTAAATCGATTTGGGACAGTATTGCTCCAGATTATGTTTCGGCAGTGAACAACAGCATTATCCTTTCGACTGCTTATTTAGAATTGTATAAGGACGATGGATTAAGGAAAAAGTTCAGCCGTAAAGCCAAAAGCGAACTACTTTCAGATGCTGAGAAAATGCTGAAGAAAGCCGTTGATTATTCCAAATTATCGGACACGAGACAAAATTTGATGGATGCTTATGGACGTCTGTCCGATTTATATGCCTTGAAAAATCAACCAAACGAAGCACATCTTTATCTTGTGAAACATTACAATTTGAGAGATTCCATCTTTTCACAGGAAAGCAAAAACAAGATTGCCAAATTGGAAAGTCAGAAAGAGATTGAACTTCGCGACAAGGAAATTCAACTCAACAAATTGATGCTTGAAACCAAGGAAAAACAAAAATGGTTTTATATTGGAGGAATTTTTCTGTTGGCTACAATTGGAGTCTTGCTTTTTTATCAAAGCAGTAACAGAAGAAAAACAAATGAAAAATTAAAAGTATTAAATTCGGATTTGGACCAGGCAAATAAAACCAAGACGCGTTTCTTTTCGATTTTAAATCACGATTTAAGGGCTCCAGTTTCAAACCTCATCCATTTTTTACATCTTCAGAAAGAAAATCCAGAATTATTGAATGAAGAAATCAAGAAACGATTGGAAAACAAAACAATTACAGGTGCCGAAAACCTACTGACTTCGATGGAAGATTTGTTGCTTTGGTCCAAAGGACAGATGGAAAACTTTATGCCTCAACCTAAAAAGCTTTCGATTGCGAAACTCTTTGAAGATACGGAAAAGCATTTTTCAAGCGAAGAAAAAACTATAATTGTGTTCGAAAATCCTTCCAACATCGAATTGATTTCAGATGAAAATTATTTGAAAACCATCATTAGAAATTTGACAGGAAATGCCATCAAAGCATTAGAAAAAACGACAAATCCAACCATTGTTTGGAAAGCCTGGAAGGAAAACGAAAAAATTTATTTGTCGGTTTCCGATAATGGTCCTGGAATAAATCAGGATCAATTTAAAGCTTTGTATGACGATAAAGAAGTCATAGGAATTAAATCGGGTTTAGGATTGCATTTGATTCGAGATTTGGCAAAATCCATTAATTGTGAGATTTCAGTAACTTCCGAACCAACCCAAGGAACCATTTTTACCTTAAAATTTGACCAATAAAAAAGGCTTGACTTTCGTCAAACCTTCTTTATAATGAGTGCTTTTGATTAAGACAACAAAGCATCGATAGCGTCTGTGTAAGCTTTTTTAGGAGCTACTCCAACTTGACGACCAACTACCTCTCCGTTTTGGAAAACCAAAACTGTTGGAATGTTTCTAACGCCATATTTTGCTGCAAATTCTTGGTTTGCGTCAACGTCAACCTTACCAACTGTTGCTTTTCCTTCATATTCTGTTGCAATTTCGTCGATAACCGGTCCAACCATTCTACATGGTCCACACCAAGCTGCCCAAAAATCTACTACTACTGGTTTGTCTGATTTCAATACTACTTCGTCAAAAGTAGCATCTGTTATTGCTAATGCCATATTTTTAATTATTTAGTTTAATTTATTGTACAAAATTACTCTTTTTATCTTTAATCTTTTGTTAAATGAAAATCAGTTTTGGCTATTCAATTATCGTTAGAAGTAATTACTGTTCTTTCCAAATGGGTTCATTTTTCCAATTACCTGGAAAACCCATTGCTCTTGTATCAACATTTGGATATTTTGCTAATAAAGCTTGAAATCTTTGTGAAAAAGAATTTTTTGGATTAATTGTTTGTAATAAATATAGTACCATTAACAAAATAAAATATGTTTTATTGTTTGATACTGCACTGTCATCTAACCAAGGTTTTATTGTATTTATTGGTTTTATTGGTTGGATACTCATGACACGATTCCATAAACGCGAATGATGTGCACAAACATTTCTGATGTAAACAATACTGTGCATCCAAAGAAGCAAAGGTATTTTCATCCAGACCAAAATAATTAGCAATATTTCGTTTAGTTCTTGTTGGCTTTAAATTACTAAATAAAGAAGATAACGTTCCAAAAGATGTTAATTCTAAAAGCATCCAACTTGGTGGTAACGGATTAGAATATTTATCTCTAAAAGCTACAATAAAATCAGCATCACTTCTTTTGTACTCATTGTCTAAACTAACTAAGGTTTTACTGTGACTAATTTGATTTTTAAATAAGTTCGTATCTTGATACCAAAAAGCACCATTTTGATGTGATAATAAATAAATCATTTTTGCTCGAATTGAAACTTCAATTTTTTCTAATTCCTGAATAATTAAAACACGAAGTTCTCTATCAAAACAATACAAATTAAAAGCAGTATCAAATGTGGCCGATTCTTTAAAAGTATGATTTTCTTTATCCGCCAACAATGGATACCAATATCCACTTAATCTATAATAACTTATGCTTTCTAATAAATGCGTTGCTTTTGCAACATTAGGAATTTGCAAACCTCGTTCTTGTAGTTGTTCTAGCTGTTGGAGATAGCTAAATGGCGGTTTATTAAACGGAACTAAACTCATTAACGAAAGTATAAAAATGCAAAAAGCTTACTCTGAGCGCGCTGATCTGACGAGAAGCGGAGTAAGCATGTTGATACAAATGTACGAACAATTATACAACTTATACAAATCCTTTACTAAATTTTAGTATTTCATCTACTTTTCTAAGATATTCTACATTGATTATTTTAACTTTCTTAATTAAATTTATGCATTGTTAAACAACCTAATTCAGCTTAAATTCAATTTGCATTTTTTCAAGTTCCTGCAACAATTCATTTGATATCTTAATTTTCTTTCTGCTCGACATTGAAAGCCTCGTGATTATCCTATCTTCCTCAACTACTGTTGGAACCAAAACTTGTACCATTTGTGCCGTTTCATCATCTTCCTGAACCTCTTCTTCCGATTCTGTCAAAACAGGCTCTTCTTGAACGATTCGTTGCACTTTATCTTTTTCTAAAACTTCAAACGCCACTTGGTTATCGCCTTTATGTCTTTGAAAAATATCGTTAAGGTTTTGGATGAAATCGGTTTCCAACTGTTTAATGTCCAAATCGATAATGATTTTTTTTGCGAATGAAGTCAGGATGTCTTGCAATTGTTTTGCTTCGAGAAACTGCATTCTTGGCTCGCTTTTCTTACCGGTTTCTTTATCCGTCCATCCTTCTTTTACATTTATCTTGAAATAGACAAAGTTATTTGCAATCAGATAATAATGAAACTTTAGATATTCCTCTCCAAATATCTTGAACTCGTAACTTTCATCGTATCCTTCGAGTGTAAAAATAGCCCAATCCTTTCCGTTTTTGGCGGTTCGTCTTTGTACGTTGGTTACAATTCCGGCAACAGTGAGATTCCTACCCACAAACTTCTCTAGATTCTTTAAATATTCCAATCTTGCATTGCAGAAGTATTTCATTTCAAATTTAAAATCGTCAAGCGGATGTCCAGAAATATAAATTCCAACCACCTCTTTTTCCTTGGCGAGTTTTTCCATGGTACTCCAATCTTCACAAGGTGGAATTTGTGGCTCGGCAATTTGTACTTCCGAAGCATCTCCAAACAAGCTTACCTGTGATGAATTTTCGTTTTCCTGAAATTTTGCACCATAACGGATGGCTTTTTCCAAGAAGGTGATTCCGTCTCCATCGTGATGAAAATATTGAGCCCGATGCGTATCAGTGAAACAATCAAAACCTCCAGCCAAAGCTAAATTTTCGAATGCTTTCTTATTGGCAGCTCTTAAATCGATTCGTTTTCCTAAATCAAAAATTGATTTATAATTGCCGTCTTTTCTATTTTCTACAATGGTTTGAACGGCTCCCATTCCGACACCTTTCACCGCTCCCATTCCGAAACGGACGGCATAATCTTCATTTACCGTAAACTTATAGTACGATTCATTTACATCTGGACCTAGAACCTGCAAGCCCATGCGTTTGCATTCTTCCATGAAAAAAGAAACCTGCTTGATGTCGTTCATATTATTCGAAAGAACGGCCGCCATATATTCCGCCGGATAATGGGCTTTCAAATAAGCCGTTTGGTAGGCAATCCAAGCATAGCAAGTAGAGTGCGATTTATTAAAGGCATAACTCGCAAATGCCTCCCAGTCTTTCCATATTTTTTCTAAAATTACAGGATCATGTCCTTTTTCAGCAGCTTGGTTCACAAATTGAGGCTTCATCTTATTGAGGACTTCAATTTGCTTTTTCCCCATCGCCTTACGCAAAACATCGGCATCACCTTTTGAGAATCCTGCCAATTTTTGCGACAAAAGCATTACCTGCTCTTGGTAAACTGTAATTCCATAGGTTTCTGCCAGATATTCTTCACAGGCTTCCAAATCGTATTTTATTTCTTCTTCTCCATTTTTTCTTCGAACGAAAGAAGGGATATATTCCAAAGGTCCTGGTCGATACAAGGCATTCATCGCAATTAAATCGGCAAAAACCGTAGGTTTCAAATCCTTCATGTATTTCTGCATTCCGGGCGACTCGTATTGGAAAACCCCAACCGTTTCACCTCTTTGAAAGAGTTCGTAGGTTTCCTTATCGTCTATCGGAAAAGCATCAGGATCCAAGTCGATATTTAAACGATATTTCACCAACTTAACCGTGTCTTTTATCAGGGTAAGGGTCTTCAAACCCAAAAAGTCCATCTTCAGCAATCCGGCACTTTCGGCAACCGAGTTGTCAAATTGGGTTACATATAAATCAGAATCTTTAGCTGTGGTTACGGGAACGAAATTGGTAATATCACTTGGCGTGATGATGACACCACAAGCGTGGATTCCGGTGTTTCGCATCGATCCTTCGAGGATTTTAGCCTGTTGAATCGTTTCTCCAGCTAAATCTTTTACATTGGCTATTGCTATCAATTCCTTCACCCGATCAAATTCTTCCGAACGTAAAGCTTTTTTGACTTCGCCTTCATCTTCGGATAAAAATCGAGCCAGATTCCATTTGGATGGCATCATTCCAGGAATCAATTTTGCTATTCTATCGGCTTCAAAAAGTGGCAAATCCAGTACACGGGCGGTATCACGAATGGCCGATTTTGTTGCCATTTTACCATAGGTAATGATTTGAGCTACCTGATTTGAGCCGTATTTATTGATTACATAGTCCATTACACGACCTCGGCCTTCATCATCAAAATCGATATCAATATCAGGCATCGACACACGGTCGGGATTTAGGAAACGCTCAAAAAGCAAATCGTATTTAATGGGGTCGATGTTCGTAATTCCTAAACAATAAGCAACCGCAGAACCTGCAGCAGAACCACGACCTGGCCCAACAGAAACGTCCATTTCACGTGCTTTGGCAATGAAATCCTGAACAATCAAGAAATAACCCGGATATCCAGAATTTGAAATTGTCAATAATTCAAAATCCAAACGCTCTTGAATGTCTGGTGTGATTTCACCGTATCTTTTTTTGGCACCAACCATTGTAAGGTGTCGCAAGTATTTGTTTTCTCCACGAACACCGCCATCGGCTTCATCTTCGACAACAAAAAATTCTTCTGGAATATCAAATTTTGGAAGCAATACATCTCTATATAAAGAGTAAGCCTCAACCTTATCGATTACTTCTTGAATATTGATAATGGCTTCTGGCAAATCAGCAAAAAGCTGCTTCATTTCTTCGCCAGACTTGAAATAATAGTCTTGATTGGGCATTCCATAGCGATACCCTCGGCCTCGGCCAATTGGTGTTGCCTGTTTTTCGCCATCTTTTACACACAATAAAATATCGTGGGCATTGGCATCTTCTTTATTTACATAATAGGTATTATTGGTAGCAATTAGCTTAACATTGTGTTTTTTTGCGAAAGTAATCAAAGTTTGGTTGACACGATTTTCATCTTCCTGCTTGTGACGCATTAATTCCAGATAAAAATCAGCTCCGAATTGTTCTTTCCACCAAATTAAAGCCTCTTCGGCTTGGTTTTCACCTACATTTAAAATCTTACTCGGAATTTCTCCGTATAAATTTCCGGATAATACAATCAGGTCTTCTTTGTATTTCTCAACGACTTTTCTATCAATTCGGGGAACATAATAGAATCCGTCCGTAAAAGCAATCGAAGACATTTTGGCTAAATTATGGTAGCCTTTTTTATTTTTTGCCAATAAGACTACTTGATATCCGTTGTCCTTCTTGGTCTTGTCTTTATGATCATCGCATATATTGAATTCACAACCAACAATTGGCTTGATTTCCGTTTCTGTTGGTTCTTCTCCACTTTCAATTAATGTTTTATTCTTTGCAGAAGCCGCTTTGTTGTGGTTCATAACCGCACTCACAAAATGGAAAGCTCCCATCATATTTCCAGTATCGGTCATGGCAACAGCCGGCATTTTAAATTTAGCCGATGCCTTTACCAAATCATTAATGGCAATGGTTGATTGCAATACTGAAAACTGTGTATGATTGTGAAGATGAGCGAAACGTGCATCAGCAAAAGCTTTATTTGTTCCAGATGATGGAGTAGCGATTGGCGTTTCCTGTGCTTTTTGGAAACTTTCCCTGATTTTATCCGAAGCTGCTTTTAGATTAATATGTTTTAATCCGATGAGCTGGATTTCTCCGGTATTGTAATTTTGAAAATCCTGAAAATAACCTGAAGGAACATCAAGTTCTTCTTTTGTAAAAACCTCACGGCGGATTAATTCAAGGAAACATCTTGTAGTTGCTTCAACATCGGCAGTTGCATTGTGGGCTTCTGCAAAAGGTTTATGGAATAAGTATTCGTGTAATTCTGTTAATGTTGGAAGTTTAAATTTACCTCCCCTTCCTCCTGGAAGTTTGAGAAGCGAAGCTGTAACTTCTGTACAGGTATCCAAAACTGGCATCAAGCTCATTGGAGAATTCACACCCATTCTGTGGAATTCACAACCCATAATATTGACATCAAAACCTAGGTTCTGGCCTACTATAAATTTTGCTTTTGATAGGGCAATGTTGAATTTCTCTAAGACTTCTGCTAATGAAATACCATCGGCCTGAGCCAACTCGGTTGAAATACCGTGGATTCTTTCGGCATCATAGGGAATATTAAAACCTTCTGGTTTTACCAGATAATCTTGATGCTCAATGAGCTTCCCCATTTCATCGTGTAACTGCCAAGCTATTTGGATGCATCGAGGCCAGTTGTTGACATCGGTAATGGGTGCATCCCAACGTTTTGGTAATCCGGTGGTTTCGGTATCGAATATTAAATACATAGGCTTAAAAATTCCAAATTATAATAGTGAAAAAGTAAATTCCAAAATTACGCTTTTTTTATTAAAAAAATAATAGAGCTAAACCTCCTTCAACAATACATTTTATGGATTTATTGAATTATTTAAAAAAAACACTTTGAAATGTTATTTTTTTATTTGTTATTTGTAAGGCTTTATGCTTTAAAACAAAAACAATTTAATATTATATTTATGAAAAAACAATGTTTACATTAACTCTTACTGCCTTAGTAATGGGATTATCATCATTTAAATCAACCAATCAAGAACCTGTTGTGCAAACACTCTATAAACAAACTTGTAAAGACGGCACAATTCACTATTTTACTTGTGATTGCAAGTTAGATGATGCAAAATATGTAGGATCGCTAATCTGTGCCTCTAAAGGACAAAAATAAAATCATGAAAAAAATATTTATATTTTCAGTAGCAATATTATCATTATCACTATTATCATTTTCAAGTCTTGGGGATTCAGAAAAAAAACATTATAAAGCTACTTGTAGTGATGGTGCAGTATATTATTTCAGTTGCGAATGTGGACTAAGTGCTGCTAAGGACATTGGCAACTTAATTTGCAGAATGCCCGTTAGTACCCCATAATCACATTCAAAGCATAAAGCATTTTTATTTTTATGAAAAACTTATTATATATTTTTATTTTATTATACGCATCTACTTTATATAGCCAGAAAAAAGGATTGATTTATTATGGCTTTATTGATGCAATTGGAACTGGAAACGCTAAAGGACCCGATAGCAATGCTTACATGGTTTTTAACAAGGAAAAATCCTATTATGTAACCGCTAAAGACAGTTTGGAAAAAACGGAGAATATAGATAAACAAACTACTTATTCTAATGATGATGAAAAAAGTGCAAGCATTCATTTAGGAATGAAAGTAAGCAGAATAGGCGATCAGGTATTTTACAATACAAAAAAAAATACAATTTGGTCTAATTTTTTAAGAGGAAATCAAGTTTTTGTTAATGAAATTGCTACAAAGATCGATTGGAAAATTAGTAATGAAACAAAGAAAATTGGCAACTTCACATGCAAAAAAGCTACTGCACTTTTTAGGGGAAGAAATTATACTGCTTGGTTTACCAGTGAAATCCCAGTGCCTTTTGGTCCTTGGAAACTAAACGGCCTACCTGGTTTAATTCTTGAAGCTTATGATAGTGAAAAAAATGTTTTTTGGTATTTTAAAAGTGTAGAATATCCTAGTAACACTAGAGAACCCATTAGTAATATTAGAAACATTAAAGGCAATAAAGCAACCTATTTATCAATTCCCGAATTTGAGAAATATTGCAGAGAAGAAATTCAACAATCGTATGAAAAAATGATAATTATTTCTAAACAACATCCTGGCATTGTTCCTGTAAAGGGAAAATTAAAAGACCACTTTATAGAAATAATAGGTAAAAATGAATAGATACTTTTTATTTATTTTATTCCTTTCTTATTCTTCTTTTGCTCAACAAATTCAAATTTCAGGAGTCATTAAAGATACGCAAAACAGAGGCATTGAAAGTGCCTCTGTTGTCGTTTCGGATAAAAAACAGCATACCTTGACTTATACTTATACGGATGAAAATGGAAATTATAGTTTAGATTTTGAAAAAGAAGACAATGCATCTATTATCATTACGGTTTCTTCTTTAGGATTTTATAAGAAAGAAAACCAAACGGAATTGAATTCTAAATCAAACTATAAGCTAAATTTTACACTTGAAGAAAATAGTGAAGTTTTGAAAGAAGTAGTTATCGAGTCACATCAAAAAATAAAAATTGACCGAGATACTACAACTATTAAAGTAGCCTCGTTTAGCAACAAAACAGAACAAACTATTGAAGATATTTTAAAAAAACTACCTGGAATTGAAATTTTAAGTGACGGATCTATAAAAGCTCACGGTAAACCAATAGATAAATTATTAATTGAAGGCGATGATTTATTTGACAAAAACTACAAGATTCTTTCTAAAAATCTTGATGCAAAAGTGCTTGATGCAGTTCAAATAATTGACAATTTTGAAGACAACCCTATATTGAAAAAACTTTCCGGTTCTGATAAAGTTGCACTCAATTTAAAACTAAAAGCCGACAAGCAAAATATTTGGTTCGGAAATGTTACTGCAGGAGCTGGTGTAGTTTCTGAAAACCGATGGAAAGAAAGCCTGAATTTAGGATTATTAAAAAAGAACATCAAGCTTTTTTATCTTGCAGATTATAATAATTCTGGAGAAAAAGCTACTGATCAAATTTCGCAAGCTTCAATAGAATTAAACTCTTTCGGCGAAGACCGAATCGAAAAAACAGCTAAAAATTTTTTCAATATCAATAGCAATGAAAACAGCTCTTTTAGTAAATCGCAAAGTATTTTTAATAAGGCTTTTTTTAATTCTTTGAGCTTTACTAAAAAAATAAAACCAAATATTATTTTAAGAGGTGTTGGATACTTTGCGAACGACCATCAGATACAAGACTCATTTTCTGAAACTGTTTTTAACATTCAGCCAAATCCTATTACCAACACTGAAATAAGCAATTATGGTGGAAACAAGACACTTTCATCTGGAGAATTAGAATTGAAATATTTTATAAACGAAAAAAATTACTTGACAAATATTTTCATTTACAAGAATAATAACAACAAGATAAATGCAGATTTATTTTTTAATGAAAGCCAAGTTGATCAATATTCAAACGATAGAAATGAAACATTCTACAATCATTTAAATCATACTTATAAACTATCAGAAACAAAAGTGCTCATTAATTATATGTATTTCGGAAATGATCGAATTGCCCAAAAAAGTAGTATAATTTCTCCTTTATTAAACACTTTCCTAAATACCGAAGCTGATGCCAAGATTAGGCAAAATGCCAACTATAAAGTCCAGTATTTTGGTGTAAAAAGCAAGCTAGTTTCAACTTATAAAAAACTTGAACATCTTTTAGGGCTTCAATTTGAAAGCAATGATGAAATCCTAAAGAATAATTTTTTCATCAATGAAAACCAAAATAGTGACTACACTAACTTTAGTAATTTAAAACAAAATGTCGCAACACTTGAAAACGGTTTGCGTTATAACTTTAATAATCATATTGATTTTACAGGTAGTCTAAATTTGATTCAGAATAATTTTAAAAGCAATTTTAATTCTTATGTGGAGTCCATTATCAATCCAAGGATAGCTCTAAATTTAAAAAGATACCGTTTTGGAAACATCAATATATCCTATTCAGAAAACAGCAATCTACCGGAAATAAATTATTTAGCAAGTAATTTTCAATTATCGGATTATAGAAGCTTTAAAAAAGGATCTGATTATGAAGGCTTACTAAAAAATAAATTATTGCACTTCTCTCACACGTATTTTAATGACGTGAAACGCTTCTCATTAAACACAAATTTTTTATATATCAATTCGGCAAAAAATTATAATACAGAAAGTAGTATAAACGAAAATTTTAATTTCTCTACCTATTTTTTAGCAGATGGAGGCGAGAGTTACAACGGTTCATTTAGTATTGTGAATTATTTCAGAAAATTAAAAACAGCTACAAAGCTAGAAACATCGCAAAACTGGAGTGTCAATCCCATGAAAGTCAACAGCGATACTTTTAGTAATGCAGAAAACTATTTCAGTAGTTATAAATTTTCGGCTACAACTTATTTTTCATTTCCTCTAAACTTTGATTTTGGTTTCAATTACAATTTCTTTAAATCTAAATTTATGGAAATAGCATCAAAAAATGAAACCAAAGATGCTTTTATAAATGCAAATTACAGCATTTCAAAAAATTGGTTAGCTGAAATTAACAGCACATTTTATCAAATGAATAATCAAAATTACTCATTTGTAAATGCAATTATAAATTATACACCTAGCGAAAGTAGATTCTCCTATCGATTGATAGCAAACAACTTAGTCAATGAAAACGAATTTACACTAATTTCTGTAAATGATTTTACAACCTACAAATCCAGCATAAATCTCGTTCCAAGATATCTGCTTTTAACCATTAAATATAGGTTCTAAAACAAAAAACCATCCGCCAAGTTGACGAATGGTTTTGTATAGGTAAAAAAATAAAGTTAATCTCTAACAGTACATCATCCCATTATTGGATAGAATCCGAAAAGAAGTTATTAGTAACCTCCTCTGTTTCCACCTCCACGGTTGTCTCCACCACGGCTGTTTCCTCCGTATCCACCACCGCTATTGCGATCGTTTCCACCTCTGAAACCTCCACGAGAGTCTCCACCACGGCTGTTTCCACCACCACCGAAGCTTCTTCTTTCTCCTTCTGGTTTAGGCTCTGATTTATTTACAACAATTGCACGTCCTTGAACAGTAGCTCCGTTCAATTCGTCAATCGCCTTTTGTGCTTCGTCGTCGTTTGGCATTTCAACAAAACCAAAACCTTTACTTCTTCCAGTAAATTTATCTGTAATGATTTTTACTGAGTCAACTGCTCCGTAAGCCTCAAAAGATTCTCTTAAATCTGCTTCCTCAATACTAAATGGAAGGCTTCCAACAAAAATATTCATAATGTACTATTTATTATAATTCCAACAAATGTAGTTTATTTAATTTGTAATCTACTATGGTTTAGATTATTTATACAGCAAAGAAAAAAAATTTAACTTTAATTTTAGATAAAATCAAACTTGCTGATGGTAAAATCAAACTTTGTCCCTTTACCCATTTCAGAGTCAACGCTTATTTGCCCTCCAAGACCTTCTACCAATTTTTTCACTGTAGAAAGTCCAATTCCATTTCCTTTGTTCCCAAAACGGTCTTCATTGGTGAGAATTTCAAAAATCCCGAAGATTTTCTGCTGGTTTTCCTCCTTTATTCCTGGACCATTGTCTCCAACCGAAAATTCATAAAAATTTTCGGTATCCTTGAAACCAATTTCTATGACAACTTCTTTCTTGTCGTTATACTTAATGCCATTTGCAATCAAATTAATCAATATCTGCTGGAGTGCAATCCTGTTGGTAAAAACAATTTGATTTCCAAAAGACAATATAAATTGACATTCGCCTTTGTTATCCAAAAGTTTAATCGTTTCTTCTACAAGTTTCTTAATTTCAAAAGCACTTCTGGCTTCCACCAATATAGAATCGCTCTTACTGTGTTCTAAAATACCATCCACCAGATTTCGCAAAGCGATGGAAGAAGTATCAAGCATAGACATCAAGATCTTTGCCTCCTCATTCAAATTTTCTGAATATGTAGAAATTAAGATTTCTGTCAGGCTGGAAATATTATTCAAAGGCGATTTAATATCGTGTGCTGCTACATGAGCAAATTTTTCGAGTTCAATATTTCTGGTTTCAAGATCTTTTGAGAATTTTTCTAGCAACATTTTGCTTTTTCTCAACTCAAAAAGACTAACCACCTGATTAGAAAGCGCCTTCAAAGCCACCAACTGTTCATCGTTGAGCTCTTTGGGTTTGTCATCGATTACACATAAAGTCCCGAGTGGCAAACCTTCCGGACTTACAAGCGGAACGCCAGTATAAAAAATAACATGTGGCTCACCTACAACCAATGGATTCTCAGAGAACCTGGAGTCTAATCTTGAATCTTTTACTGTGAAAATTTTATCTGGCTCAATTATCGCATGAGCACAAAAGGAGTTATTCCTGCTTGTTTCTGTTTCATTCAAGCCAACTTTTGACTTAAACCATTGTCTTTTTTCATCAATCAAACTTATGGTAGAAATCGACGTTTCGCAAATTTTTGAGGCCAATTTTGTAATATCGTCGTATTCTTCTTCAGGAAGGGTGTCTAATATTGAGTACTCTTTTAAAGCTTTTAGTCTTCTAGATTCGTTTTCGGGAGTTTTAGGAATTTGCATACTTTTATTCCGAATTTAATTTACTTATATAAAAAAACCATTCTTTTCAGAATGGTTGATTGCTTATTGGTTTACACCAATCGTGATTGGTATCTCATAGAAAACACCATTTTGAAAGTTTATCCTTTCTGGAGCACTTTCACTAGCTCCAACATAGGGTGCGTCAAATCTGAATTTACCTGAAATAGTTCCTGGCTTTTGATTTATTGTGTTTTCCAATACAATTTCTCCATTTGGAACGTCCGAAACTCCTGTTTCATATTCAAAATTCACACCTCTGTCTGCAAATGAATAAAATGCAGAATTAACATCATCATTCCCTAGTTCAAAAATTGCGTTTTCAAAAAAAGTACTCGCTCCTGTTCCATTAATTATTACTGGATAGGAATATAGCTTCACTACTTCCAAACCCTTAAATGCCGTCATAACTAATGTGCTATCAAGTGGATTATACACTGCTGTATAATCGTTGGCTCTCCACATAAAATTATCCTTGCTTGCTTGAAATGAAGGTGAGTTTGAACTAATATTTTCTTCGCAAGAAGTAAATAGAACTAAAATTATTAAAAGTGATACAATTTTTTTCATTATTTGGTATTCTAAATTAATTGATTACAAAAATAGTTTTTAAAACGAAATATGCTAAACAATTTTAGACAAATTCACAATGTGAATTAATAATTAACAAATTTCCACCGCAAGGTTAAATTAAAAACCAACAACTCATTAAAAATCAATTAGAAATAGGGCAAATCAAAAAAAGATGTATATTTGCACCCTTAATTAATCGAGGTCGTGTACCTCAAAATTTAATCTTAGATTATGTCTGTAAAAATTAGATTACAAAGACACGGTAAAAAAGGAAAACCTTTTTACTGGGTTGTAGCGGCAGATGCTCGCTCAAAAAGAGATGGTAGATACCTAGAGAAAATTGGTACTTACAATCCAAACACTAACCCTGCAACTATCGACTTGAACCTTGATAGCGCTGTAAAATGGTTGCACAACGGTGCTCAGCCAACTGACACTGCAAGAGCGATCCTTTCTTACAAAGGTGCTTTATTGAAACACCACCTTGATGGAGGAGTTCGTAAAGGTGCTTTGACGCAAGAGCAAGCTGATGCAAAATTATCTACTTGGTTAGATGCTAAAGCTGGAAAAGTGGACGCTAAGAAAGACGGTTTATCAAAAGCTCAGGCTGATGCTAAAGCAAAAGCTTTCAAAGCAGAACAAGAAGTTAACGCAAAACGTTTAGCTGCTGCTGCAAAAGCTGAAGCTGATGCAATCGCTGCAAATGCTCCTGTTGAAGAAGAAGTTGCTGAAGTTGAAGCTACTGACGAGGCTGTTGCCGAAGTAGAAGCTCCTGCTGCAGAAGAAAACAACGAAGAAACTCAAGCTTAATTTTGATGCGATAATGCGTAAAGAAGATTGTTTCTATTTAGGTAAAATCGCAAAAAAATTTAGTTTCAAGGGTGAAGTCCTTATCTATTTAGATACTGATGAACCCGAGTTATACGAAAACTTGGAATCAGTGTTTGTCGAATGCGGCAAACACTTGGTTCCTTTTTTTATTGAAAATAGTTCTCTTCACAAGAATGACTTTCTACGAGTTCGTTTTGAAGATGTGAACAATGAGGAAGAAGCCGATGCCATACTTGGCAATCATATTTATCTTCCTTTGAAGATGTTGCCAAAACTTTCGGGCAACAAATTTTATTTCCACGAAGTGATTGGTTTTGAAATTGAAGACAAACGCTTGGGGGTTTTCGGTAAAATTCAATCGGTTAATGACACTACTGCCCAACCTCTTTTTGAAGTTTTGAATGGCGATGTGGAAATTTTAGTTCCAATGATTGATCATTTTCTTGTAAAGATTGATCGCGAGAACAAAAAAGTGGTGATGGATTTACCGGAGGGACTGATTGAAATGTATCTTTAGAAATTCCAATATTAAAATTCCAAATTCCAACGCTCAAGTAGTTCCAAATTTTAAAATTCGAGAACTTAAAATTTCAATAATACACTTCAATGATAAATAAGCCGTTTGATTTAGAGAAAAGAACTTTTTTATTTGCCAAAGAGTGTAGGTTATATATTAGATTGTTACCTAAAACTACTTCAAATATAGAAGATGGAAAACAGGGCAAATGAGAAACTTGGCGAAAAAGACGTGTCTTTTAGATTAAAAATTGCATGAAAAGAAGCAAAAGAATCAAAATATTGGATTCGTTTACTACAAGAATTAAATCCAGAGTGGAAAACAACTTCTGAAGTTTTACTCTTTGAAGTTGAAGAATTAGAAAAATACCTTCAACCATAATTACAAAAATCAATTCTCCTAAATGATTTCAACCAGTTTGGAATTTAAAATATTGGAATTTATGAAATTTAACTTCAAACAATTTTCAGTAGAACAAGACCGATGTGCCATGAAAGTTGGAACCGATGGCGTTTTGCTTGGAGCTTGGACTCCAATTCCTGAAAAAACTTTTTCTGTTTTGGATATTGGAGCCGGAACCGGAATCATTGCCTTAATGATTGCCCAGAGAAGTTATGCCGAACAAATTGATGCACTCGAAATTGACGAAGAAGCCTACGAACAAGCAGTAGATAACTTTGAAAATTCCCCTTGGAGCGACCGATTATTTTGTTTTCACGCAGGTTTGGATGAATTTATAGAAGAACCGGAAGACGAATACGACTTGATTGTTTCGAATCCTCCTTTTTATACAGAAGATTATAAAACAGAAAATGAACAAAGAGATTTGGCTCGTTTTGCAGATGCAATGCCTTTCGAAGAATTGATTGAAGCCGTAGCCTTATTACTTTCAGAAAAGGGAATCTTCTCCGTAATTATTCCTTTTAAAGAAGAAGAAAAATTCATCTCCCTTGCAAAAGAAGTTGATTTATTTCCCATAAAAATCACTCGTGTGAAAGGAACTCCAACTGCTGAAATCAAACGTAGTCTTTTGGCTTTTAGCCGAAATACATTGGGAAATTTCCCTGTTGACGAATTGGTTATTGAAATTTCCCGGCATGTTTACACAGAAGAATACATCGCTTTGACTAGGGATTTTTATTTGAAGATGTAAATTATCATTTAGCAGTTTTCGCAATAGGGATAGAAGTGGAAATCCTTTTTTGTTTTTTCTTTAAAAACAAAAAAGATTGCAACGGATAGCCCGGCCGTTTACGGATTGCCCGAATTAGAACAAAATCGAATTTAATCTGGAAATTATCACTTTGAATTATTGATTTGTTAGAAATGATTAGTTATTTTTGCGAAGATTTAAAAAACCATATCATGAGACCAGACCTTTTTCAAGCTCCAGATTATTATCTTTTAGACGAATTATTATCAGACGAACATAAAATGGTACGCGACGCAGCCCGTGAATGGGTCAAGCGTGAGGTATCGCCAATTATTGAAGAATATGCTCAAAAGGCAGAATTCCCAAAACAAATTATTAATGGTTTGGCAGAAATCGGTGCTTTCGGACCTTATATTCCTGAAGAATATGGTGGTGCTGGATTAGACCAGATTTCTTACGGATTGATCATGCAAGAAATTGAAAGAGGTGATTCTGGCGTTCGTTCAACAGCTTCTGTTCAATCTTCTTTGGTGATGTATCCGATTTGGAAATACGGAAACGAAGAACAAAGAATGAAGTATTTGCCAAAGTTAGCTTCTGGAGAATTTATTGGATGTTTTGGCTTGACCGAACCTGACCACGGATCTAATCCTGCTGGAATGACTACTAATTTTAAAGACAAAGGTGACCATTATTTATTGAATGGTGCAAAGATGTGGATTTCAAATGCTCCTTTCGCAGATATTGCCGTAGTTTGGGCAAAAGACGAATCAGGAAGAATACACGGATTGGTTGTAGAAAGAGGAATGGAAGGCTTTACAACTCCAGAAACCCACAACAAATGGTCGCTTCGTGCATCTGCAACTGGTGAATTGATTTTTGATAATGTGAAAGTTCCGAAAGAAAATTTATTGCCAAATAAATCTGGTCTTGGAGCGCCACTTGGTTGTTTGGATTCGGCTCGTTATGGAATTGCTTGGGGTGCCATCGGTGCCGCAATGGATTGTTATGACACCGCTTTGCGTTATGCAAAAGAAAGAATTCAGTTTGACAAGCCAATTGCTGGAACACAATTGCAGCAAAAGAAATTAGCCGAAATGATCACTGAAATCACAAAAGCTCAATTGTTAACTTGGAGATTGGGTGTTTTGAGAAACGAAGGAAAAGCAACTTCAGCTCAAATTTCTATGGCAAAAAGAAACAATGTGGATATGGCCATCAACATTGCCAGAGAAGCCAGACAAATTCTTGGCGGAATGGGAATTACAGGCGAATATTCTATCATGCGTCACATGATGAACTTAGAATCTGTAATCACATACGAAGGAACTCACGACATCCACTTGTTGATTACAGGTATGGATATTACTGGAATTGCCGCTTTCAAATAAACTGAATTATATTCAAAATATTGATTCCATTCACTTTCGCGAATGGAATTTTTTTTGCGGTACAACCAAATAAAAAACCCAGCTATTTTCATAACTGGGAAATTTGGGAATTAAAACTAACTTTTGTTCTTTTATACTAATGGTCCGCCAGCTATAATTTCTTCGTTGGCAAACTCTTCGAATTTTGCAAAATTTTCCTTGAATTTCTGACCTAGTTCAACTGCTTTTACATCATATAAATCTTTATCAGCCCATGTATTTCTAGGGTTTAGGATTTCACTTGGTACGTTGGGGCAAGATTGTGGTTTTGCAATTCCAAAAACCTTATGGTTCACAAATTCTACGTTATCTAAATCTCCATTCAAGGCAGCGGTAATCATTTCACGGGTGTATTTTAATTTCATTCTATTGCCAATTCCGTAAGGACCACCTGTCCAACCTGTATTGATCAACCAAACTTTTACACCAGCATCCTTCATCTTCTTGCTTAACATCTCAGCATATTTTGTTGGATGCAAAGGCATGAATGGTGCTCCAAAACAAGCAGAGAAATTAGGCTGTGGCTCTGTAACTCCCGCTTCAGTTCCAGCTACTTTTGCAGTATAGCCCGAAATAAAGTGGTAGGCCGCCTGACCTGGTGTCAATTTTGAGATTGGAGGCAAAATTCCGAATGAATCTGCTGTTAAGAAAAATATATTTTTTGGATTTTTTCCGATAGAACCCGGCTGAATATTATCAATATGGTAAATCGGGTAACTAACTCTAGTGTTTGGAGTGATGGAAGTATCTTCATAATCTACTTCATTTGTTCCCGCTTTGAAAACCACATTTTCAAGTATTGCTCCTTTTTTGATTGCTCTAAAAATATCCGGTTCGTTTTCTTCCGTTAGGTTTACCACTTTTGCATAGCATCCGCCTTCGAAATTGAAAACGGTGTTTTCACTTGTCCAACCGTGTTCGTCGTCTCCAATCAATTTTCTTTTTGGATCGGCTGACAAAGTTGTTTTTCCAGTTCCAGACAACCCGAAGAAAATTGCTGTATCGCCATTGTCGCCAACATTCGCACTACAGTGCATTGGCAAAGCATTTTTATCAACCGGAAGAATAAAGTTCAAGGCAGAAAAAATACCTTTCTTCATTTCACCTGTATAACCTGTTCCGCCAATCAAGGCAATTTTTCTAGTAAAGTCTAATATGGCGAAATTGTGCTGACGTGTTCCATCAACAGCCGGATCTGCCATAAAATCTGGAGCACACACCACATGCCAATCTGCTGAAAAACCATCAAGCTCTGAAGCTTCCGGTCTTAAAAACATATTGTAGCAGAATAAATTCGACCATGCGGTTTCTGTTACAACTCTAACATTTAAACGGTAATTGTCATCCGCACAAACATAACTATCTCTAACAAAAATTTCATTTTTATTAGAAAGGTAGTTCATCACTTTATCATATAGTTTATTGAAATTTTCTGATGAAAAAGGAATATTCACTTTACCCCACCAAACTTTATCTTCTGTAATGCTGTCTCTAACTATAAATCTATCTTGTGGTGATCTTCCCGTAAATTCTCCAGTATTGATTGCCAAAGCTCCTGTAGAATTTTCAACTCCTTGTCCCGATTGGATTGTAATCTCGTGAAGTTCATCCGGAGTCAGCTGATAGTGAACATTATTGTTTTTGATCCCAAGACCTTCTAACGAAATCGATTTCGTAAATAAAGCGTTATTATCCATAATTTTATTGTTATGTTGTTTTTAAACAGAGTACAAAAGTAAAAATTATTAATTACAACGTTGTAGTTTATTTAAAAATTATGATTTTTTCTTGAATAAATCGAAGAATAACCAAATCCAAGCCATAATTAATAGGAATCCTCCAATAGGAGTTACGAATCCGATAACTTTGAAATCAAAGCTTGTAAGGTCGTTTGTTGCCAAAAGATAGATGGAACCCGAAAAAAAGACCGTTCCTGTTATCACTAAATAATAAATAGCTTTTTTTGCCTTTTCGGATACCAAAACAGAGGTTCCAACAAAAAGCAAAAACAACGCATGATACATTTGATACTTTACTCCAGTTTCAAAAGTAGAAAGTTGCTCGACATCCAAAACTTTCTTCAAAGCATGTGCTCCAAAAGCACCTAATATAATTGCAATGGCACCTAAAATTGCTCCCGTAGAAATAATCTTTTTATTCATCTTTTTAATTTTGGATAAAGTTAGGCAAACATCATTTTAAAAAAATATAAAAGATTCTTAACGTTTTTCTTTTATCTAAATATAACAAATGCCTACTTTTGTGTGACACAAACTAACTATGAGACATATACTAATCATTGGAGCAGGACGTTCAGCTTCCTCACTCATCCAATACCTTTTAAGCAAATCCGAAGAGGAACAACTACACCTCACCATAGGAGATTTATCACTTGAACTGGCAGAAAAAAAGACCGCCAATCATCCAAATGCCACAGCTTTAGCCTTTGATATTTTTGATGAAAACCAAAGACAAACCGAAATTCAAAAGGCCGATGTCGTCATTTCGATGCTACCGGCTCACCTGCATTTTGAAGTAGCAAAAGACTGCCTCAAATACAAAAAGCACATGGTCACGGCTTCCTATATAAGCGAAGCAATACAATCTTTAGATGCCGAAGCAAAAGCGAATAACCTCATTTTCATGAACGAAATTGGCCTCGATCCTGGAATCGATCACATGAGTGCCATGAAAATAATCGATGAAATTCGCGAACAAGGCGGGAAAATGTTGCTTTTTGAATCGTTCTGTGGCGGTTTGGTCGCTCCAGAATCCGACAATAACTTGTGGAATTACAAATTCACTTGGGCTCCAAGAAACGTAGTTCTGGCGGGACAGGGTGGTGCCGCAAAATTCATCCAGGAAGGTACCTATAAATACATTCCGTATCATAAATTATTCAGAAGAACAGAGTTCTTGGAAGTAGAAGGCTACGGAAAATTTGAAGGATACGCAAACCGCGATTCCTTGAAATACCGCGAAATCTATGGCCTCGAAGACATCCTTACCTTATATAGAGGAACCATCCGACGTGTTGGTTACTCTAGAGCTTGGAACATGTTTGTGCAACTCGGCATGACCGACGATACCTATTTGATTGACAATTCCGAAACCATCAGCTATCGCGAATTCATCAACCTCTTCCTTCCCTATCACCCAACGGATTCCATTGAGTTGAAAACACGTTTGAGCCTCGGAATCGAACAAGACGACATCATGTGGGACAAGCTAGTAGAACTCGACATTTTTAATGAAAACAAGATTGTTGGACTCAAAAATGCAACTCCAGCACAAATACTAGAAAAAATCCTAAACGACAGCTGGACTCTGGAAAAAGACGACAAGGACATGATTGTAATGTACCACAAGTTCGGATACGAATTAAATGGCGAGCAAAAACAAATCGACTCGAAAATGGTTTGCATTGGCGAAGACCAAACCTATACCGCAATGGCCAAAACCGTTGGGCTTCCCGTAGCAATGGCAACCTTGCTGATCCTAAACGGCAAAATCACCACACCGGGTGTCCAACTTCCATTAAACAAGGAAGTCTATCTTCCGATATTGAAAGAACTCGAAGAATTTGGCGTACGCTTTCACGAAAAAACAATGCCCTACGTTGGCTATAATCCCGATAAAATTGGAGCTAATCTAAAATACTCATAAATACAACAATCCGTTTCGAAAGAAGCGGATTTTCTTGTTCAATTTGAAGCGAATCCGTAGTCTTGGGAGTAAAACCATTTTCCTGCTGGATGCCACTATCTTTTGTTCTGAACCCCAGAACAAAAGGATAGTAGCAACCATCAGGGCTAAATGAAAAACTTGGGGCACTTTTATATTCGCTTGGAGCTAGAACTATGCAAACCACTTCACAAACTTGTCATCCTGACGAAGGAAGGATCCCACACAAACTGAATCCAGTTTTTTTGTAGAGATCCTTATGGAGATCCTTCCTTCGTCAGGATGACAACATTGTGGTATTTAGATTATGAAAAGAAAGGTTGTATTCAATAATCTATTTCCGCAATCCAAAATCTTAAATCATAAATTCCTATATTTACTTTTCAATTTAAATCAAAAACAACTTTTAAGTTTCAATACAACCAAAAATGAAAATAAACTCCTTACAAATAGAAATAGACGGAATCGACAAGGAAATCCTACGAGACCTTATGGACGATGCCCGAAAACCGATACTACAAATTGCCAATAAAATAGGAATTTCGGGAGCGGCAATACACCAACGTTTGCGAAAGCTGGAACAATCTGGCGTTATTTCGGGTTCAAAGTTTGTGGTGAACAATCGGGTTTTGGGATATAGCACGATGGCTTTCGTTGGGATATACCTAGAAAAAGCCGCAACAAACCTCGAAACTGTAAAGGAGCTAAAAAAAATTCCCGAGGTTTTAGAATGCCATTATACCACCGGAAACTGGTCGATTTTGATCAAGATTATTTGCCGCGACAACGAGCATTTGATGACGCTGCTGAATACTAAAATTCAAGCTATCGGAGGGGTTTCCAGAACGGAAACTTTTATTTCGCTGGATCAACAGATTGAAAGGCAGATACAGTTGTAGAGTTTAGATTTTAGAGTTTAGAGTTTTGGATTGTCGAAACCATCTTTTTTACCATAAGCTGCATCTCCAAACTTGTCATCCTGACGAAGGAAGGATCTCAACAAGTAGATCTACAAAAACATGGATCCAGTTTGTGTGGGATCCTTCCTTCGTCAGGATGACAAGTTAGTCGAATAGTTTTGCGTAATTCTATTTCCAAGCGAATATAAAGAAGCCTCAAGTTTCCTCTCTAGCCCTGACTGGAGGGATCTCGTCCTTTTAGACGAGAGGAAGGAAGGCAGGAACATGGTTTTATTTCTAAGACTGTCGATTCGCTTTTAATTAAACACATAAAAAAAATCCGCTTCTTTCGAAACGGATTCCTGTTATTTTTTCGTTGAAAATTAGTCTCTTGAACCTCCAAAAACTTGTAAAGCCCAATAAAGCAACGATGCCAAGGCTCCGATTGCTGCCACAAGATAGGTTCTTGCAGCCCATTTTAGGGCGTCTTCCGAACCTGCATATTCTTGCTGACTCAACATATTTTTATTTTTCAACCAAGCTAATGCACGGTTACTTGCGTCATATTCTACAGGTAGCGTTATGAAGGTAAAAAGCGTGGTAATTGCCATCAAAACCAAACCTGCTATTGCAATATAATAACCGAATCCTAGACCCGAAGCAGCTCCCAAAATTAATCCACCAATGATTAGCCATTGTGACATTCCTGATGAAATATTGACCATTGGAACTAGTTTTGAACGCATATTCAACCATTCGTAAGCCGTGGCGTGTTGAACAGCGTGTCCTACCTCGTGAGCGGCAACGGCTGCAGCTGCGGCATTTCGTTCGTTATAAACGGCTTCACTTAAGTTTACGGTTTTGTCGGCTGGATTGTAATGATCGGTCAAACGGCCTGGTGTTGAAATTACTCTAACATCACGAATTCCGTGATCGGCTAGCATTTTCTCTGCGATTTCGGCACCGCTCATTCCATTTCTTAATGCAACTTTTGAATATTGCTCAAACTTGCTTTTCAATCGGGCACTAACGGCCCAACTTACTAAAGCGATAATTCCGATTAATATATAATATCCTATCATTTTGTTCTGATTTTTATTGTTTCTTCAAATATAGCAAATTGCAAGCCAATTTTAGCGAACTGACATAATTTCATCTTGTTAATTTTTATCGGGTTTTTCCATGAAACCTATGAGCGACACTCCCACTCCAACATAATAATTGGTGAAATCACTGGTTTCTCCAAACCTTGCGTTTCCTACTGCGACACGGTATTTAGCCTTTGCCGTCAAATAGAAATCTGGGAAAAAATTGTTGCCAAACAAACGAACTGAAGCATCTATGCCTGGCTCGAACAGATAGAAAGTATTGGTTCGTACTCTTTTGAAATTTTCCTGAGGGCCAAATTCTGTCCAAACTTCTTCGATGACATCCTTATCCATGAGGCGGGAAACGATCACTCCATTATTGACATTTAGTCCTAATCGGAATTTTTCCTTTTTGATGACATCATACTGGTTGATCCAACCGATGGCAAGAAAATTGAGTGATGGTCGTTCAACTTCATAGCCAAAATTGTTGTCAACTTCTTTTCCAGCATAGGAAAAACTAGCTCCTGTTGCCCATTTTTCTTTTACATAAACTTTGAAATCGAAGTTAAAACCGTAAAAATCTTTGTTCAAAACAGGTGTGTAAATTGCCATCAAATCGACTGTCATTTCTTGAGGTTTTTCAACAGAGGTCGTGTCGTTTTGTGCGTTACTACTTGTCAACGAGCACAAAACAAAAAACAAGGTAGGGTAAAATGCTTTCATGATTTTATAGTTTTTGGTTACTAATATTAATTATAAAACAAATATTTAGCCAAATTTTTGATTTTAATTTAAAATTAACAGTTGTTTGAAAAGAAAAATCCCGAGTCGAAAAAACGACTCGGGATTTACTTTATGAATCAATTATTTTATCCTACTAAGTTGATTATTTTTCCTGGAACGATGATGACTTTGTTTGGCATCTTTCCGTCGAGTTGCTTGATGGTCCTTTCGTCCTTCATGACGATTTCCTCGATTTGTTCCTTGGTTAGATCCAAAGGCAAGGTCATAGTGAAACGCATCTTTCCGTTGAACGAAACTGGATATTCTTTGTTGCTTTCTACCAAATATTCAGGGTTGAATTTTGGGAAAGGAGCGGTTGAAATGCTTTGTTCGTGGCCTAATCTTCTCCATAATTCTTCGGCGATGTGTGGTGCATAAGGCGAAACCAAAATGGCAAGCGGTTCCAAAACGGAACGTTCGTGGCATTTTAGAGCCGTCAGTTCGTTTACGGCAATCATAAACTGGCTCACGGAGGTATTGAAAGAGAAGCCTTCGATGTCTTCGTTTACCTTCTTGATGGTTTTATGTAACGCTTTCAAGGCTTCAGGACTTGCCGGATTTGAAGTTACTATCATTCCTGATTCGTCGAAATAGAGTTTCCATAGTTTTTTCAAGAATCCGAAAACACCTGTGATTCCGGCGGTGTTCCAAGGTTTTGCTTGTTCTAACGGACCTAGGAACATTTCGTATAAACGTAAGGTGTCGGCTCCGTATTCTTCGCAGATGTCGTCTGGGGTTACTACGTTGTATTTTGATTTTGACATCTTTTCTACTTCGCGATGAACTTTTATTTTGTCATTTTCATTACTAATAAATTTACCATTTTCACCAACAAATAAAGAATTTTTATATTCAATATATATAGGATGATTTATAAATTTATTTATATCTAATTCGTTTGTAATTTCATTGATTAATGAAATATCAACATGGATTGTTTGTGCTCCAATTTCATTAAACTTTTCTCCATTAACCTCTGTGATTTTTTCTCCATTTTCAAATTCTAAATAACAAAATCCTCCTGCAGATTTCATTGATGGTTGATTATTCGAAGAAACAAAAAGGAAAGTTTTACCGTCTAAATTTATATTATATCTTCTAATATAAGCACTCATCCCTAAAATCATCCCCTGATTGATCAATTTCTTGAACGGTTCCTCTTGGTTGACAAAACCCCTGTCTTTCAAAAATTTGTTCCAGAAACGGGAATACAGCAAGTGGCCCGTAGCGTGTTCGCTTCCTCCTATATATAAATCGACATTCTGCCAATAGTTTTGTGCTTCTTCCGAAACAAATTCGTCGTTGTTGTGGGCGTCCATATAACGCAACCAATACCACGAACTTCCTGCCCAACCTGGCATGGTGTTGAGTTCCAAAGGAAAAATAGTTTTGTCGTCAATCAATTCGTTATTTACCACTGTATTATTAACGGTGTCCCAAGCCCAATCTGTAGCGTTTCCTAAAGGCGGTTGTCCGTCTTCGGTTGGCAAATATTTCTCTACTTCCGGAAGGCGAATCGGCAGATGCTGTGTTTCGATCATCTGTGGCAATTCGTTTACATAATAGACTGGGAAAGGCTCGCCCCAATATCTTTGGCGGGAGAAAACGGCATCACGCAGGCGGTAATTTGTTTTTCCTTTTCCTTGGTTTAATTCCTCTAAAGCTTCGATGGCTTTTTTGGTGGCTTCTTTATAATTCAATCCGTTTAGGAAATCGGAATTGGCAATCACCACATTGTCTTTTGAACCGTAGGCTTCTTCCGAAATATCTACGTTTTCAAATATGTTTACGATAGGAATATTGAAATGTTTTGCGAAAGCATAATCGCGTTCGTCACCACAAGGAACGGCCATAACGGCTCCGGTTCCATAACCAGCCAGAACGTAATCGCCAATCCAAACTGGAATGGCTTCTTTTGTGAAAGGATGTTCGGCATAAGCACCAGTGAAAACACCCGAAATGGTTTTTACATCGGCCATTCTTTCGCGTTCGCTGCGTTTTGCTGTTGCTTCTACATAGGCTTCTACAGCTTGTTTTTGTTCAGGTGTTGTGATTTTGGCAACCAAGTCGTGTTCTGGTGCCAAGGTCATAAACGTTACCCCGAAAATTGTGTCGGGTCTTGTGGTGAAGACTTCAATTTTGTGGTCGTTGGTTTCGTCTCCGCTTAAGATATAATCGACAGCATTTCTTTCGAATTCAGAGTCTTTTACTTTAAAAGTTACCGAAGCTCCGACTGATTTTCCAATCCAGTTTCTTTGGCTTTCTTTCAAGGATTCTGTCCAATCGATGGTATCCAAACCTTGAAGCAAACGTTCTGCATAGGCAGAAATCCGCATGCTCCATTGCGTCATTTTCTTGCGGATTACGGGATGTCCTCCACGTTCTGAAACGCCGTTTACGATCTCATCGTTTGCCAAAACAGTTCCCAATGCCGGACACCAGTTGACTTCGGTTTCGGCTAGGAACGTTAATCTGTATTTTAGTAGAATTCTTTCTTGTTCTTCTTTTGAATAGGATTTCCAATCTTCGGCAGAGAAGGTTGGAATATTATCGTCTGAAACGGCGTTTACTTTTGCGTTACCGTTTTCTTCGAAATCCATTACCAAGGTCTTGATGTCACGAGCTTCATTTGCATCCTTATCGTACCAAGAATTGAACAATTGGATGAAAATCCATTGTGTCCATTTGTAATAATCGGCGTTTGAGGTACGAACTTCTCTACTCCAATCGAAAGAAAAACCGATTTTATCTAGTTGTTCTCTGTAACGGGCGATGTTTTCCTTCGTAGTTTTATCAGGATGCTGACCGGTTTGTATAGCATATTGTTCAGCAGGAAGTCCGAAACTGTCGTAGCCTTGTGGATGCAGGACGTTGAAACCTTGGTGGCGTTTGAATCGTGCATAGATATCAGAAGCGATGTAACCCAGTGGATGCCCAACGTGCAAGCCGGCTCCGGATGGATAAGGAAACATGTCCAAAACATAGTATTTTGGCTTGTCTGAATTGTTATCGGCTTGGAAGGTTCCGTTTTCTGCCCAATACTTTTGCCATCTGGCTTCGATCTCGTTAGGATTGTATTTCATTTCTATAATTAATGGCACCCCGATGGGGTTTTGATTTGTTTTATTTCTATAATAATGTCAACCCTACGGGTTTTTGGTATTCGTATATTCTTTGCAATCTATAATAATGTCAACCCTACGGGTTTTTGTATTTATCAATTATTTGACATCTACAATAATGCCACCCCATACGGGGTTTTGGTTAGCTGAAATTCTTTGCTTTAATAATGTAACCCTGTGGTTTTTTTTTCTAAAAAAAACTATTAAAAATTTTAATCCCGTAGGGATGATATTTTGATTCGTAATTTATTTGAACGTAATCCTAAAACCAACGATTCCAAAGGTAATATGATTTTTCCAATAGCCCCGATTGGAGAAAGTAGCTTTTTGTCTCGTTTCTTTAACGAGACAAAAACTACTTCGGAAAGCGGGAAAATGGATTCCAAAAATGCCCGAACGATTCGCTTCTATACAAAAAAAATCGATTCGAGGTGGCAAATTTACGTTTATTGTACGAAAGTTGAAACTTTGAGCGTTATAAACTGTGTTTAAAGAAATTCTTTATTATTTTTACCAAAAATTATTATATAGATGAGTTCTTCTTACGATAAATTTCAAAAACGCAGACTGCTTTCTTCTTATTTCTCGGTTGTTTTAAGTGTTTTCCTGGTGCTTTTCCTGTTGGGGATTCTGGGCTTGTTTGTTGTAAATTCTAAAAAACTTTCGGACGATTTTAAGGAAACGATTGTGATGACGGTTTTTATGAAAAACGAGGCCAATGACACGATTATCAAGGCTTTTGACGATGAAATGAAAACGGCGAGATTTGTTTTATCACATGATTATGTGACCAAGGAAGAAGCGGCCAAGATGCATACTGATATTATTGGAGAGGATTTCATGACATTTTTGGGTGCCAATCCGTTGCAGAATTCGTTTGACCTGCATTTAAAGGCAGACTATATCGTGAACGACAGTATTGCAAAAATTGAAAGCCGTTTGAGAAGCAACGAGATGGTTTCGGATGTGGTGTATGATAAACAATTGGTGAATTTGGTGAACGATAACATCAAGAAAGTGAGTTTTTATATCCTTTGCATCAGCGGATTTCTGGCTTTGGTGGCGGTTTTATTGATTAACAGTTCGATGCGACTTTCTATTTACTCGAACCGTTTTATTATCAAGACGATGCAGATGGTTGGGGCGACAAAGTCGTTCATTAGAAAACCTTTCATTTGGAGAAGTATCCGATTGGGAATTATTGGGGCTGTTTTGGCGATTATCGCTTTGGTTGCTACGTTATATTATATTGACACTACTTATCCAAATCTTGAAATTCTGGAAGACCAATTGATGACGGGAGCGATTTTGCTTGGTGTGCTTTTGGTTGGGATTTTGATTACTTGGATCAGCACGTTCTTTGCGACACAACGTTTCCTGAATTTGAGGACGGATGACCTTTATTAATTTTAGATTAAAAAAAATATACAAATGGAAAATAAACCACAACACGAGTTTCTTTTTGAGAAGGTAAATTATAAAATTTTACTGATTGGTCTTGCCGTTATTACTTTGGGCTTCATCTTGATGTCTGGCGGAGGTTCGGATGATCCGGCGGTTTTTAGCGAAGATATTTTTAATTTCAGAAGAATCAGATTGGCACCAACGACGGTGTTGATTGGTTTTGGAATTACGATTTATGCAATTTTAAAAAGCCCGAAGAAGAATTAGTCAATTTGATAATTCGGTAATTAGATAATTCAAATTGCCAATTCAACTCATTATCTAATTTTCTAATTACTACATTTTCTAATTATTTTATGGATTTAATACAAGCGATTCTTATTGCAATTGTTGAAGGTTTAACGGAATATATTCCTGTTTCTTCAACCGGACACATGATTTTTTTGAGTTCTTATTTTGGAATACAAGAGGATGATTTTGTAAAACTATTTCAGGTTTCGATTCAATTTGGAGCTATCTTGGCCGTTGTTGTTTTATATTGGAAGAAGTTTTTCGACTTCAGTAAGTTTAATTTTTATATCAAATTGGCTTGTGCCGTTGTTCCTGCTTTAATTTTGGGATATATTTTCGATGATTATATTGATGCGGTTTTGGGAAATCCTATTCCGATTGCGATTGTGTTAATTTTGGGTGGTTTTGTCCTTTTATTTATTGATAAATACTTTCAAAATCCAACGGTTACTACTGAAGAAGAAATCAGCATCAAGAAAGCCGTGACGATTGGTTTTTGGCAATGTTTGGCGATGATGCCGGGAACAAGCCGTTCTGCCGCCTCGATTATCGGTGGTATGCAACAAGGATTAACGAGACAGACTGCTGCGGAGTTCTCTTTCTTTTTGGCGGTTCCTACGATGTTGGCCGTTACGTGTTATTCGGTTTTTCTAAAGACTTATAATGATTCGCAACTTAAAGGATATGAATTATTGATGGAAAACGGCGAAAACTTGAAGCTGTTTTTAATTGGGAATGTTATCGCTTTTATAGTTTCAATTATTGCCATAAAATTCTTTATCGGTGTCATCAAGAAATACGGTTTCAAGCCTTGGGGTTGGTATCGAATTGTTGCCGGAAGCTTGCTTTTGGTTTATTTCATTTATCTAAAATAATTTAAATTGACAGCACAAGAATATCAGGAAGGACAGGTTATATTAATTGACAAACCCTTGCATTGGACTTCCTTTCAGGCGGTTAATAAATTGAAATATGCCCTAATCAACAAGGCCGGACTTCCAAAGAAATTCAAGATTGGCCATGCCGGAACTTTAGATCCTTTGGCAAGCGGATTGCTGATTGTTTGTACTGGAAAATTCACTAAGAGCATTTCAGAAATTCAAGGTCAGGCTAAGGAATATACAGGAACTTTTTATATTGGTGCTACTACTCCATCCTACGATTTAGAAACGGAAATCGATCAGACCTTTCCAACTTCTCACATTAATGAAGAATTGATTCACGAAACTGTGAAGCAGTTTTTGGGTGAAATCGACCAAAAACCTCCAATTTTTTCTGCGATTAAAAAAGATGGAAAACGTTTATACGAACACGCTCGTGCAGGTGAAGAAGTTGAAATTCAATCCCGGAAAACCACTATTTACGAATTTGAAATCACCAGAATAGCTCTTCCTGAGATTGATTTCAGAGTAAAATGCAGCAAGGGAACTTACATCCGTTCCTTGGCTTTTGATTTTGGAAAGGCAATGGAATCGGGTTCGCATTTGACGGTTCTGAGACGTACAAAAATTGGCGATTACAATGTTGAGAATGGTGTTTCGCCTGAAGAATTTGAAAAACAAATCACCAAAATCTCCGAAGCTAATTCTTAAATTATAAAAGGTTTAGAATCTCATCTTGAGTAGAAATTCACTTGGCTTGCAAACGTGCAAGTAATGGAATTCCTACCTCTAAATTAAAAAAGCCCTAGCCAATTTATTTTCATAAGCATTTTTCTTATCTTTACTATCACTTTCAAAATAATCTTTTTATGAAAACTTCCAATAAAAAAGAAAAAAACAGAGCAACTCCAGGCAAACCAATGCCTCAAGAGGAATTTGTTTCAATGATAAAAGAAGCTGAAGAAGGCGAATTTATGACGGTTGAAGAATTTAAAGAACGCTTTAACAAATGGAGGGCGGAAAGAAAAAAGTCATAAAATCCAGTTTTTACTACTCAGACATCCAAGATATATATGAATATGGAGAGGCTACTTTTGGAATAAGACTAGCCGATTCTTTTTTTGATAACATTTTATACGATGTAGAAAATTTAGAAACCCAATATCTTCTCCATCCAGAATGCCGTCATTTGGAAACCAAAACTAAAATCTATCGCAACATTATTATTGGCTCTTACTTGATTATCCACAGAATAAGAGTGAATAGAATTGAAGTTTTAAGAGCATTCCACGGAAGCCGTTCACCAAAAACAATCAAGCAAGTACGAAAAGTAAAACTCTAATTCAGGCCATCAGTGCCAAAATCTCATTTTGGGTAGAAATTCCCTTGTCGTGCAAATACCATAATTGCAATTCGGTTTTGATGGTTTCATCAATCACGCCAAATTTTTCCTTATAATCTTTCATCAATTTTGTTGCTCCAGACGGTCTTGGTCCCCAATCGAAAATTACATTCAAGGTTTCTTTTTCAAGTACAATTAACTTTGGGATCGACTTTCCGCCATTTGTCAGGAACAAATTCATCAAAGCTTCATTTTCATCTCGGAAAACAATTTTCAAATCGATATTGTCCGACAAAACTGCCATTTTGTTGAATATCGGAAGCAGTTGAGCTGCATCGCCACACCAGCCTTCTGACAAGACCAACCAGATATATTCCTTGTTGAGATTTTTCAATTTCAATAGATTCTCATCTGAAACCTTTATCGTTTTTTCCAACCGATTCATCCGCGTTTCGTTCAATTGACTGTAATGCAACAAGTCTTCTGATTGTGTGTTTCCTGAAGATTTCCCTTCTAGAAGCAATTGCGAAACTGCATTTCTATATTCTGAATAGGAAAAACTTCTTTCAAGACTTTCCTTAATTATATCCTTCATAGTCAAAATTTGAGTTGCAAAATTAATTCAAAAAAACGAATTCCATATTTTTCTAAAAACTATATTTCTAAAAAACAGAATATGTATATATTTGCACAACTCAACTAAAGAAAAAGGAATGACTTGAGCTTTGCGACAGCATGACTCCAAGTTTTAAATAAAAAATCGGAATGAAATACAAAAGAATACTCTTAAAATTAAGTGGTGAAGCGTTAATGGGTGATCGTCAATACGGGATTGATCCTGCAAGATTGGCCGAATATGCTTCAGATATCAAGCAAATTCACGACAAAGGTGTGGAAATTGCGATTGTAATTGGCGGAGGAAATATCTTTAGAGGGGTTGCCGGAGCGAGTAACGGAATGGATCGTGTTCAGGGTGATTATATGGGAATGTTGGCAACCGTTATCAACGGAATGGCCTTGCAAGGTGCTTTGGAAGACAAAGGAATGCTGACGCGTTTGCAAACTGCCTTAAAAATTGAAGCGATTGCAGAACCTTATATCAAAAGAAGAGCAGTTCGTCATCTTGAAAAAGGTAGGATCGTAATCTTTGGAGCCGGAACCGGAAATCCTTACTTTACAACCGATACGGCAGCGGTTTTGAGAGGTGTTGAAATCAATGCAGATGTAATTTTGAAAGGAACAAGAGTCGATGGAATTTACACAGCTGATCCTGAAAAAGATCCAACCGCTACAAAATTCGATTACATTTCTTTTGAAGACGTGTTGAAAAAAGGATTGAATGTAATGGACACAACCGCTTTCACATTAAGCCAGGAAAATGAATTGCCTATTCTTGTTTTTGACATGAACAAACCAGGCAATTTATTGAAAATCTGCGAAGGAGAAAATATTGGAACAGTAGTAAATGTATAAAGTTGAAAGGTTATGAGGTTAAAAGGTTAAGAGTATAGCCTTTTAAACTAATAAACGTTAAACCCTTAAACTAAAAAAAATGACTGAAGAAATTGAATTTATATTAGACAGCACAAAAGAATCTATGGTAGGTTCTATTGCTCATTTGGAGAAAGAATTCTTGAACATCCGTGCAGGAAAAGCATCTCCAGCGATGTTAGGAAGTGTTTTTGTAGATTATTATGGATCGCAAACTGCACTTTCCCAAGTTTCTAAAATTAGTGTTCCTGATGCAAGAACGATTACAATCCAACCGTTTGAAAAAAATATGATTCAGCCAATTGAAAAAGCAATCCAGGTTGCGAATATTGGCTTTAATCCGATGAATAATGGTGATATGATCATCATCAGCGTTCCACCTTTGACGGAAGAACGTCGTCGTGATTTGGCCAAACAAGCAAAGGCTGAGGCCGAAGATGCAAAAATCGGAATCAGAAATGCCAGAAAAGACGCCAATACCGACATCAAGAAACAGGAAAAAGACGGAACTTCTGAAGACATCTGTAAAAAAGCAGAAGAAGATGTTCAGAAATTGACCGATAGTTATATTAGAAAAATCGACGAACTTTTGGCGGTTAAAGAGGCTGAAATTATGAAGGTTTAAATTTTTAATCATTACAAAATACTAAAATCCACTTAAAAAAGTGGATTTTTTTATGCAACTAACTTACTTTTGCTTCGTGTAACAAATCGGCCTTTTATTCGTTTGCTATACAACCCTATGAAGCAACTCTTTTTTTTCTTTTTTCTTTTGTCGTTTTCGGCTCAAGCCCAATTCCAAATCACGGGAGTTGTGCGGGACGAAACTACTAACAAACCACTTCCGTTTGCTTCAATTTCTTCCAAAAACGGTTTTGAAATTACCGATATTGATGGCAAGTTCAGCATCGAAAGCAAGGAGCCTATTTTCTCTTTCGTAATTTCTTATGTAGGATATCAAAAAAAAGAAATTCAAACCGATGGAAAGAAAAATTTTACTGTTTTGCTTTCGCCTAAATCGGAAAGTTTGCAAGAAATTACAGTTGGCGAGAATCCAGCAATTGCCATCATTAAAAAATCGATTGCCTTAAAAAATCAGAACAATCCAGAGAAAAGACTCAACAGCTTTCAGTTTAAAGCCTATAATAAATTAGTGATTACCGCCAATCCTGATTCCATCAACGGAACATTGGATTCTATCTTTGTAACCAATAAAGGTGTTCGAAAATTTGTTAAATTGGATTCAACCGATTATAAATTCAAGAAAATCATCGACAAGCAACACATCTATCAAACCGAAAAAATTTCGCAATACCAATACGACGGAAAAAATTTCAAGGAAAATGTGTTGGCAACTAAAATGGCGGGTTTCAAACAACCCATCTATGAATTGATCGGGCTGAAATTTCAATCTTTTTCGGTGTATGATTCTAAATATGAATTGCTGGAAAACCGTTATGACGGGCCTTTGGCTGGTGACGCTTTAAAACAATATTCGTTTAAAATATTGGATACCGTAAAAATTCAAGGGCGAGATTTGTATGTGATTTTCTTTAAAAATAAGAAAAGATCCAAGAAAAACGGACTTCATGGCGTTTTGTATATCGACCAAAAAAATAATGCTATTGCAAAAGCCATTTTTAGGGTTAAAAATATCATCGACATTAGCGGGATTCACGATTATGAGTATCTTCCCGAAAGTGATTTATGGTTTCCAAGAGGGAAAACTTTTAAAATTGTAAAGGGAAACAACAGCGAGAATATTAATATTTTGGGTGGTCAGATTCAATTTGAAGGCGATTCGGAAGATGGAAAATCGGATTCTAAAGAAAAAGTGACTTCCGATTTTGTGTATCTGATATCGGAATCCAACCACTTTGATTTTGAGTTTAATGTTCCTCTGACGATTAGAAAGCCTGCAATTGCTATCGAAATTAAAGATGATGCCATAAAAAAAGAAGAGGTTTTTTGGCAGAAATACCGAAAAGACAGCCTAGATGCTAGGGGAAAACAAACATACAAGACACTGGACAGCATCGTAATCAAACAAGGAATTGAAAAGAAATTAAGGATCGGCCGAAGGATTCTAAACGGTTATGTGCCTTTTGGTTTTTTTGATATGGATTTGCGTTATCTCATCAAATACAACAACTATGAGGGTTTCAGACTGGGTCTTGGAGGAATTACGAATGAAAAATTTTCGGATAAATTTCGCCTTGACGGATATGGAGCTTACGGATTAAAAGACGGAAAATTCAAATACAGCGGAGGTAGTGCCGTGAGAGTCGGTAGATTCTCCAATACATGGATTGGTGGTTCCTACACGGATGATGTTCGGGAAATTGCAAGTACGGCTTTTGCAATTGACAAGCGCGTTTTCAAGATTTATGACCCTCGACCAATTAACTTGAGTACATTTTACAGCCATAAAACTTGGAGGGCTTATATCGAGACGAAAATTATTCCGAAAACAGAAAGCGTTTGGCAAATTACACAAAGTCATATCGAACCACTATTCAATTATGTGTACAATCAAAATGGCACAGATTACACATCATATAATATGACCACGGCTATGGTTTCTCTTCAGTGGAATCCTTCGAGCGCCTTTATGCAAACTCCGGTTGGGAAATTGGAAATCGACAAGCAATATCCAAAATTCACGTTCCAGTTTACAAAATCACTTCCGGACATTATGGGAAATGATTTCGATTTCGGAAAAATAGACATCAGGGCCGAATATCAAAAAAAGTATTTAAACGGTCAAAAAACAGCTGTTTATTCTGAACTTGGATATGCTTTTGGCGACGTTCCGCTGACACATCTGTACAACACCTCACCAAACAGCTTAACCAAGGACAATATCATTCAACGTATTACAATTGCTGGAAAGAACAGTTTTGAAACGATGTATTTCAATGAGTTTTTCTCAAGTCAATATGCTCTTTTTCAAATAAAACATGCCTTCAAACGAACAACCTTATTTAGGAAAGTGAAACCTGCTTTGGTATTGGTTTCGAGAGCAGCCTGGGGAAACATGGAAAAAACGGAACAGCATTTTGGAATTGATTATAAAACGTTGAACGACGGCTATTTTGAATCTGGAATTGAGCTAAACCAAATCTACAAAGGCTTGGGATTGTCTGGTTTTTATAGATATGGACCCAACCAGCTTCCGAGATTTGAAGACAATATTTCTGTGAAATTGAGTTTTGTACTGGATTTGGGATTATAATTATTTAAATTTATATCCAATTCCAAATGTCCAAATCATTTTCTTATCTGTATCATAACCGTAATAAGGTGTGATTAGCATCCATTTTTTATATTCAACAATCGGAGAAACAGCCAATCTTGGTGCAGCTTCTCCATTTAAAATAAGCAAGGAAGGAAAAGCTCCCACTCCTATTTTATAATTTTTAAGTTTGAGTTTTAGACTTGGCCCGCCAACATTGATTCCAACAGCATTATTCCCAACAGCGACTCCAATCATTCCTTCCAAGGCAAAATTGATTGTGGGATTTTCTACTTTCGGTTCTAGTTTTGGTTCTTCTTTGGTTTGAGAAATTGCAGCACAAGAAAAGAGCACTGCTGATAAAAAAAGTGCCTTCTTACTAAAATTTGAATTCATAATTAAGGCTTTATGATAAGTACAGAAGGCGTATTATTGAGCCAAATGCTGTGAGAGTCGACTAATTTTTTCCAGCTTTCCAAACTGACAATCATCAAGTCTTGTTGTTCTAAGAACTCCTTCTTGATTGTTTTTTCAGTAGTGACCATAATATGATTTGGAGCATTTTGTTCAATCGAACGGATGTTTTCCCTGATTTCCTCATTGTTTTTTATATGACCAACAGCGTCCAGAACAGTAACTTGAGAACCGTTATTGTGAATCAATTTCTGAGCATAGCTCATCAGGAAAGCATCTTGATTAGAGAATATCGGAAGGAAAATGCTATTGACATCTTCCAATTCTTTATTTATTAAAATAGCGACAGGCATCTTACTTTTCGTAACAATTTGCCTTGTTCTTTCATCAAAAGGAGAATTATCAAATAAGCCTTCCTTACCCGTAAATTTATCAATCAAACGATCAGGATTGATGATTCTTGTTGTAAATCCTAACACCTTACCAAGCAAAGTTCCTTCAAAAATAGACTGTCCCAAACCAATCAATAACAAATCATATTCGCCTTGGTTTGCGGTTTCTACAATATCTGAATCAATATCATTAGAAGCCTTAAACAATGTTATAATTTTCTGGTTCAAGTTTTCGGATTCAGCGATAACTGGCAGAAAAGTATCTCTTTCATAATCCTTAACGTCAAATGAATGAAGTTCCGAACTCAAAGACAAATGCATTGCCGTAATCATCGTGCTACTATCTTGCTTTTTAGAAAGGCTGTTGGCAATTTTCAACAAAGTCTTACCTTTTTCGGCATCTCCAAATGAAAGCAATATCTTGTATTTGCTTTTATTGCTGATTTCTTCTGGAACATTTTCGGTTTTAGATTTGAATAAATAATTAATCAGATCGAGTGCAGGTCCTGTCATAAAGGTAGTTACCAAAGCCATGATGACCATCATTGTAAAAATTTCGGCAGATAAAACGCCCAAATCATATCCGATGTTCAGTACCACTAATTCCATTAATCCTCTTGTATTCATCAAAGCTCCAATCGAAAGGCTGTCTTTCCAATTTTGTCCTACAAATTTTGCTGCCAATGCACTCCCAAAGAATTTACCCACAACTGCAACTAGAATAATCAGACCTGTTATTTTCCACAAGGAAGGGTCGTTTAACAATCCGATTTGGGTTCTAAGTCCTGTAAACACAAAGAATAAGGGAAGTAGGATGACAACTGAAACATCCTCTACTTTCTCAATGAAAATATTTCTAAACTTACCACTTTCTGGCATTATGGCTCCTGCCATAAAAGCACCAAATAAGGCATGGATTCCGATAATTTCCGAAACATAAGCAGACAATAATAGCGTTAAAAAGAAAATAGCCACAACCGGTTTGCTCAAGCTTTCTCGGGTTGCTTTTAAATCGCCAACTCTTTTTAAAAATGGTCGTACCACTTTTAGCATAATTAAAACATATATCAATGCCAAACCAATAATATAAAGCGAACTCACAAACGAACCAGCTTTTACGATTGCAATTACCGCGGCCAAAATACACCAAGCCGTAATATCATCAGCTGCAGCACAAGTAATGGCGATTGTTCCTAATCGGGTTTTATGAATACCTCTTTCTTGGACAATCCGAGCCAAAACCGGAAAAGCGGTAATACTCATTGCAATTCCCAGAAATAATCCGAACGAAATGAATTCAATCCCTTCTGGAGCGAAGGATTGATAGATGAAAAAGGCAAGCCCCAATCCTAATGCAAACGGAATGATAATACTCGCATGACTGATTACAACAGCATCGTGTGCTTTGTTTCTCAATGCTTTCAAATCTAGTTCCATCCCGATGACAAACATAAAAAGAATAAGACCTATCTGGCTTAGGAATTGTAAATTACCCAGTGATTCTTTTGGAAATAACATTGCTGAAAATTCAGGCCAATACATCCCAACTAAAGACGGTCCTAAAACGACTCCTGCAATAATTTCTCCAACTACACTTGGCTGTCCGATTTTACGGGAAACCCATCCAAAGAATCTTGCAACCAAGATGATAGTAACAATTTGTGCCAAAAGTATCGCCAACGGATGTTTCAAATTGTGAACCATCGAATCTCTAAAATCATTCCAATGTCCGTTTTCAATACGGTCGGTAACAATATTTCTTCCTGTTTCAAGTACTTTTCCTTTTTGGATAATCCAGTACATTAAACTTGAGAAGACACCAATAATGGCGATATAAAAGAAAGTGCTTTTAAAATTCTTCATATTTGCTTTTGCTTTTAGTGTGAAATTTGAGGCAAATATGGGAACTGATTTATTGGAAATAAAATAATCTGAAGCCTAATTTTTGTAGGATGTAATAAGATGGTAAAATTTTGTAATAACTTATATTTTTACCTTTAATAAGAAATCCGAACGATAGGTTTCGCTCAAAGAAAAGGTTATTTTTTTGTCGTTTAGATCTCTTTCGGATAAAGTAATTTCATTGTGACTGAAAAAATTCACTCTTTTTAACGCAATGATTTCTTTTTTATTTACCCTGCAAAAATCAACATCCGGAAGTTCTTCGAGAAGTGTATTAAAATTGATGTTTTTCAGCACCAAGAAACTTCCGTCTTCTAACAAAACCTCCTTGTCGCGACTGTCAATTGTAGCAGTTTTGATGTAAACAATAGTATCGAAATACAATATGGCTTTACCTTTATCGGTGTTGATTTGCATGGAATTTTTAGTTTCCGTTTTTCGATCAAGTTTTTCCAATGCCTTGCTGATGGCTTTTTCTAAACGCTCTTTTTTTACAGGTTTGGTGATGTAATCCACGGCATCAATATCAAAAGCATCAACTGCATAATGCTTATAGGCCGTTATAAAAATAATCATCTTACCTTTTAACATCCCTGCAAGATTGAGCCCATCAATCCCGGGCATTTCAATATCCGTAATGCACAAATCAAAATCGAGTGACGGTATTTCACGCATCAATTTCTCGGGGTCATTGAATGTTTTTACGATTTCCAATTCTGGAATTTGTTCGCATAACATTTTCAGATACGTCAACCCTGGCAATTCATCATCGATCAGTAAGCATTTGAGCTTTGTATTCAAGTAAATCTATTTTTAAGTGAGCAATATAAACGTTGTCTTCTACAAACTTATCGAGCTTGAAATTATTCTTATAAATGATTTTCAGCCTTTGTTCTAAAGTTGTGGCACCAATTCCACTTCGTTCTTTTTTGAGTGCTTTCTTTTCGGATATTTTATTGGAAACCGTCAAATAAAAACAATTATCCTTGAATTCAAATAATACCGAAATAAAGGCATCAGCACTTTGCAAATCGGCATGCTTGAAGGCGTTTTCAATTAAATCAATAGAAATAAGTGGAGCAATCAAATTCTGTTCAAAAAGTGCTTCGCTTTCCTTGATTTTAGTTTTTACTTTAAGTTCAAAAAGCGGACTGACTTTAATCTTATTTATTTCGATAAGATTCATGGCAAACTCTATTTCTTCTTTTGGAGAAACCAGTTTTTTCTGGCTTTCGTATAAGATATAATCCAATACATTGGCCAATTTATCCAAGGCAATATAAGTCTGGTAAGCATGCGATTGTATTGAATTCAATATATTCTTGAAAAGATGCGGATTCAATTTTGACTCCAGTGTTTCGAGTTGCAAATCATTGATTTTCATCTCCAAAAGATAAAATTTTTCCTCCGCCTTATTTTTCTTTTTCTCCGATTGAAACAGACGGTAAACAAGCCAAAAGACCAATGACGCAAGTACCAGAACAAGTACTAACAGTAAAATCAGAGTCGTGCTTTCTTTCATATTCATTTAAAAATGGAATTCAAAAGTAGACATTTCTTACTTAATGAGAAGAAACAAACTTGAGTCCGATTATCGATGCAATCAACGTTGAGATAAAAAATATCCTCCAAAAAGTGGCAGGTTCCTTGAAGATAAAAATTCCAACCAAAACCGTTCCTACCGCTCCAACACCTGTCCAAACCGCATAGGCTGTTCCGATTGGCAAAGTCTGGGTTGCCTTATACAACAAAAACATGCTGATGGCAAGGCATACAAAAAATCCCCCCATCCACAAACCGGAAATAGTTCCCGAAGTTTCTTTGGCTTTGCCCAAACAGGTTGCAAAACCAACTTCAAATAATCCTGCGATAATCAATAGAATCCAGTTCATAATGCAATTGGCATAATAAAAGAAACCTGCTAAATCTTTTGGACTTAACAGGCTCTCTTATTGTTTAACTTTAAAACATATAGAAAATGACAAATCAAATATAGCAATTTATGGTTTAATAATCAAAACCGATGGAATATTTGTGAGCCAAATACTTTGGGTGTCGATTAATTTTTTCCAACTTTCTAAACTGATGATCATAATATCCTGACTTTTAAGAAAATCTTTCTTGATGATTCGTTCTCCCATCTTTGTGGAATTTGGACTGTTCTGCTCAATTTCGCTGATTTTCTCGGTAATTTCGTCATTATTTGCAATAGCCTGATTTGGGTCGATGAACGTAATGTGCGAATCGTTATTGTAAACTAATTTTTCGGCATATTCTATCAAAAAAGCATCGTCTGTACTGAAAATCGGCATAAACACCTTGTCGGGATTGTTTAGGTCTTTATCCACCAAAATTCCAACAGGCATTTTGCTTTTTGCTATAATCTGTCTTGTTCTTTCATCAAAAGGAGAATTTTCAAAAAGACCTTCCTTTCCTATAAATTTATCAATCAAGCGATCCGGATTAATAATTCTTGTTGTAAAACCCAATACTTTCCCCAACAAAGTTCCTTCAAAGATAGATTGTCCGAGTCCCACCAAAAGCAAATCGTATTCTCCATGATTGGCAATTTCAACAATATCCGTGTTGATGTCGTTGGAAGCTTTAAACAAAGTAACAATCTTTTGATCCAGATTTTTAGATTCCGCCAATATGGGTGTAAAACTTTTCTTTTCCTGTTCTTCCAAGTCAAACGTATGAAGTTCGTTGCTTGAGGTAAGATGCATTGCCGTTACGATAGATTCGTTATTTTCCTTCTTCACAAGACTATTGGCCAACCTCAAGAGCGATTTTCCTCTTTCGGAATTTCCAAAAGAAAAAAGCACCTTATATTTATTGACTACTTGAACTTCTTCTGGAATAATGGCGTCCTTGGTTTTGAATATAAAATTGATCAAATCTAAAGCTGGTCCGGTCATAAAAGTTGTGACCAAAGCCATAATGACCATCATCGTAAAGATTTCTGGCGACAATACTTTTAAATCCAATCCGATATTCAGCACAATCAATTCCATCAAACCTCTGGTGTTCATCAAGGCTCCGATGGTTAAACTATCCCTCCAATTTTGCCCTACAAATTTCGCAGCAATCGCACTACCCAAAAACTTTCCAATAACGGCAACTGCGATAATCAAACCTGTTATTTTCCATAAATAAGGGTCGTTTATGAGTCCGATTTGTGTTCTTAAACCTGTAAAAACAAAAAACAAAGGCAATAAAACAATAACCGAAACATCTTCTACTTTTTCGATGAAGATGGCTCTAAATTTTGCATTGTCAGGCATAATTGCTCCAGCCAGAAAAGCTCCGAACAAGGCATGAATTCCGATGATTTCCGTAGTATAAGCCGAAACTATTAAGGTTAGAAGAAAAATAGCCACAACGGGTTTGCTCAAACTCTGACGTGAATTTTTCAATTGTCCAACTCGTTCCAAAAAAGGCCTCACCACTTTCAGCATCAGGAAAACATATCCAATTGCCAAAGCGATTACATACAACGAACTAACAAACGAACCTGCTTTTACAATCGCAATTACAGTTGCCAGAATACACCAAGCCGTGATGTCATCTGCCGCTGCACAAGTAATCACAATGGTTCCTAATTTGGTTTTATGGATGCCTCGTTCTTGAACGATTCGTGCCAGAACTGGAAATGCCGTAATACTCATTGCAATTCCCAAGAAAAGTGCAAACGACATAAACTCAACGCCATCTGGAGCAAATTGGTTGTAGATAAAATAAGCCAAAGCTGTTCCCAACGTAAACGGAAAAATGATACTGGCATGGCTGATGACAACCGCATCATTGGCCTTATTTTTCAAAGCTTTCAAATCCAGTTCCATCCCAATGACAAACATAAAAAAGATAAGTCCGATTTGGCTCAAGAATTTTAAATTCCCAAAAGAAGCAACCGGAAACAAGGTGTCAAAAAACTCCGGAAAATAAAGCCCCATCAACGAAGGACCAATTACAATTCCGGCAACCATTTCGCCAATTACCGACGGCTGACCAATTTTTCTGAAAATCCATCCGAAGAAACGGGCCACTAAAATGATACTGATGATTTGTAGCAACAAAATGGCTAGTGGTTCCTTCAAACTATGCGACATGGAATCCACAAATTCAGCCCAATGGTCATTTAACGATTTAGGAACTACGATTTCACGACCTTCTTCCAGAGATTTTCCTTTTGATAAAATCCAATAGATTAAAACCGAAAAACCTCCAGTTATTGATATATAAAAAATAGAATTCTTGTAGTTTTTCATACGGTTCTAAAAAGCAAAATTGAGGACTAAAAAACGATTCAAATATATCAATTTTAACAATGAAAAAAATCAATTGATGTAAATATAATATGAATGTTAAAATAAACCGAAAATAGAGATTTAAGTTTGCATCATGCCGAAAAAAAGTATTGTTTTCTTTATTTTTGCACTCTTAAATTGTGATGATGGTTAAGTGGTTTAGTTTGGGATTTTGGGCTCTTTTGGCACGATTGGTACTTCGCAATAGGGTTGCAATCCTAATTTCGGTGGTGCTGATTACGATTTTTCTTGCATTGCAATGGAAAAATATCAAGTTCACTTACACGGAAGCCAACCTTTTGCCAGACAATGAAATCGCAAGTATAGAATACAATGCCTTTCTAGAAAAATTTGGCGAAGAAGGAAACCTTATCATCATCGGTTCAAAGAATGATTCCCTTTTTACACCAGAAATCTTCGAAAATTGGTGCAAAATGATGCGTCAATTTCAAGAAAACAAATCGGTTGATTTGGTTTTGAGTATTGATAATTTAAAGGAATTGAAGAAAAATGATTCGCTTCAAACCTTCGAATTAAAACCCTTCCTTGATAATTCCAAACTAAAAGATGCCAAATACCTTTCGGATAAAGTAAACGAATTGCGAAACGACTTGCCTTTTTATGAAGGTTTGCTGTTTAATAAAAAATCGGGAACCATCCGTGGAGCGATTTATCTGGATAAAAAAATCGTAAACACAGCCGAACGAAAGGATTTTGTGCTGGAAATTCTAAATCCAGCGGTAGAAAAATTCGAACTGGAAAACAAAATCGACCTCCATATTTCGGGAATGCCCTACATCCGAACGATGAGCACCGAAACCATCAAGGGCGAAATTGGCATGTTCATTGGAGCTTCACTTTTAATTACTTCATTACTATTTTTCTTCTTTTTTAGAAGTTTCAGAGCGACTTTGATTTCAATTATCATTGTAATTATTGGTGTAATGTGGTCGTTTGGAATTTTAGGATTGTTCAATTATGAAATTACAATCCTGACTTCGTTGGTTCCTTCGCTGATTATTGTAATCGGGATTCCAAATTGCATTTTCCTCACCAACAAATACCATCAGGAATACAAAGTCCATAAAAATAAAGCAAAAGCTTTGCAACGTGTTACCACCAAAATCGGTATGGCAACCTTGATTACCAACTTGACAACTGCCATTGGTTTTGGAACATTTGTTACCTCGAATAATGATTTATTGATTGAATTCGGAATCGTAACCGCCATCAATATTTTTGCATTGTTCTTTTTGTGTTTGTTCGTGATTCCAATTTTCCACAGTTATATTCCAGCTCCAGTTGAACGTCATTTGGAACATTTGGACAGGGGTTCTGTAAGGCGTTTTATGGATTGGATTTTGAGAAACATCAAAACCAATCGTGTTAAAATTTATGCTGTAGCAGGGATTTTTGCTGTTTTGAGCATTATCGGGATTTTGCAGATGAAAGTAACGGGAAGCATCATCGAAGACATGCCAAAAAAGACTGAATTTTTCCAAGACATCGTGTTTTTTGAAGATGAATTTGACGGCATTATGCCACTGGAAATCGTGATTGACACCAAACGAAAGAAAGGCGTTATGAAAGCTTCAACCTTGAGAAGGATGGAAGAATTTGAAACCAAAATCCAAAAGATTGAAGGATTGTCAAAGCCGATTTCTGTTGTTAATTTGGTTAAATATGCCAAACAAGCTTACTATAACGGAAATCCAGAATATTTTGAATTGCCAACTTCTCAAGAGCAAAGTTTTATCTTGAGCTATGTAAAAAATACTGCGAAAGACAGCAAAGATAATGTCTTGAAAAGTTATGTAAGCGATGATGGTCAATTTGCCCGAATCACCACTTTTATGCGGGATGACAATGGCGAGAATATGCCTGCGATTGAAGCTTCGATCCGAAAAATTGCCGATGAAGTTTTCCCGAAAGATGCTTATGAAGTGAACATTACGGGGAAATCGTTGGTTTTCCAGAGAGGAACGAATTATTTACTGGACAACCTTTTGTCTTCATTGGTTTTTGCCTTCTTCTTGACGGCTTTGCTTATCGGATTTATGTTTCGTTCGTTCAAGATGATTTTGGTGGCCTTGATTCCGAATCTTTTGCCTTTGCTGATGACGGCTGGAATTATGGGTTATTTTGGTATTCCGCTGAAACCTTCTACTATTTTGGTTTTTGGGATCGCGTTTGGACTTTCGGTTGATGACACGGTTCGTTTCCTTTCGCAATACCGAGAGGAATTGAGAAACAACAAATGGAAAATCAAGAAATCTGTTTATGCTACTTTTAATGATGCTGGTTTGAGTATGTTTTATACTTCCATCGTATTATTCTTTGGGTTTTCGGTATTTATGTTATCGAGTTTTGGCGGTACGATTGCACTTGGCGGATTGGTTTCCATCACGTTGTGTTTTGGAATGCTTTCGAACCTGATGCTTTTACCGGCTTTGGTTTTGACAATGAACAAGCGTTTGGCGAATGCACAGGAATTGCCTGAACCAAATATCCGACTTCGGGAATATTCTGATGCGGAAATTGACGATTTGGATAATAAGAAGTTATAGCCACAGATTCACAGATTTAAAATGATTTCCTGAAAGGTCTTTTGAACTTGCGGGAATTTAAATAATATACCTACAAGGTTTTGAAAACCTTGCAGGATTGGAGCTTGAAGCTTAAATTCAATCAAAAAATTCCTGAATTACCGAGCCATTTGATTGGGTTAGCCCCGATAGTAGTGGAAATCCTTTTTGTCTCGTTTTTTTAACGAGACAAAAAGATTGTAACGGATAGCGGGAAAGCTCCTAAAAAATACTATCAAAAACTATATATTTGCAGGCTGATTTGGAGGAATTCCTAAATCCTAAATTTTAAAATCCTAATTTAAAATGAAACACACAAAAGTTAAAGACTTATTAAACAGTACACAGACGCTTCACGAAGTTAATGCAAAAGGTTGGGTTAGAACTTTTAGAAACAATCAATTTATCGCGTTGAACGATGGTTCGACGATTCATAATATTCAGTGTGTTGTTGATTTTGAGAACACACCGGAGGCGACTTTGAAGAGAATTACGACTGGAGCTGCGGTTTCGGTAACGGGAACTTTGGTGGAGAGCAAAGGTGCTGGACAAAAATTTGAAATCCAGGTTTCGAAACTTGAAATTTTAGGCGATTCGGATGCAGAGAAATTCCCGATGCAACCAAAGAAACATTCGTTGGAATTTTTGCGTGAAAATGCTCACTTACGTGTAAGAACCAATGCTTTTGGAGCAATCATGAGAGTACGTTCGGTATTGGCATTTGCAGTGCATCAATATTTTCAGGAAAAAGGTTTTGTGTATGTGAACACGCCTGTGATTACGGGTGCTGATGCTGAAGGTGCTGGAGAAATGTTCCAAGTGACTTCATTGCCTTTGGACAATTTGCCGAAGACGGAAGATGGAGCAATTGACTACAAGAAAGATTTCTTCGGAAAGCATACCAACCTGACTGTTTCTGGTCAATTGGAAGGTGAAGCTTTCGCGATGGCTTTGGGTCAAATTTATACTTTTGGACCAACTTTTAGAGCTGAAAACTCAAACACTTCTCGCCACTTGGCTGAGTTTTGGATGATTGAGCCGGAAGTTGCCTTCAACGACTTGCACGACAATATGGATTTGGCGGAAGACTTTATCCAATATGTAATTAAATATACGGTTGACAAATGTGCCGATGACTTGAAGTTTCTCGAAGGTCGTTTGCTCGAAGAAGAAAAATCAAAACCACAAGCCGAAAGAAGCGAAATGGCGTTGTTGGAGAAATTGAATTTCGTTTTGGAGAACAATTTCAAACGTGTTTCCTACACAGAGGCGATTGACATCTTGAAGAATTCTACACCTAACAAGAAGAAAAAATTCAACTATATTATTGAAGAATGGGGAGCTGATTTGCAATCTGAACACGAGCGTTTCTTGGTTGAAAAACACTTTAAATCGCCTGTAATTGTTTACGATTATCCAGCCAATATCAAATCATTCTACATGCGTTTGAACGAAGATGGAAAAACGGTTGGAGCAATGGACATCCTTTTCCCGGGAATCGGAGAAATCGTAGGAGGTTCTCAAAGAGAAGAGCGTTTGGACGTTTTGCTTGAAAAAATGAAAGTTATCGGAATTGACGAGGAAGAACTTTGGTGGTATTTAGACACCAGACGATTCGGCTCGGCAATACATTCTGGTTTTGGACTAGGATTTGAAAGACTGGTATTGTTTGTTACTGGAATGACCAATATTAGAGATGTAATTCCGTTTCCTAGGACTCCTGGAAGTGCAGAATTTTAAGACACGGATTTTTGCCACGAAGGCTCTAAGACTCAAAGTTTTTTAAATTATATTAAAAAATCAAATAATTTTAAGGTACGAAGTTTCTAATTAAAATTAGGTCTTTGTACCTTTATTTCTAAAATAAAAGCCATATATGATTACGGAAAGAACAGAGGAAATTGCTAAAATTATTGTGCATTCGGCTTTTAAAGTTCACAAAGAACTTGGTCCTGGATTACTTGAAAAAGTATATGAGATTTGTCTGGCACACGAAATTGCGAAAGCAGGGCTTGAAGTGAAAGGACAAATTGACATTCCGATTGTCTATGACAACATTGTTTTCAGTGAGGGTTTGCGATTGGATTTGCTTGTAGAAGATTGCATCATTGTCGAAGTTAAAGCTGTTGAGCAAGTTAACTCCGTTTGGGAAGCACAAATAATCAGTCATCTGAAACTAACTAATAAAGATTTGGGATTTTTAATAAATTTTAATGTACCTTTAATAAAAAGCGGTATCAAACGCTTCATCAACACAAGAAAAAAGTAATAACTTTGTATCTCAATAAAGTTAATCAATAACAAACTTAGAGCCTTTGTGCCTTCGTGGCAAAAAATAAATTAGAGCCTTTTATGCTGAAGCAGTTTTTAAATTTAAAATTATCACAGAAATTATCTCCACAGCAAATCCAGCTGATGAAGCTGATTCAATTGCCTACGCAAGCCTTTGAACAACGTCTGAAAGAGGAAATGAACGAGAATCCGGCCTTGGAAGGTGGAGATGAAGAGGAATATGAAAAGGACGAATTTGAAAGTGAAGAATACGACGATTACGATGAATTTGAAGGCGACCGAATTGAAGCCGAAGACATCAACATTGATGAATATCTAAGTAACGACGAAACTCCGGAATACAAGACCCAAATCAACAATTACAGTGACGATGATGACGATCGTGAATCGCCTTTGGCTGCACCGGTGAGTTTTCATCAGGATCTGATCAATCAGCTGAATACTTTTATCTTGAATGATGAAGAACGGGAAATTGCAGAATTTCTTGTAGGAAGCATCGATGATATGGGTTATATCCGAAGAAGCGTTCCTGATATGGTGGACGATATGGCTTTTACACAGGGTATTTATACGGATGAAAAAACGGTGGAGAAAATCCTTCATATTGTTCATGAACTCGAACCATCTGGTGTTGGAGCTAGAGATTTGCAGGAATGTTTGTTGTTGCAATTGAAGCACAAAACCCCAACAGAATCGGTGGCTTTGGCTACTGACATCATCGAAAATCAGTTTGAGGCTTTTACCAAGAAACATTACGATAAATTATTGCAGAAATATGGCGTTTCGAACGAACAACTCAAGAAAGCCATTCATGAAATTGAAAAATTAAACCCAAAACCGGGCGGTTCTTTTACTGGAAACAACAAAGTTACCGAAAATGTGGTTCCCGATTTTGCCATCAGGATTGTTGACGGCGAATTGGAACTGACCTTAAACGGGCGAAATGCTCCTTCCCTTCACGTTTCCAAGGACTATCAGGAAATGATGCAGACGTATAAAGATTCCCGCGATAAATCGAATGCTCAAAAAGATGCTGTACAATTTATTAAACAGAAATTAGATTCTGCTAAATGGTTTATTGATGCTATAAAACAACGTCAGGAAACTCTTTTTGTAACGATGAATGCGATTATGCATTATCAGCAGGAATTCTTTTTGGAAGGCGATGAAACCAAGCTGAAACCGATGATTTTGAAAGACATTGCCGATATGGTTGGTTTGGATATTTCGACCGTTTCGCGTGTTGCAAACAGTAAATACGTAGAAACGCCTTATGGAACAAAACTCATCAAGGAATTTTTCTCGGAAGCGATGAAAAACGACCAAGGCGAAGATGTTTCAACCCTTGAAATCAAGAAAATATTGCAGAATGTAATCGAGGAAGAAGACAAGCAAAAACCACTTCCCGACGATCAATTGGCCGATATCTTAAAAGAAAAAGGCTACCCGATTGCTAGAAGGACGATTGCAAAGTATAGAGAACAGCTTGATATTCCTGTGGCGAGGATGAGGAAGAAAATGTAATAAATCTTTAATCCTTAAGTTTAGAATTAAAAGAAATATAGATGAAATTTTATCTTCAGGCAATATTTTTGCTTTTAGCAGTCCAAAACTTTGCACAAACTACTGGTATTGTTCAAGATAGCCTGACCAAAAAAACCATCCCTTATGTCAATATCTGGGTTGATAATGAGAACATCGGTGCCACTTCTGAAGAAAACGGAAGCTTTACTATTTCAAACGACGCTCTAAACAAGACACTTATACTTTCTTGTGTTGGATATGAAACCAAAGCCATCAAGTTATCCCATAACAATCAAGTTTTTTATCTGAAAAAAGCTTCTATCCAGTTGGAAGAAGTTTTGGTTCAGTCACAGAAGAAAACAATTTTCAACACCATTTCTACATTTGACCTAGAAACAGCAACTACTGGATTTGGCATTCAATTAGCACCTTGGATCGTTGGTCGGTTTTTTGAGTACGATCAATCGTATGAAAAAACACCCTATCTGAATACCATCAAATTGGCGACAAATAGCAATATAAAAGGAGCACTATTTAAAATGGTTTTGTATGTACCAGATGAAAAAGGAGCCCCTGGCGATTATCTATACAATGAAGATATCATTTTTTCCGTTCCCAAAGGACATAGAGAAACTACAATAGATGTATCAAAATATAAAATTGCATTTCCAGAGAAAGGTTTGTTTGTTGCCTTTGAATGGCTAACGATTGAGCAAAATAAATTTCAATATAAATTTAAAGATTTAAATTCCAAAGGTTACAAAAAAGCATTTCGGTATGAACCAACGCTTTCTGCCTATATGACCCCTGAATATGGCAATACTTGGATTTATTTGAATGCCCAATGGAAGAAATTTGATACTATAAGTGTAGGAAAAGACAAAGGATCCTTTTCTACCTTAGCTATTGAAACAATACTTTCAAATTAAAAACATAAAAATTTGAAAAAACTCCTCACCACATTTTCCTACATCCTACATCCGTTATTCATCTCGGTTTATGCGGTTTTGATTTTTTTTCTTTTCGGAGAACATTATTTTCTATATCCCGATATCTATTTGGTTATCATCCAAATCGTCATTATTACCATTTTTATCCCTGTGACGTTTTATTACCTTTTACTTTCTATGGGAAAGGTAGATTCCATTATGCTTGCGAAAAGAAATCAGCGGATTATACCGTTAATCATTCACGCCATTTTGCTTTATATCTTAATCAAAAAAAGCATAACGGTTGATAATTTTCTAGAACTGCATTTCTTTTTTCTCGGAAGTTTGATCAGCACGCTTCTCGCCCTGTTTTTAATTTACTTTAAACAAAAGGCAAGCCTCCACATGATTGGGATTACAGCTTTGACGGTTTTCACCATCGGAATTAGCCTGCATTTTCAAGTTCGATTGATCTTCCCGATTGTTCCCTTGATTTTATGCAACGGATTTGTAGCTTCATCCAGATTGGAAATGAAAGCTCACACACCAACCGAATTAATTTTAGGAAGCTTGATTGGAACCTTGCCCCAAATAGGACTTTTCTATTTTTGGCTATAGAATATAGAACATCAAACCGATGTTTAGGGTAGTAAAATCGATAGCATCTCCATCAACTGTTTGGGCGGATTTGTATAGCGAATTCAAACCATAATAGGCATGAAAATTCCAAGTATTGTATCCGAAAGATAAAAACGGACCGTATTGCAACTTATTAAAATCTGGATTGTTGATGATTACTTGGGTTTCGTCCGAAGCTACATATTTCGTTTTCCCCAAAGCTAAATATCTCACCTTAAATCCAGCATAAACCCTCCAAAACTTATGGCTTTCGGGTATAGAATTCCGCCATCTGAACTCAATTGGCACATCTACAAAAACCTGTTCCATCTTATTTCTCGAAAAAGAATTTGGATCTGTAATGCCATAAACCCTTCCGTTAGGAACTTTTGAAACCACCAAATCGGTATGATACTTATTGTAGGAAAGTCCGAGTCCTAAAGCAACAGCCATAGTTCGTCTTTTATTGATTGGCATATCTCGAAGAAAACCCGCACTGATTCCGGTTGAGATTCCGTCCTGCGAAAATCCCGCTGGAGTATTCATCAATTGGTTATAGGTCAAGCCAAAATAAAACTGGTCTTCCCTGTAAAGCGAATCAATCTTGGTGTAGAATAGGGTATCTCTCACGACCGTAGGAATCGTGTCCTGTGCAAACGATTTTACGAAAAAGAGTAAGAAAACTATTTTAAAATATAAACGCATATTTTTTGGGTTGAGCTACCAACAGTTAAAGCTTGCATCGGTCAGACAAATATATCAAAAACATTTAGGAGTGGCTTTAATTTTGGCTTGATAAAATCATAAACTTATATTAATTGAAGCTTTAAAGTGCGAATGAATTTCTAAATTTATACAAATCAAATTAAAACAAAAAAAATTATGCAAATACAATTCAACACAGACAGTACAATTGAAGGCCACGAAAGATTACAAACTTATTTTTCGGAAGAATTAGAAAAAACATTAAGCCGTTTTGAAGACAAAATTACGCGAGTAGAAGTGCATCTTGGCGATGAAAACAAGGATAAATTTGGAACAGACGATAAACGTTGCTTGATTGAAGTTCGTTTGGCAGGTTTAAACCCAATGGCTGTAACACATAATGCCGATACAATCGAAAAAGCATTCAGTGGTGCTTCGGATAAGATAAAGAGGGTTTTAGCTACTACTTTTGAGAAAATGAAAAGTCATTAAATAATAGATTTTACATTATAAAAAAAGCTCTTATGAAAATTCATAAGAGCTTTTTTGCTTTGCAGAGAGGATGGGATTCGAATCATTTTCATTTCCTCTTATATATTATAATAAGCATTTACAAAACTAAATTTTTTACCCTCCTCGAATTATACCCCTACCTACTAATGCCTTAGTGATACTCAAAGATAAAAATTGGGCGATAGATGAAATGAAATTTGCTGAAATTGTAATAATATTTGGACTAGTTTTGATTATTTCTGTGAAAAGTAAATATTGAGCTTTTATAATTTTCAGCACTAGCATTTTAGGTCCAAACATAGGGGAATTATTTGTTACGATTTAGAAACAGGTATTGCACATCATTAAATCTATATGCCGTTTAAAAAGTATTAAGCGTCACTTTTCGTCATTTTAAAGCACAAATCCAACCTTCAGTCGAATTCTAATAATTACAATCGCTACAAATAATAAAATTGGCACAGTGTCAATTTGTCTTTACACTATAAAACTACATAAGTAAGACCGTTATATATAATATTGGCTGTTTCTTATGGCAGTAAGGACATTTTTTTTGCATACAAGTGTTGCCGGTCGATTCTAAAGAAATGTCAGATTTGCATGCGATACAGGAAATTTGCTTATCTTTTATCATAATATTACTGCAGGACGGGCAAATCTTGTCCATTAAATTTCCATTCATCCCAAATTGATTTGTTGAAGTCAAATCGTGTTTCACCATTTTTGAGCATATTGCCCCATCTACCGATGACGGCAAGACGCGCTGAATTTGATTTGTTGACTGACGCTGAATGAAGTATTAGGGAATGCCAGAGCATTAAGTCTCCTGCTTTTCCGGAAAATGATTGAACCTCTCTAGAAACACGGCTTGTAATGCGTTCGAAAATCTGATCTTGGCTTAGGTCACCTTGTGACATGTAGTCTTTTGGGCTTTCTTTAAAATATTCCCACGAGTCGAGATGGCTACCTGGCCAATACATAAAAGGACCGCCATATGGATCAACATCTGCCAGATAGAAAACACTGTTGACCAATGTTCGAATACTGTCGTAAACTGGAAAATCTAAATGGGGTGTTCTAGCTCCGAGCCATTCGCGATGCATTTCTGGAGCGCGGGCAACCAATTCGTTTTCACCATTCCATATAATACCTGCCGCAAGTGATTCGTATAATGCCTGCATTTTTGGATGGGTGTATGGCGTAGGTTCATCAATCAGTTTGAAAGCATTAGAATTGACTTTCCTAATGGCCGCTCTCCAATCATCATCTGTGATAGGATAATCATGATAGGCAAGCGCTTGCTTACGCCATGCAACTACTTCTTCTTCTGAAAAGAAATTTTCCAAGATAAGAATACCATCATTTTTGAAGGTTTCAATTTGTTGTTTATTCAGCATAACTTGCATTTTTATTTTGTTGGAGTATTGCCAGAGTATGGGTTTGTAAATGTTGCATTAGATTATGTGTGGAGTCACTAATTTCAAAAAGTGTCCACATCATTTGGAAAGCGACATCGAGCTTGATTGCCATTCGAATCTCTGCATTTTTCGCAGAATCCTCAATTACAGAAAGAGCTGTGTCAAAATCACCAAAGCTACCGTCATAGCATTGTTGCTGGAAAATATAATCCGCACCAATACGGGATACCAGATTTTTATCCTGTTTGATATACTTTAAAGCCCGCAAGCATCGCATGGCTGTAGTAAGATCATAAATTCTCATTGTATGGATTGCCATTCCTTCGATTTTAGTTCTGAAGATAAAATCGGCAGCTATTTCTCTGGCACCAAACATGGACAGTATTTCCGTTTGTGTTAGCGTGTGCCCAATCATCGCGCTTATATCGATTTCAAAAAGCGGAATTTGATGTATTTCAACAGGCCATGTTTCTACACAGTTCTCTTTAAAAACAGCTTTTAAGACGGCAGCATTGATTGTCATCGCATCAGGGTTTACTTCCGATAGTATTGTGAGGTAGTCAACGGCATCTATTTTTTGCTTTTCAGTTCCATGCTCAGTGACGAAAATTGCAGATAGAATTCCTGAGATGAGTGTTCCTGATGAAAAATCAAGACTATTTGCACCAGAAATTAACAATTTTAGATGGGCGGTAGATTTTGTAAATGAACCAGTTGTTATGGCGCACAATTGAGATAGTGCAAGCATAGAAGTTAGGTTGTCGTTAGTTAAATAATCTGAATGATCAATAATCCATTGGTCAAGTTGAAGGCTAGTGTTTAGTATGTTATTTTTCATGTTTTCAGTTCATTAGTTCACAATCAAGTAATATCAGGCTCACGATTGTTGGATGATAGACGTCTTCAAAAATATGGCTCGCAGGTTCAGTTTCCGTTTTTTGAGCTATCACCCACTCCCTACCAGGAATGAAGCCAGAGGACTGCTGTGCTTTTAGAAGTGTCGCAGCGGCATGTCGGTCAAACTCAGAAAATGTTTTTTGAAGACAATATTGATTGATGAGCAATTCGGCAGTAAGATCCCAATCTTGTTTGACGACCGACATTGATAGCGACAAGTCTGTATAATCTTGAATGTGCTTGTAATCCTGTTGCAAAAATTGTTTCATATCGATGTCACCGAAATCTGCAAAATGGAAAAGCAAATGCGTCAATCCATATAAGTCAAGGTTTTGTACGTATGCCAGATTTGGCAGGTTGGTTAATGAAGAATATTTTAACAGGTATTCGTCGGAAGGAAATTTATGGTTTAGGCCACAGGCCTTGATATAATATTTCATGTCGAGCTTCTCCCATGCATTACGTTCAGCATTTTCCATGAATCCACGGTCTAGAACAGCCTGAAGATCGCTTTTGGCGGCATCGTTTTCTATCCCCAATGATCTGAGTACAGAATAGGCAACAACACGGTGTGGGTACAATTGCAGTCGGCGTCTGGTATCGAAGAAAAAATCCTGGCTGTCAATGATATCAACCCACGATTTTTGAAGTTTTTTCATCTCTGGATGCTGTTGCAGGAAAGGCGATCTCTGCGCGAGTCTTATTGCAAGTCCCAGTTCAGAAAAAGCTTTGCGTTTAATATCTGCCGTAATTTCTTCGGGACCACAGGTTGAAGGAGCCGCTTCAATAGGTATTTGAAATTTCTCTATGTTGGCGTTTAGCCAATGAAGGATGCCGTCAAGCATCTGTATTTGGTCTTTTTTTTCCAATAATGTTTCCATATCAAAATAATTTGAGTTAAAAAAAAGGAGCAAGACTTTACAATCTCGCTCCTTTATCCAGATTAGTGGTTTACGAAACCGTGTTGGTAGATGATAGCGCTCATCACAATTGGTCCGTTTTCCTCCCCATTTTTGTGGGTTTTCTTAACCAAGAAGTTTGCAAACTCGTCAAGGTTTGTCACCCCTTCTTTTTTCAATTGGCTCAAAATCTGTTCTTTTGTCATTTTAACTTCGTTGCTCATTTTATAGTATATTAAATATTGGCCCTACTCTATTTAGGCTTTTCGGTTTCGCCTTTGTCTTTTGGTAATGCGCATTGAAGACATTACAAAGTTGAGGAAACAACAATCAACTTGAATAATCCAAAAAGGTGATTTTGAAACTACTACTTTTGGGGTATTGATAACGTGTTTTTACCTGAAACAAAAAAGCCCTAAGACTAGCTTCGGGCCTGATCAAATAAGAATTGGATAAATTACCAGCTGAATAATTTACCGCTTCCAGAATAAATTGTGTGACCGAAAGCCTCGACATCAACATTGTAATCGAGTTCATTCGACTGAAAATTCGCCGTTAGTGTCAATTCTGCTTTTGCAATCCCGACATTTCCGCCAATCGTTGCCGACGGGCTGTTTGGGTTGATTACTACGCTTCCAATTGAAACACCATAAAGTGTCGCACTGGCAGAAATTTGCGGAATGCTTAAATCGATGTTGTAATTGAGAGTTAACGGTCCGAAAGATTTTGATCCGCTAATGTTCTGTCCCATTGCTTTTGCCTGGTCAGCTGTTAAGGTTAAATTGTTCATGTTTTGAAAATTTTATTACCTACTCTTATGGCTTTTCGGTTAACGCCCCTATAAAACCTACAGGAAGGTTCGTTTTTTTAAGTGGGATCTGCTCCACCATTTTGATCTTAACGACAATTGTAATTGAAGACAAGACAAAATTGGCTAAATTGCGATTGTGGGAAATCCGCCAAAAGGATGATTTTTCTGACTACCTAATTTGTAACCGCTAATATTTAAAGGGCTACTATCAAAAAGCAAATACAAATTGCCACAAATAACATAGAAGAAGTATATTTGCTAATACCTCTTTAGTGGTATGAAAGGTTTACCCAATACTGTTAAATTTGCCGAAATCAATAACATATCTCAATTATGAAAAACACAAGACACATTTTCGTACAGGTGGACACAGAAAGCGTTTTAATAAACAACCCTCACCCGACAGCTCCTGTTAGTGCATGTGAACATTCCCTAATTTACGACCAGGGTTCAATGGCGTTAGGTAATGCAGTAACTAATTTTATTGTTGACGCGAATAGTGATCAAACCATTCACTTTACAATTCTTCCGTTAAAACTTTTTTCATTTCACAAACTTTATTTTAAGGATTTTACGGCAGTTGTGAAAGAAGGGCAAATGCAAATACCAACCAAAATTGACTTTCCCGATCAGCCTTTAAGTTTTTCTATTTTCTTAGGAGATGCATCAAAGAGCAGTTTAGCAGTATTCACGCTTGGAGCCTCATTGGAATTTGAAAGGGTGACAGAAGACGGCCAACGAGAAAAACTGAAAATGGAAATAGTTATTGATCCTGTTCTACGTGCTAACCAAGGTACTATTCATTCAAAAAAATAAACTTGCCAATGAAGCTAGGAAGTTGGATCATCTTATTCTTTTTGACATTTTTTTCAGGTTATAACGTATTGGCACAAAATCAAGCGCGTACGGATAGCCTTAAACTATTGTTGGAGAAAGATGCTATTTCTCCTGATCAAAGAATGATGATATATGCCAACATCGCGGCTCTCTCTCCAGATCCTGATGAGGTATTGTTGTATGCGGACAAGTTGCTTAAAGCAGCAAACGAGTATGAAAAGCCACACTATATTATTGAGGCCTACCAGTCTAAAGGTGTCGCATACCGATTAATTGGTAATCTAAAGTTGTCATTAAATAATCATTTTGAGGCTGCTGAATTTGCTATCAGGCAAAAAAACAATAAGCTACTGACAAATGCGTATCTCGAAATTGCAAACACTTATATCGCTAATAATGATTATAGAAATGCAATTGTTTACAATAATAAAGCAATCACCGTTATCAGGCAGGAAGGTACTCAAGACAAGCTTGCTATAAGCCTTTTGAATACGGGCTTTAGCTATTATAAGATTAATGAATTTAACCACGCACTGGCGCTTTATGATGAAGCGGGTCGATTATTTGACAACATTAACCTGAAAATAGGAAAAGCTTATACCATTGGAAACAGGGCATTAGTTTATTGGAAACAGAAGCAATATGACATTGCTGAAGATGATTTAATCAGAGCTATCGGTTTGCTGGACAAATTGGGTGACACCTTTGGGATGGCAGACTATCACAATCAACTTGGAAGACTGTTTGCAGAAACCGGAAACATTTCGGAAGCGATATACCATACTGAAACCGCACTCCAATTAGCCAAAAGTATCAATCTTAAGGAGCAAATTAGAGATGCCTCCCAACTATTATCTGAATTATTTGAGCAAGAAAATGATTTTCGGAAAGCATATATTTTTCAAAAGCAGTATGTAATATATAAGGATAGTATCGAAAATTCTGAAACTACAAAGCAGATCGCCAATCTACGAACAGATTTTGAAGTTAGTCAAAAAGAAAAAAAAATTGTTTTGCTTGAGAAGCGGCAGCTTTCAAACCGTATTTATATTATCGTAACAGTATTCCTTTTACTTTTTGCCGTATTGCTATCATTATACTTCCGCCAGCTTTTTAAAAACTCCAGGCTTTTGTCTGAAAACGAACGAAAACAACACGACGAGAATATAAGGAATCTATTAGTAGCGCAGGAAACAAAGACACTCCAATCGATGGTACAAGGACAGGAAAGTGAACGCCAGCGTTTAGCGAAGGATCTTCATAACCATTTTGGCAGTCTAATGGCGACAATTAAAGTCAACTTGAATAGGATTGAAGAAAAATCAATTCCGAATTATCAGATATTGGCTACGCTTGTGGATCAGGCTTGCAATGATATTCGAAACCTTTCCCATTCGCTGAATATTGGAATTTCTGAAAACTTTGGATTGGTACCCGCACTAAAAGAGCTTACTGACCATCTTAAGCATGTAAACGGACTTGAAGTAGAATTTACAGCTGCTATGTGCGAAGAGCAAATGAGCTCTGAAAATGAGATTGTTGTTTATCGCATTGTTCAGGAACTTGTTAGTAATGTACTAAAACACGCAGAAGCGACGAAATTATCGATTTCATTAACTTGCTTTGATGACGACAATCTTATAAACATACTTGTGCAAGACAATGGTAAAGGATTCGAAATTCCTGAAAGTGAAAACAATTCTGGCATGGGGCTAAAGTCCTTGACAAAGATTATTGGAGAGCTTCATGGTGAAATACGATTTGACAGCAATCCAGCAAGTGGTACAACGATCAATATAGACATGCCTATTATAAAAATGACTCTTAACTAACACAATTATGGTAAAAGTTCTAATTGTTGACGACCACCCACTTTTTGCTGAAGGCATAAAAGCGATGTTTAAACCTGAAGACGGTATTGAGGTCGTAGCACATACAATTAACGGCAACGCAATACCCGCAATTTTGGATGGTGAGAAGATTGATGTCATTTTGATGGATATTGATATGCCAGCACTTGATGGTATTGCCTGTATGGAATTACTGAATTTAAAAGGATATCAAACGCCTGTATTAATGCTAACAATGCATCAATCCATAAAACAAATTAAAAGTGCGCTTGAAAAAGGTGCTCAGGGCTATATTCTAAAAGATGCATCAAAAGCTGAACTTGTTCAGGCTATTACAGAGACTTCAAATGGCAGAAACTATTTTCACCATAAAATCAATGATCAAATATTTAATTATTTCAGAAACAAAAAGCCATCTATGACAGGTGCACAAGTGCTTTCTGAACGTGAAAAAGAGATTATTAAATGTGTCGCCGACGGGTTGAACACCAAAGCTATTTCTGCAAAACTATTCATTAGTGAACATACCGTGAAAACGCACCGGCGTAACATTATGCATAAACTTCAGGTAAAAACGTCTCCGGAGTTGATAAAACTGGCAATGGAAAATGGGATTATTTAAAAGATAAAACATATTGGAAAAAAAATGGCAAGGATTTTAACTCGTGAAACTGTGGGAAAAAGTCATTAAAAATAGATTTATCGTAGATATTTCATAACTAATCCAGTTGATGGTTACACGTACGCAATCAAAAGCCCATGTGTTACTGCATCAAACTTTGGTGTTTCAAGTTTACCGTGAAAATGATGGATTCTAGCGTGAAAACAAAAACCCATTTAAATCCTAGGATTTAAATGGGTTTGAAGTAATTTAAATGAATTATCGCAGAGAGGATGGGATTCGAACCCACGATACAGTTACCCATATACAAACTTTCCAGGCTTGCTCCTTCAACCACTCGGACACCTCTCTAAATATTTGCGGTTGCAAAGAACACAAAAAAATACCAGTTAACGAAATTTAAAAGTACTTTTTATGACAATTCTCCTCGTAAGGAAGTTTCAAAAATGGTTTTGAAAACATTTGACGAAACTTTTTGCCCTATAAGATACATCAGCTTGGTTATGGCCGCTTCGGTGGTGATGTCTTTTCCAGAAATTACACCTATTTTTTTCATCGAAGTACTGGTTTCATAATGTCCCATACTAACGCTTCCGCCCGAACATTGGGTTACATTGATAATGTGCAATCCGCTTTTGATGGCTTTTTTCAAGGAATTCAAAAACCATTCATCTGTTGGGGCATTTCCAGCTCCGTAAGTCTCCAACACTACTCCTTTTAAATTTGGGATATTGAAAATAGCCGAAAGGACATCTTCGTTGATTCCCGGAAACATTTTCAAAATCACTACATTTGGATCTAAATCCTTATGCACTAAGAGTTTCTTAGAATTTGCTTTCGGAAGGAATGTTTCCCTATTTAATTTCAAATGCACTCCGGATTCGGCCAATGGTGGATAATTTGGCGAAGTAAAGGCATTAAAATGTTCAGCATTTATCTTAGTCGTTCTATTTCCTCTGTATAATTTATATTCAAAATAAAGGCAAACTTCACCAATAACGGGCTTGTTTTTATATTGCAAAGATGCGATTTGGATTGCCGTAATTAGGTTTTCCTTGGCATCCGTCCTTAAATCTCCGATAGGCAATTGGGAACCCGTAAAAACAACGGGCTTGGCCAAATTCTCCAACATAAAACTCAATGCCGAAGCCGAATAGGACATGGTATCCGAACCGTGAAGCACTACAAATCCATCAAAAATGGTGTAATTCTCTTCGATTATTGTGGCAATCTTGAGCCATTTTTCGGGGTTCATGTTGGAGGAATCAATAGGATTTTCGAATGAAAAAGTTTCGATTTCACAATCCAATTGTTTCAATTCGGGAATTCGCTGAAGGAGTTTGCTAAAATTGAAAGCCTTCAAGGCTCCGGTCTCAAAATCCTTCATCATACCAATGGTTCCGCCGGTATAAATTAAAAGTATCTTGGATTTAGACTGCATTTTCGTATTTTGATTTGTTTACAACCGGATTGGCATACATCGAAAGAAAGCCCTGCATTTCAACAGGATTATCTTCGTTTATTCTTATTTCGAGTCGCCTTTCGAATAGTGATTTTTCCTTTTCGGTATATAGATGAGCGTATTTTTCGGTATCGTTTAAGATATCGTAGGCAATATAATTCGTCGGCCAAAGCTTGTAGGAATTCAAGATTGAATCGTCAATTACTTGTGCCAAAGCCTGAATTTGCTTGTTCGAATTATCAAACTCGGCTTTAATCTGATCGATTTCGGTATCCAAAACATCGCCAACATGGATGTGAATGCGTTTTTTCTGCCCCATGATGCCACTCAACAGCGTCATAAAATCTTCGTTCTTTTCCTTGATGTAGATTTCATTATTGGCTTCTGCCATCAACTGAGGCATCTTCAAGGCATCGGTTGGGTCATATTCATAGGAAATAGAAACCGGAACAATCTTAACTTTCTTGAAATAATCCATCAAATTGGCTTCGTCCGACCCCATTCCGAGCATCTTCAAAACACCCTGATGAGTCGCGTCATTACCATCCTTGGTTCTTCCTTCGCGTTGTGCAATCCAAACCGAACGGTTTTCACGCAACAACAATTGCCCAATATATTCCGACATCAGCTTCGAACTTTGCAACAATTCTCTTGGCGGAAGACCTCTGAGAACCAAAAAATTTCGGTTGAGTTTTGATAGCGTATATAGGAACGATTTCTTCACCAGGTTATCACCAATTGCCGAAGCCGTCATGATCATACCGTGGTCGAACAAGCAAGCATTAAGCAACGAAGTATCTAAAATGATGTCCCGATGATTCGATATAAAAAGGTAGGGTGTATGTTTGTCGAGTTTATCAAAACCCGAAGTTGTTAGTCCTTCAGAAGTTTTTTCGAGCACCTGCATCAATGCCTGATAAATGAAATTGCATTGAAAATCACGTATAGAATGCGTTTTTCTGAGTTGTTCTTTCCAAACTTCATCGTCAACATCTGGAAAAGCGAAATTCATCAACGCTTTCATCATTGGATGATGAATTACTTTTTGAATAGCCTCGTTTATTTCAGAATCATAAAACGGACGAATTGCGTCAAATTTCTGCATTTTGATAGTTTTGTTTTTGTGTAACAAAAGAACAAAAATTTATTGACATCCTTGTTCTCTTTTCATTAAATCCCGAAAATTGCCTTTGAATTTTCGGTGGTAATTTCCGCTATTTTCTCTGGAGAAACATTATATATTTCAGCTAATTTACTTATAACATTCACCACATAACTGCTTTCATTTCTTTTTCCACGGTAGGGAATTGGGGCCAGATAAGGCGAATCTGTTTCCAAAACGATGTGTTTCAAATCGATTTTATCCAAAAACTGATCGATTTTTCCATTTTTAAAAGTAACCACACCTCCTATTCCGAGCTTCATATTACAGGAAATGGCCTGCAAAGCCTGTTCATAATTCCCGGTAAAACAATGAAATATTCCCCATAATTCGGGCGATTTTTCTTCTTCTAAAATTTCAAAGACTTCGTCAAAAGCATCTCTGCAATGAATGTTGATGGCCAGTTTGTACTGCTTTGCCAGCTGGATTTGTTTTCTAAAAGCGAACTGCTGTTCCTTTAAAAACGTCTTGTCCCAATATAAATCAATTCCTATTTCGCCAACGGCATAAAACTTCTTCTTGGAAAGTTCAGCTTCCACAAAAGCAAGTTCCTCAAGATAATTTTCTTTTACATAAGTGGGATGCAAACCCATCATCAGGAACACCTTTTCGGGATATTCGACTTCCATCTCATACATTTTTGAAGTATAAGAGGAATCGATCGAAGGAACAAAAATTCGGGTAACGCCATTGTCAAAAGCACGCTGCATCATGTCCTTTCGGTCTTGGGCAAATTCTTCACTGTAGATATGGCTGTGGGTATCGGTAATTGTCATTTTAATTTTTGAAAGCCACAAAGATACAAAGTTTAAAACTTTTTGCTTGATAAACGTTAACGCCTACAAGTGGTTTGCTTTTTTACTTTATTTTTGAGCTTCAAATCACAGAAATGAAAAAGATACAGGACATCCTCAAGAAGGAAAATTATAAAAAAATAAAATTCAAGGTCACCAAGACCCAGCATTTATTGATAAAAGCAGAAATCAATGGCATTAAGGGAAATTTCATTCTCGACACCGGAGCCTCCAATAGTTGTGTGGGATTTGAAAGTGTGGAACTTTTTACGCTAATTGCAAAAAAATCCAAGACAAAGGCGGCCGGAGCTGGAGCTGTTGGGATGCTGACACAGGTTTCACAAAAAAATGTATTGAAGTTGGGTTTATGGAAATGGGCCGAATTCGACCTCATCATCTTTGATCTATCGCATGTGAATGAAGCCTTGAAGCAACACAAAACCAAACCGGTTGAAGGCATTATTGGAGCCGATGTTTTATTGGCAGGAAAGGCAATTATTGATTATTCGAATAAGTATTTGTATCTGAAGAAAATCTAATTACAGCACCATCAGGTTGCAACCCCGAATATCAGAATGATCAAAACGTCCCAATACTTCGAAAGAATTGTTGGGGTATTTTTTGCCCAAATCTTGGGTAGCTATAAAGGAACAGGAGTTGATGTTGGCCAAATCAATCACGTTGATGCCTCCAGTTTTTCCGTTATCTACATAATTAAGAGCGTCTTCTGTATCGCGGATTAGAATGTTCATCCAGGACGGACATTCGAAAATTCCGTTTCCAAGGGAATAGGCTTGCGATAAAAGTTCGGTCATTCCATATTCGGAATGGATTGCAGAAACGCCGAAACCATCACAAAGCTGCTGGTGCAATTCTTCCCGGATCATTTCTTTGCGTTTGCCTTTCATACCTCCGGTTTCCATGATGATCGTATTGTTGAAATTGAATTTCCTTTTTTCGATTAAATCCAACAAAGCGTAAGTAACCCCGATTAGGATTACGTTCTTGTCCTGTTCTTCAAGTTCAATCAGCTTCTCGATCAAATCATCATGATTGTGAAGATAAAAACCGCTATTTGGATTATTGGAGAGTTTGATTAAATCCTCGACCATATAAATCAGCGACGAACCTTGGCGTTCCAAATAAGAAGGAAGCAATGCCAGAACGGCATAATCCTCTATATTTCCGTAGAATTCAGAAAAAGCTTTTCGGTAGCTTTCTTCATATAAAGTGACATCAGTAACCAAATGCCTACTCGTTACCATTCCGGTCGTTCCGCTACTTGTAAATATTTGTTGCACCGGATTTTCATCCGAAAGGACTTCGTGGCTCTTGAAAAACTGAATCGGGAGGAACGGGATTTCTCTTAATGATTTCACGTTTCCCTTCTCTACCTTCAACAATTCGCAAAACTGACGGTAAACCGCATTGTTGTCGTATTGAAAACGAAACACCTTGAGGGCGATCTTTTCAAACTGCTTTTGGCTGGAGATGTTGAATATGTCAGGAGCTGGAATCAAGTTATTTTTTTGCAAAAGTAAGAAAATAAAAAAGCCTCAACGTTAATTGAGGCTTTTGAAATATATAAAAAATCAATTACTTGATAACCAATTTTCTTGTAGCTGTTTTTCCTTCTTCAGTGATTTTAACGATATAAACACCACCATTCAAGTTAGAAACGTTAACTGCATTGCTAGTTGTAGCTTTCAATACTTGCTTTCCTAATACATCATAGATTACAACTTCTTTAGAAGAATTTGCATCTGTGTTGATATACAATTTTCCGTCAACAACTGGGTTTGGGTAAACTTTTAATCCTTCGATTGAATTTTTACCAATTCCTAGGGTTGTTCCAACAATTTTGATGTCATCTATCCTGAAACCTACGGTTGTAACTGGGTTTTCAAATTTAATTCTTAAATTTTCTGTTGAAGGTATGGTCCCTGTTGGCGTCACTAAAATCCAGTTTGAAGTTCCTGTACCTGTAGGACGGGAATAGGCCATGGGTGTCCAGTTTTCCCCATCCCCACTTACCTGAACAGTAAGTTCATTGCTTCCTGCATTTGTAGTCTTATAATGCCCGAAAGACAAGGTTAGATCTGAATAATTGGTTGTATTGATGCCTTCAATCATAAAAGACTGGCTTGGAGTGGCTCCTCCGATAAAGACACATCCGCTTCCTGAAGCACCTGTATAATTTTCTGAGGGAGAAGTTGTTCTGATGGTTGCATTTCCTGTGAATACAATAGGACTGCCGTTTTGATATCCCGTATAATCCGTTGCCGTGGGATTTCCTGCAGGTGGTGTAGCCAAATCTTCGGAAAACACAGTGGTTTGAGCATAGCCTGCCGTTACCAAGATCGATAATAAAAGTGTGTAGAGTTTTTTCATACTGTTGTATTTATGATTTATATATACAATTATACAAAAAAAAAGCATCCGCCAATAGCGGATGCTTTTAAAAATTTATGAAAGAATTAATTATCTGATAACTAATTTTCTTGTAGCTGTTTTTCCTTCTTCAGTGATTTTAACGATATAAACACCACCATTCAAGTTAGAAACGTTTACTGCATTGCTAGTTGTAGCTTTCAATACTTGTTTTCCTAGTACATCATAGATCACAACTTCTTTAGATGAATTTGCATCTGTGTTGATGAACAATTTTCCGTCAACAACTGGATTAGGGTAAACTTTTAATCCTTCGATTGAATTGAATTTTTCATTAGATAATGTACCCGCAAAAGTTAATGAAACACTCAGATCATCTACTTCAACTGATGGAGTTTCAGTTGCGCTATCTTGTCTTAAAAAGAAACTAACAATAGACGTTAAGTCTCCACCTGTATGAGTGTCTGTCAACAGAGGAGTTGCTTCATCACTAGCTGATGGGTTTATCCACAATTTAGTTGTATCATCACTTGCTCCTTCTCCAAACGTATAAGCAACAACAACGTTATAATCTACACCAGTTGTATAAGTCTCAGTTGTGTAAGTAGTGTTTACACCTGTACCAGTTCTAGTTTCTATACCTAAATTGAATGTATTATCGTCAACTCTTTTGGTCCACAAGGTGCCTCCAAAAGTTGTATTATTTTGCGCAAAACCTGCCAAATAACCTCCATTTGGATCAGTCACACCAGCCATCGACACTACTTTTAATTTTATTTTAAAATATACTGTTCCAGCATTTTGAGGAGTTACCATAACTTGAGCATCCGTACCACCTGCATCAAATGTTACCTTACTTCCGTCTAACAGTATATGATCTGTTGCATTTGCAGTTCCTACTACCGACCATGGAGAGGTTTCATGTAAATTCCCTGCTGGATAGCTGAAAGAATCTGAAAAAGGCAAAGTAACTTGAGCGAATCCAGCTGAAGTTAGAGCCATAAACAATAAAGTGTAAAGTTTTTTCATTTTGAGTTTTTTTTTTAAAATATTTATTGTGCAAAGATAGAAAGTATTTTGAAAGTTTTCCAACATCCAATGTGAAAAAATTATTAAATTATAACAACCGAGAAAAATGAATTACTTCACTATCAGCTTTCTAGTGGCTGTGGCCTCACCTTCTTTAATCTTGATGATGTAAACCCCTGGGGAAAGTGTTGCAATATTCAATTCTTTTGCATTCACGTTTAGGGTTGCTTGAAGTACTTTTTTTCCCAACACATCATAGATGGCAACTTCTTTGCTTTGTGATGTTTTGGAGGTGATGTAGATTTTACCGTTGCTAACTGGATTCGGATAGAAACTCAATTCTTCTATAGAAGCACTAGGCTGTTGCTTGCTTTCCTGGGCTGCAACAGCAGAAGAAAAGAAACATAGCGATAAGAGAATAATATAAAAGTAGTTTTTAGCCATCAGTAGGGTTTGATTAGGTCAAAGGTATAAAATAATTGCGAATTATAAATTATGAATTAGACTTAAAGTTATATTAAAAACATAGGCTTCAAGCTGTTTTTTGAAAGTCAAAAGTTATGCCAAAAAAAACATCCGTCGATTTGACGGATGCTTGTAAAACGCATTATAGCAATCTAGTTTTAGTTTTGGCTATTTTTCCAAAGCCTTTCTTCCTTGTCATAATAAGTTTTATCGTCAGGAAATTCAATATAAAATTCTCCTTTACTATTTGCAGTATAATAGGATGAAAGATCTTCTCCTTCAATGTATTTTTCAAACAATGTGGCTGTTTTTTCATTAAGTTCAGGCTCTTCCATTTTCCATGTTCTAAAACCCTCTTCATAAGATGCGATACCGCCTTCTTTATCATATTCAATTTTACCAACTGTTGCCACCCTCTTTACAATAAGGCTAGGAGCTATTTTTGTTAAGGCAAAATAGTGAACACCTGTTTGCTTGTCTATGTAATAATAAAGTAGATTACTGGACTCTGCTTTTTCCTTATATTCCTCATCAAAAATAGAATCAAATTTAGTTTGATGGGTAGCCTTTTTAACCAAACGATCTGCATGTCTGATTATTGAATATTTAAACTCTTCCTGGGCTTCGGCAGTTAGATAAGCATTAGGATCTATATTTTTAGGATCCTTTTTACATGAAGTGAATAGGAGAAGAAAAAAAAGTAAGCTGAAATATTTCATGTGAATTTTGTTGATTAAAAAAAGAGCTTAACCAAATGATTAAGCTCTTCAAATTTATAAAAATATTTTGATTAATATTCTTTAGAAATAGGATTAAATTCAGCCCATCCATCAGTCCAATCTGTTGATCCAAAAGCTCCAACATAAGTTGTATTTGCTAGACCAGCCAATTTAGGATTTACAAATGAAGCACCTGCTGTTAAAGTACCTGTTGTTACAGTGAATGTTGGATTACTGCTATAAGCTGTAGCCACATTCCCACCAAAGAAAACATTAGAATTCAAACCTAAAGCTGTATAGATTGTGGCAAGACCCCCTTGTTCTGGAGTTGGAACAGCAGTTATTGTCGTGTTTGTTGCATTCCACAATGCATTAACATCAGCTGCTGTAGCTGTCATTCCTGAACCTACACTGTAAGTTTGCAAATCTGCAACCATAACGTTGTTTGTTAAAACACCTTCTCCTGCTACATAGTTATCATAAACCGATTGTTGGTTCATTCTGATTCCTCTTGGGTATCCAACGAAAACTGAATTTGCGATAGTAACTGCAGTTCTTCTTCTTAAATCTAAAGAATGTTGGTAGTTAGCATTGATACTTTGTGTAACAATAGCTCTTGGTCCGATACAAGTAAAGTTTGAGAAAACACCGGTAGTCAAGAAATTGTATTGTCCTACACCTACATTATCATTTGGACCATTGTCGCACTCAAAAGAGTTAGAACCTGATTGATCAGCAAAACTTGGGTAACGTACTTCCAAACCAAATTGGTTTTTTCCAGAGTATCCAAAGTCAACATCAAAACTGTCATCCCAAGTAGCAAATGCGATTAGGTTTTTTCCATTTACGGATCCACCGAACCACTCGAAACCATCATCACCACCAAAAGAAACTTGAGCATTCTCTAATACAGTTCCACTCCCTACACCACCTAAAGTGATTGAGTTAGTTTCATTGTTTGGAGTTAATTCAATACCTGCAAACTCTACTCTTACGTATCTCAAGATACCAGAATTATCTGCATCAATATCTCCACCATAAACAGTTTCAGGAGAAACAGCTAGTCCTTCGATTGAAGGAGCAGCTTGATTTACTTTAGCTTTTCCAAGCAAGATCAATCCACCCCAATCACCTCTATCTCTAGAACCAGGTTCCAAAGCTGAAGTAAATACAATTGGTTCAGCTGCTGTTCCGTCGGCAATGATTTTTCCTCCTGGAACGATAACCAAAGTTCCCTTTGTAGCTTTATCACCCATAATTACTGTTCCTGGCTCGATTGTCAATGTCTGTGCGTTTTTAACATAAACTATACCTCTCAAAAGATATTGTTTGTCGTTTGTCAAAGTTTGCGTAGTAAGATCTCCAGTCAATACAACCGGCCCTACTGGATCTGGATCTGGATCTGGAGTTGTACCACCATTGTCATCTCCACTGCACGAGGTCATTACAGCGGCTGACAAGAACAAACTTGCAAAATAAAAAAGACTTTTTTTCATGATTTTAAATTTAAATTAATTGTGTTATTGTTGTTAAAAATTATACGAAACATTTAGTGTAAAAAGAGCCCCTCTTTTGAAAACCGATGTAGCATTATCCGCATCACGGTCAATTTTCTCATCTCTGTTGGAATCCTCAAAAAAGCGGTATTTATCATTTAGAAGGTTTTGAACCCCTAACTTGAATGTAGTTTTATTGATTTTTTTGGAAACCGTAAGGTCTACATTGTTTCTGGCTAGTTCATAGATAGATGGAAAGTTATTATCACTTACCGAGAATATCCTGTCTCCGAAACGGTTGTAAACCAAATTAACACCAAAATCATTTTCATCCTTGTAGCCTAATGCGGCATTGATTATATAAGGAGATTGTCCTTGCAAAGCCCTCTTTTGTTGTTGAGCGATAGCAGCACTACCCAAATCAACCTCTGAAAATATATAAGATGCATTTAAATTAGCCGAAATACGATCCATGAAGATGCTATTGGTCCAACCTTTAAATGATTTTTTTAATTCAAATTCAACCCCATAATTATTTGCAGAAGCTGCATTGTTGTAAACAAATTGGGGATTTTCACCAACTATCACGGTTGTCAACTCAATTGGAGTATCAAACTTTTTATAGAAAGCACCAAGGCTTACCGTTTCACTTTTACTTGGATAGAATTCGTATCTGATATCCAAATTGTCAATTGTAGCCGTTTCCAAGTCAGGATTACCTACAATGTTTACATCGTTTGTATAATCGTAGAACAAGAATGGCGCAAGCTCTCTAAATTCCGGTCTGTTTACCGTTCTGCTATAAGCAAATCTCAATATCGAATTTTCATTTAAGTTATAACCAACATTCAAGGAAGGCAAAACAGACGTTACTGGATTGTCTACTTTGATAGCCTTTACTTCATCTCTCGAATCCAATGTTTGTACATTATGCTCTAATCGTACACCTGCTGTTATATCAAATCTTTTCAAAGGAAACTCACCTTGCATATAACCCGACAAGAACTTATTATCTGCAGTGTAAGAATCCGAAGGTCTAGTCCCTTCTCTTAATGACCATCCATTAGCATTTACATATTGGCTACTAAAGACTTCTGAAATTGGTAACCTTCTTAATTCTTCGGCTCTTTCAAATGCAACAGTTCCAGGAATTAAATAAGTAAAGTATTTGGCAGAAAAATCTCTTTTTCTGTAACTGCCGTAGAAACCTGCTTTTAATTTTATTGTCCCTAGTTCTTCGTCACCTTTTATTCTTTCGATCAAATGTGTGAAATTCATACCATTGTTAACCGAATATTCTGAAAGTTCACCATAATATCTACCTGCATCAAATGGATTTGAAGAAGGTGGATCGATCATAATGTAAGGAGATGCAGGATCATTATCTTGCTTAAAGGTTCTAAATCTTCTAAAGTCAGGCACATTATCAGCAATACTGTTGTAACCTAAAACCCAATCAAATATATTTTTAGAACCCAACTTATGCTCTCCTTCCAGCTGCGAAGTATATAGGGTACGGCTTTGATAAATCATATAATAATTTCTCAATAAATCATCACCTCTTTGCAAGAAATTATTTCCATTCCTAATCGTTGTTTCATTGGTTCCTTTTTGATTGAAAAGGTTTTTAAACTTAATCTTCGTATTATCTCCCAATTTCAACATCCAGTTGGACAAACCTGTCAAACTAATCGTGTTCTGATAAATATTATCTTGATATTGAAACCAAATTGGTGCTACGGTTTCCCCAGCATTTAAGGTGGAGTAACGAGTAAATTGACGGTCTATATTTTGAAAAGAATTAGAGTATGAAAGTGAATTTATTGTAAAAAGCTTATTGTTGCCTTTTAAAGGTATATTCCTTCCAAGACTAAAACCAATACTATTGTCCAAGAAAGCAGTGCTTTCGGTTGGATTAAAATTATTAGGCAAACGATTGGCAACATCCGGAGCTACTACATTGTTAGCTCCTGAAACAAAACCACTAGGCAAGGGTCTGAACGATTTGTCAAAACCTAAAAAATCAGTACTTGAACCTTCACTCTGAAGATATGAATCAAATGAAGTTCCAGGTCTATATCCAAAACCAACATCGATTTTTGTAAATTCAGCAGCACTTTCAGCAGTTGAAACCGCGATAATACCTCCAGCAAAATCTCCCGGCATTGAAGCCGATCCTGTTTTATAAATAACCATTTTATCCAAAGTACTCGTAGAAATCAAATCGAATGCAAATGTACGTTTGTCAATTTCCGTACTTGGTGCAATTGATCCGTTAAGCAATACATTATTATAACGCTCGCTCAATCCACGAATCATTACAAACTTTCCGTCAACAATTGTAATCCCAGGAACTCTCTGAACTGCTTCCGCAGCATTCCCATCTGTTCCTCTCGACATCTGTTCGGCCGAAATTGCACTTACAACTTGTTTGGCTTCTTTGATTTCCATCATAATAGCCGTTTCAGTATTTCGTTTGCGATTGTTTTCAATCACGATATCTTCCAACTTCACACTTCCCGATCCAATTGCACGATCAACAATTGTTGTTTCGTTTGCTTTCACTGTAAAAGGAACCTCCATAGTTTCATAACCCACGAAACTGATCTCCAAAACATGGTTTCCCGCAGGAACTGAAAGCGAATATTTACCATCCATATCGGTAGAAACACCGATTGTTGTCCCTTTTACCATCACATTAGCAAAAGGCAATACTTCATTATTTAAATCTTTATCGGTTATTGTTCCAGAAACTGTACCTTTGTTTTGGGCAAAAGAAATGAAACAGATAAAAAGTGTAATAATTAGAAATTTGAATTTCATCAGAATTTAATGTTTGTTAAAAATTTTCTGCAAAGAAAGGACAGTCTTGTAAACCCGATGTTACCGACTTATTACTATTAGGTATCCTAAATATTACGCTATTGTTAACAGATTAAATTATAGTTAACTGCTCAAAATCGTTTTTTTTTATATTTACATTTACATCCGCAAATCATAACATTTTGCAATTATGAAGAAAAAAGACATCAAGATTTTACTTGTAGATGACGAACAGGATATCCTGGAAATTGTAGGTTATAACTTGACGCAAGAAGGCTATCAGATTGTAACGGCTAGTAATGGTAAAGAAGCTATTTTAAAGGCAAAGAAGGAATTACCCCAACTTATTATCATGGATGTAATGATGCCCGAAATGGACGGTATGGAAGCCTGCGAAAACATCCGAAAAATCCCAGAATTGAGCAACGTAATCATCACTTTCCTTACAGCAAGAAGTGAAGATTATTCGCAAGTTGCCGGTTTTGATGCTGGAGCGGATGACTACATCAACAAACCAATCAAGCCAAAATTGTTGGTTAGCAAGGTAAAAGCTTTATTGAGAAGGCTGAAAGACGAAGAACAGAATTCAGAAACATTGAATGTTGGCGGAATCGAAATCAACCGTGAGGAATATAAAATCGTGAAAGACGATATCGAAATCGTTTTGCCAAGAAAAGAATTCGAATTATTCTATCTTTTAGCTTCAAAACCTGGAAAAGTATTCAAGAGAGAAGAAATTTTGGATAAGGTTTGGGGCAATGAAGTTATCGTTGGCGGAAGAACGATTGACGTTCACATCCGTAAATTAAGAGAAAAAATCGGCGAAGAGTTATTCAAAACCATCAAAGGTGTTGGATATAAATTCGAAGTTTAGTCCAGTATTCAGTTTACAGTAGCAGTTGGCAGTTGTCCGATTGCAAATTATACATTACCCCAAGCATAATTCCTTGATACTTTGTATCTTTGAATTTGCAACTCTATAAAAATGGCCATAAATTTTAAAAGAACCTACAAGTTTGCTGTAAAATCAGCACTATACATTACTGTTTTTGCAACTGGATTTGTGGGAATCTTAAGCCATTTGATCTTTCAACCCAATCAGGAAAAACTCACCCTGTTCCTGCTTATTTTTGCCATTTCGTTATATATCTTTTCCTTTCTGGTCATCCAATACCGTGTGGAATTCTTCATCTACCGAAGGGTGAAAAAAATCTACGACGACGTTTCGTTTCTCGAAGCAAGTTCGTTTCCAAAGAAGCACATCACGACCGACATGGCAACGCTTACACGGGAAGTGAAAAAATTTGCCACCGACAAGAAACTCGAAATCGAAACCCTGAAAGTCCGTGAAGAATATCGAAGGGAATTTCTAGGAAACGTTTCGCACGAACTTAAAACGCCTTTGTTTACCGTTCAAGGTTATATCCTGACCTTGCTCGATGGAGCGATGAACGACAAAACGCTTCGCAAAAAATACCTTCAACGTGCCGAAAAAGGAGTTGAACGATTAACGTATATCGTGAACGATTTGGACATGATTTCAAAATTTGAAATGGGCGATTTGAATCTTGTGATGGAAGAATTCAACATTGTCGAGCTCGTTCAGAACGTTTTTGATTTGCTCGAAATGGAAGCCGAGAAAAAGAACATCATCCTTTCGTTCGACAATAAATATTCAAAATCCATAATGGTTTTGGGCGACAGAGGAAAAATCCAGCAAGTGGTTACGAATCTTATTGTAAACTCCATAAAATACGGAAAACAAGACGGCTATACCGAAGTGGGAATTGAAGATTTGGTCAACAACAAAGTCATCATCCGAGTGAAAGACAATGGCGAAGGCATCCAAAAACAACACATTCCGCGACTTTTTGAACGCTTTTTCCGTGTCGATAAAAGTGGTGCAAGAGCCGAAGGTGGTTCAGGTTTGGGCTTATCTATTGTGAAACATATTATCGAAGCTCACGATGAGAAAATTTATGTAGAAAGTCAGTTTGGTATCGGATCGGAGTTCTCCTTTACCCTCGAAAAGATTAAATAACGAACTCCAAGTAATCTTGGTTTCAAAAGATTGCAAGCCTCTGTAAAGTGGCACTTCCAGCAAATGGGCAATCTTGAATTTCTCCTGTTTTTTATACGGAACCAATCCTTCCTTCTTTAGTTTCTTGGCCAAATATTCCTGTTCATATTGTCCAGGAGTTGGAATAAAAAAGGCCTTTTTTCCAAGTTGGGCCAAATCCATAACGGTGGTATAACCTGAACGGCAAAGCACAAGCTCACTTTCGTTGAACGTCTGTTCGAGTTCTTCGGTAGCCATAAAATTATAGAACGTAATATTCGCTTTTTGCTCTACCACTTGTTCCTTTTCGACCTTTCCTTTTATAAAAACCACTTCGCCTTTAAACTCCAACAAATCCTTGGCTAATTTTTCTTCGAGCATTCCTCTTTGAGGTTCCGGACCTGAAAGTATAACCATCAGATCATATTTTTTCGGAAGCACTTTTTTATGCAAACGGCTCAAAGGTCCGATGTATTTTATCTTGAAATGCGGATTGTCAAGGTGCCCTAATTTACCTGTCAAGTTTGGGGTTTCGGCAATATCGGGAACCCAGCATTCGTCGTATTTCTTGATGATGAATTGATGTAGCTTGCTGGTTATCCAAGTTGTATTTCCCGTCAAAACATTAAGCTGATGCGTGATGAAAACCGACTTCACCTTCTTGCTGTAAACCCCCAACCTATTGTCGGAAATGATTCCCGAAATGTCATATTCCTTGATCCATCGTTTCACCGTTTTCCTTTCGCTCAAGATGGCCTCGATCATTCTTGGCGTGTTCTTGATCATTTTCCACTTGAAATTATTGCCGTTCTTGGCATATTCAATTTCGTAGGAAGGCAATTCGAGCATTTGCAGGTGCGGAAATTCCTTTTTCAACATCTCCAAAGCAACTCCATCCGAAGCAACAATAGGATTAAAGCCCTGGTTTTCCAAAGCTGTAATTATCGGAATGCAACGTGTGGCATGGCCCAATCCCCAGTTTAAGGGTGCGATAAGAATATTTTTTTTAGACATCTTAAAAATTTAAATCTTATTTAGTTGAAGCAAAACTTCAGGCAATTTTTAATCCTTGTTCCCGCTGCAGCAACTCGCTTTATCTCGTTTTTTAATAACGAGATAAGAGCTCAAACAATTGCAACATCGGGGCTAAAATAAAATCTTTAGGCTTCTTTTTATCCTTTTTAGCATCTCATGTAAAAAGATTCCAAACAAACAATTCGGTTACCCACTAGCCCCGGCTGGAGGGAATCTCGTCTTTTGGGACGAGATGGAAGGAATGACGGGAACCTACTCTTGTGAAAACGCCCGAGCCATTCGCTCCCGAAAAAATTTTAACACACTGCAAGATAAAACTATTTGAGTTCGTTTATATTTCCTTAATTTTACCAAAATATTAAATAGCGTCGTGGGAAGTAAAAATAAGTTAAAAAGATTCAAGGAAAACGAGACATTCGAAAATGTTTTTCAACCGACAAGAGAAGAAGTGGTAGGGAATTTATTTCCGCTCAAAGGCAAATGGAACGCGGATTTTTTCCAAAATGATAATCCGTTGATTCTAGAATTGGGTTGTGGAAAAGGAGAATATTCTGTGGGTTTGGCCGAACGCTATCCTGATAAGAATTTTGTTGGAATTGACATCAAAGGTGCTCGTTTTTGGCGTGGTGCAAAGACGGCCGTTGACGACGGAATGCGAAATGTGGCGTTCGTGAGAACCCAAATCGAACTGATTGACCATATTTTTGCAGAAAATGAAGTCGACGAAATTTGGATTACATTTCCAGACCCACAAATCAAATACAAGCGAACCAAACATAGAATGACGAATTCGGAATTCTTGAAATTGTATAAAAAAATCTTGAAACCAGATGGCGTGATGAACCTGAAAACCGACAGCGAATTCATGCACGGTTATACCCTCGGATTGCTTCACGGTGAAGGTCACGAGGTTTTGTATGCCAACCATAATGTCTATAAAAACGAAGGAAGTCCAAATGAAGTAACTAGCATCCAGACGTTTTATGAGAAACAATATTTGGAAATTAACAAAGCAATTACTTATATTAGATTCAAAATAAAATAAAATGACAATAGCTTTACCGCTTGCTCTAGGATTTATCACTTCTGTAATTGGCATCACGCCTCCAGGACTGATAAACATGACGGCGGCCAAAGTGAGTGTTGAAGAAGGTAGAACTCGGGCTTTTGTTTTTGCTGGAGGTGCTACCTTTATTGTTTTGATTCAGACGTTTCTGGCGGTTATTTTCGCCAAATTCATCAACCGAAATCCCGATGTGGTCATTGTACTTCGCGAAATCGGACTTGCCATTTTCCTCGCCTTGACGTTCTATTTCTTTTGGACTTCAAAAAAGATGAAACCGAAGGAAAAAAAAGTAAAATTGCGAACTAAAAGAAGTCGGTTTTTTCTAGGAATGTTGCTTTCGGCCTTGAATCTTTTCCCGATTCCGTTTTATGTTTTGATCAGTGTTACGCTTTATTCGTATAATATTTTTTCGTTTGAAAAGCCTTTCGTTTATATGTTCGTACTTGGTTCTGGGATTGGTGCTTACTTTGCGTTTTACTGCTACATCGCCTTCTTTAAAAAGATGGAAAGTAAGACGGCCTTTATCTTGAACAATATGAATTATATTATTGGTTCGATCACTGGATTAGTTTCGATTATCACGCTTATCAATGTGATTAATTATTATTGTGATTAATTTTTTATTTGAACCATTAAGAAATTAAGTTTCATTAAGGCTTAATTTTCTTAATATCTTAATGGTTTAAAATTCAAGTTGCTTTTTTAAAATATTAATGTGTGGCTACAAAAAATCCAGATAACGACAATTTCTTCGAAAGAGTTTATGCTATCGCGAGGCAAATTCCTTATGGCAGAGTGACTTCTTATGGAGCAATTGCCAAATGTTTAGGAACAGTACGTTCTGCAAGAATGGTAGGTTGGGCCATGAATGCTTCTCATAATCGTGATGATGTTCCGGCTCATCGAGTGGTAAATCGAAAAGGATTATTGACTGGAAAACATCATTTTGATGGTACTAATTTAATGCAACAGCTTCTGGAAAGCGAAGGTGTGAAAATTGTGAACAATCAGATTGTTGATTTGGAGAAATACTTTTGGGAACCTGAAGTTAGTTAGCAGTTTCCAGTCGCAGTATTCAGTATTTTACATCTTTATAAATTTTCCTTCTTTGTATTCAAAAATATCTTTAGAAACTAAATGGTCTCCATTTTCATTAATTTCTTCTATTGTTTTTTTAAGCCTTTCTAAATTATAAATATCTTTTTTTCCAGTAATTATCAATAAATCACGTGAAGGAATTCCAATTATGAATTCACCTTTTACTTCAAAATTTTCCTTGTACCAAATATCAAGTAATATTAAACTCGATTCATAGTTTCCATCTGCTAATAACAAATAATAACCATTTTCTCCGTGTTTTTCGATTTCAATAATATTTGACAAATTTTTAATTGCAACTTTCTTTAATTCATTTATATCAACATTTAGTGTTTTGAAGTCTTCCTTCGTTAAGTAATTTATATTTGTATCTGTATCTTGAACATAAAAAATAAATAATTCATCATTATACTGTTCATACAAGTGATTCTTTTCAAAATTCTCATTCAAATCCATCAAGTGCTGAATAAATCTTTTGTCTTTAATTACAGGCAAAACACTATTTATATTTAACGTTTCATCAGGTTTATACAAGCTAATTGATGAATTTAGATATTTTTTGAAAATTTCTTCTATGTCATCAGGCTCTCTTATATATTCTGAATAGCAATTATGAAGAAAATGTCTATTTTTATTTGAACTTTCAAACTCTGTTAGAATTTCGAGTCCATCTATCGAGTATATTTTTAGCCCTTCAACTTTTTGAGTTAAGCGTTTGGCAAATTCTTGAGAAAATTCAGTTTCATTATACATATTGTAGATTTTTCTTTATAAATCAACTAACTAATCAAACAAATCATAAACTTAGTCCGCTCCTCCTCCATCTGATAATTCAGGTAACCACCGTGTGCTTCAATAATATTCTTGGATAAGGTCAAGCCGATTCCAGCCCCATCTTTTCTGGTCGTGAAAAATGGCAGGAAAATCTTGTCTTCGATTTCCTTTTCGATGCCGTTTCCTGAATCTGAAATGATGATGAAGATACGGTTGTTTTTTATTTCGGATGAAATTTCGATGTGTTTTTCAGATTTTCCTTCCAAAGCATACATGCTGTTGGTCAGCAGATTAATCAGCACTTGTTCCATCTGCAATTTATCGACTGATAGCCAACGATTGAAATTTATCGTGTTGTTGACCGAAATATTTTCCTTCTTAAAAAGTGGTTGCATAATTTGCAATACACCTTCAATCAACTGATTGAGTTCGGTTTTTTCCTTGCTTGGGGTTGGAAGCATTGCCAGTTTCCTATAACTCTCCACGAAATTCTGCAAATGGTCGCTTCGGTAAATCATTGTGGAAACACTTTGCTTGATGTCATCCAAATCTTCCTTTGAAAGCGATTCCTGTTGCATCAAATCGTTCAGGTTTTGCGTCAGGGAACGAATTGGCGTTATGGAATTCATCAGCTCATGCGAAATGACTTTCATCAAATTAATCCAAGCTTCTTTTTCTTTTTTCTCGATTACTTTTTGGATGGAATCTAATAAAATAATATAATATTCTTGGTTAAAAGTAGTGGTTGATGAAGCTTGAAGTATAAACGTTTCGCTTTCCTTCTTGTCAATCTTGATTTGCAAGGATGTTTTTATTTCTTCGAAATTTCGTTCTTCGATAATCTTGCAAAGCGATGGAAGATGACTTTTTAGATAATGCCATTTCGAAACTTTTGGCACGAGAAAATGTTTGGAGAAATAATCGTTTATCAGGAAAATATTCCAATCCTCATTGTCTTTTTGCAAAATAAGAACACCCGTTTCGATGTTGTTCAAAATGGAACGATACACCAAATCTTTTGAAACTTGATCGTTCTGATTGTTTTTTAAATGATCGTAAAGCTTAAAGAGATTCTTATAATTATCAAAGGATTTATGCTTGGAAAAATCGGCAGAGAAATCATTGTTTAGAATAGCACTGATGGTTTTATCGTAGAATATAAAAGTGTTCTTTACAAACGAATACAATTCCATCAGCAACAAAAAAGAAATAAAGGCACAGAAAAATCCAGAAAAGACCAAGCCTTTTTGGAATAGGAAAACGCCAACTGCGATTCCGATTAGAATCAGAATCATGCGGATGAAAATGGCATTGTAGTGTTTCATAGTTTTATTTCCTTTTACTTATCCTCTTTTTTATAATTCCGACGTTCCTCTTTTTTGTCATTCCGACGAAGGAGGAATCTCATAATCAAATTCGAGTTTGAAGAGCTACTTTATGAGATTCCTCCTTCGTCGGAATGACAAGATTGCGGAATTAGATTATAAAAAAACATTTCTTATCTGTGAAAATTTGTGAAATCTGTGTTCTATTTCAATTCAAACTTCTCCATTCGTCTATACAATGAAGCCCTTGAAAGTCCGAGTTCATCGGCAGATTTGCTGATGTTATAATTGTATTTTTGCAGGACTTTCTCGATGGTTGCCTTTTCGATATCCATCAACTGCTTGTCTTCATTGGTTTCTTCTGCTATTGAAATGGTATCCAGGTCTAAATCAGAAATAGTGATCACATTGTTTTCGCAAAGGATTACGGCACGTTCAATCCTGTTTTCCATTTCTCGGATGTTTCCGTTCCAGAAATGTTTTTGCATTTGTTCCAACGCTTTGTCTTCGAAAACTATTTCGCTTCGTTCATATTTTTCTAGGATGTTTTCCAAAAGAAATTGAGCAAGTGGTATAATATCGGACTTTCGTTCGCGAAGAGGAGGCAACACAATTTCCATCGTATTGATACGGTAATACAAATCTTCCCTAAAATTCTTATGATGCACCTCGCTCTTCAAATCGATGTTGGTTGCCGTAATAATCCGAACATTGAGTTGTCGTGGTTTTGCTTCTCCCAAACGGGTTACCGATTTATTTTGGATAACCTGCAATAATTTCGCCTGCAAATGTAACGGCACATTACCTATTTCATCCAAGAAAATGGTTCCATTTTGAGCCAATTCGAACCTTCCCGGAGTGTCGATTTTGGCATCCGTAAAAGCACCTTTGGCATAACCAAAAAGTTCGCTTTCGAAGATGTTATCGTTTAAAGAACCCAAATCAACGTGGATGAAAGGCTGTTCTTTTCTATTTGAATTTTGATGGATATATTGAGCCAAAACAAATTTTCCGGTTCCATTTTCGCCTAATATTAAAACATTTGCATCTGTTCTTGCTACTTTTTCGGCTAACGAATACGCTTTTTGAATGTTTGGAGAATTACCAATGAAAACGGTATTCTTTTTTTCTTCGGTTGATGCTTTTTTCTTCACTTTTCGTGATTCATCAACTGCAGATTTTACGATGGAAACCAACTTATCATTGTCCCACGGCTTTAAGATGTAATCAAACGCTCCGAGTTTTAGACCTTCGACGGCGGTTTCCACCTTTCCAAAAGCGGTCATTAAAATCACTACGGTTTTAGGCGAAAAGGTTTTGATTTCTTTTAACAAATAAATACCTTCTCGTCCTTCTTCAAAACCGATTCGGTAATTCATATCCAACAGCACAACATCAATTTCATTTTCGGAGAGGAGATGAATCACTTTTTTAGGGTCATTAAGGGTGAAAATCGTCTCGAAATGTTTCTTCAAGACCATTTTCGAAGCAAAAAGAATGTCCTCCTGATCGTCGATGACTAAAATTTGAGAGCTTGTCTTTTTCATTACATGTTCGTTTTCGGACAAAAGTGTTCATTATCGGACACTTGAGGATTTTTATTAATTATATAAACCGCTATTAATTAAGCTTTTATAAACTTTAAACTTTTGGCACAAAATTGCTATATCATCTTACAAATAGTTTAAAATGGATACCATCGTTCCTCGTAAAAATAAAAAAAATAAATACCTTTTAATTGCTTTTCCGATTTTTTTATTGGCAAGTTATTTTGTTTATTCGGCCCTGACCAAAAAAAGAAGTCTTGATGTAAACCGAAATGAAATTACAATCAAAACGGTCGAAAATGCCTACTTCGAAGACTTTATTGTGTTTCAGGCGAAGGTTGAACCTTTGAATTCTATGTTGCTGAATGTGATTGAAGGCGGTTCGATTCAGGAGATTTTTATTGAGAATGGTGATTTTGTTCAGAAAGGTCAACCGTTGGCGAGGTTGTATAATCCGAATACAGAACTGGGTTATATGACACAGGAAACTTCGATGATTGAACAGATCAATAATTTGAACAAGGCGAAGCTGGATTTGAGAACTCAAGAGCTGAACTTGGCGAAAGACTTGGTGGCGATTGAGCACGACTATCTGGATGCAAAGAATTTGTATAATCTGAACGAGAAATTGTTCAAGGAAGAGATTTTATCCAAGAATGAATGGGAAACAACGAAAGAAGCTTTTCGATTTCAGACCGAAAGAAAAAATATTATCCAGCAGAGTGTTCAGAAAGAGAAGCAGGCGAATGCCATCTTGATTTCGCAGATCAATCAATCGCAAGGGATTATGCAGAAAAGCTTGGAGATTTTGAGAAATAACAAAAAGAATTTCTTGGTGACGGCTCCTTTGGCAGGAAGGATTTCTTCGTTTGAACCTGTTTTGGGAAAAAACTATGTGGCGGGCGAAAGCATTGGGAAAATTGATGTAATGAAAGGCTATAAATTGATGGCTGATGTGGATGAATTTTATCTGGAGAAAACATCAGAAGGACAAAAAGGAACAGTTGATTATAAAGATGAAACGGTTCCGGTAGTGATTTCTAAAGTGATTCCGGAAGTAAAAAACGGAAGGTTTCAGGTGGAACTGCAATTTACAAACGGGAAGGAATTGGACTTGCGACAAGGATTAAGTTTTGGCGTGAGGCTGATGCTTTCGGAAAAAACCAAGACAACAGTTTTATCTAAAGGAAGTTTTTCGCAAGATACAGCTGGTAAATGGATTTTTGTAGTAAACGGCAACAAGGCCGAACGAAGAACCATCAAATTAGGAAGAGAAAATCCGTTGTATTATGAAGTGCTTGAAGGACTAAAAAGTGGAGAAAAAGTGGTTACTTCGAACTATAAGGATTATATAGAAATACAAATTTTAAACCTTCAATAAAAATGAAAACAATCATCATCACCCTTTTATGTGTAATGAGTTTAAACGCTCAAAACATCAAATCAGACGGCACCCATTTTATCGATGGAGTGAAAGACTCAAAATGGAGCAATAGCAACGGAAAAGATTTTACAAATGCTTCGTTTTCTGACTTTAACGGTTCTTGCTATGTTAATTTGGAAGTGGATCGGACAACAGAAGTTAGTTTTAGATCGTTATCCGAAGTTAAAAAAGGAAGAATCGAAGTGACCTTGCTGGATGAAAACGAAAACAAGTATTTTTACTGCAATACAACCGATAAATGCGATTTGCAAAAAGATATTGTCTTGGAAAAAGGCAAGAAATACCGTTTGTATTTTACTGGAGATCATGCTAAAGGAAAGTATGTTGTGAATTGGAAATTAAAAAAATAAATTAAATCATCAATCAAAAAGCGAACAGCTCTAATCAAGCTGATAAATAATAAAAAAAGAATCATTATGATACAAATCAAAAATCTATCGAAAATCTTCAGAACGGAAGAAGTGGAAACAAAAGCATTGAACGAGATTGCTTTGGAGGTGAAACAAGGTGAATTCATCACAATTATGGGTGCTTCGGGTTGTGGGAAGTCGACATTATTGAACATTGTAGGACTTCTGGACAGTGCTTCGAGCGGGAGCTACAAACTTCTAGACCAGGAAATGCTTGGCTTGAGCGAATCAGAAAAATCGAAAATCAGAAAACAGAACATTGGTTTTATCTTCCAAAATTTTAACCTCATCGATGAGCTTTCGGTGTATGATAATATTGAGTTGCCGTTGATTTACAACAACGTTTCGGCATCTGAAAGAAAGAAAAAAGTAGAAGCCATTGCAGAACGATTGGCGATTTCGCACCGTTTGAAACATTTTCCACAACAGCTTTCGGGTGGACAACAACAGAGGGTTGCCGTGGCGAGAGCTTTAATCAACGATCCAAAAATCATTCTGGCGGATGAGCCAACTGGAAACCTGGACAGCAAGAATGGTAACGATGTGATGGAATTGTTGACGGATTTGCACGCTAACGGTGCGACGATTTTGATGGTAACCCACTCGGATTATGATGCTTCGTTTTCTCAAAAGACGGTTTTTATGAAGGATGGAATGGTGCTTTCAGAAAAAACGAACAATAGAAATGTGGATGTATTTGTTCAGTAAGATTTAAAGATTTAAAGACTTTGAACGTTAAACACTTAAAAGCGTTGCCAGGTTTCGCAAGACAAGCCTAAAAATCATCAACCAAAATGGCCTAATCAGCTACAATTAATAATTAATCAAAACAAAAATGCTTAAAAACTGGCTCCATATTTACCTGTACCAAATTAAAAACAATAAATTCTTTACTTCCCTGAATATTTTGGGGTTGAGTATTGGAATAGCGAGTTTGGTTTTCGCGATTCTTTATTGGAATGATGAAAAAAGTTATGATGCTTGGAATCCAAACAAGGAGAGGATTTTTCTTTTGGTAAATCAAATTGATGAAAATGTTTTTTGGACTTCGGGATCGGCGGCTGTTGGGCCGAATCTTGATGCGAAATCATCTGAAGTGGAATCGTACTGCTATTTGAATGATTATTATGCGGATGAAATTATTGCAGCTGGAGGGAAGAAGATTCAGTTTTCGAAAATATTGGATGCTCAACGAACCTTCTTTGAGTTTTTTCCTTTCGAATTTGTTGAAGGGAACATCAAAACGGCAATGCCGGATGAGAACAGCATCTGCCTCTCGGAAAACACCGCCCAACAATTGTTTAAAAACGAACCTGCCGTGGGGAAAGAGGTGGTTTATTCTGGGAAAAAGCTTGTTGTGAGGGGTGTTTACCGTCTTACGGGCAAGGCAGCCTATCAGCCTATGGCGGTTGTGAATTTTATAGATGCTACCTTGAAACACTATGATACACAATGGGGAAATTTTAATTTTGGATTGTACATCAAAGCTAAAAAAGCTTCAGACAAGGATGCGATTCTAGCCAAGATTGATGCGTTGAACTATGAAAATATGACGGTTGTGTATGCGAAGAAGATGGGGATTTCTGTTGCTGAGTATCAAAAAAAATGGGGCGAGCATAAAGTGCTCCTTGAGCCTCTTTCTGACGTTAGACTACACACTAAAAGCGGTGGTGTTGCGGAAGGCAAGGGTAATTATCAGTTTTTGTTGAGTATGATGGGACTGAGTATCCTGATATTGGTTTTGTCGGTCTTCAATTATATCAATCTGGCGACTGCGAATGCTATAAAAAGAGCAAAGGAAGTGGGGGTTAGAAAAGTATTGGGAGCCAGCAAGAGGAATATCGTGGTGCAGTTTATTGCAGAAGCGACGCTGAATGTCTTTGTTTCGATACTGCTTGCTTTGGTAATTGTAGAACTGTCGTTGCCGTATTATAATTCGTTTTTGGATAAAATTTTAATCTTGAATTCGGAGACGTTTTTTGTGCAACTGCTCCTTATTTTGGTTGTGACGATTATTACAGCGGGTGTTTTTCCAGCTTTATATGTTTCGAATTTTGAAACGCTGAAGGTATTGAAAGGAAACTTCGGGAGAAGCAAGGCTGGAATATGGTTGCGTAATGGAATGCTGGTTTTACAGTTTGCAATTGCTTCCTTTTTTATTGTGGGTTCGTATATCGTTTATGAACAAATCGATTTTATGAACAAAAAGGATTTAGGCTTTAAAGGCGACCAGGTTGTTGATGTCGTTTACCGTAATATTTATGGCGAAGGCATCAGTAACCAAATGCAATATGACAAATACCTGAGGATAAAAAGCGAGCTCTTGAAAATAAAAGGTGTAAAGGAAGTTGCAGGAGGAACGCTTGGATTCGGGAACGGAATTTCCTCCACGATTAGCTACAACTATAAGAATGAAGTAATCAACGGACAGAATGTGGCACTTGATTTTGGGATGCTGGAAATGATGGACATCAAACTGAAAGAAGGGCGGTTCTTGGATGAAAAATATACATCGGACACTATTGACAAAATGCTGATTAACGAAACGGCAATGAAGTTGATGAAAGAAAAGAACCCCATTGGAAAAGAAGTAGATTGGAATGGAAAGAAGATGAAGATTGTAGGCGTTGTAAAAGATTTCAATATCGAGGGACCCCATAATCCGATAGAAGCTGTTTCGATTTTTCATTTCAAGAATGTAGGTTGGCTCTTGAACAACCTTCATAACATCTACATCAAAATAGACCCTGAAACGATGGACGAAACGGTTGCAGGAATCGAGCAATATTGGTTGAGTAAAGTAGATCCTGACTATCCTTTTGTATATGATTTTGTAAACAAGGAATATGCAAGGTCGTATGGTCAGTTTGTGAAACAAAGAAACTTATTTTCGTTGTTGAATGTGGTGGTTATTGTAATTGCCTTGATGGGATTATTTGCACTTGCCTCCTATTCCATCCAACGAAGAATGAAGGAAATTGCGATTAGAAAAACGTTAGGAGCCGAAACCAAAACCTTACTAAAAGAACTTTCAAAACAATATATTCTTTTCTGTTTCATCGGATTTGCAATTGCTCTTTTTCCAGTATATTTCCTTTTGGACAAATGGCTGGAGAATTTTGCCTATCGAATTGACATATCAGCAATTCCGTTTGCGATTGGGTTTGTAGCCTTGATGGTTTTGACCTTGATTGTAGTGCTTTCAAGAGCTTATCAGGCGACACGGGTGGATGTTTTGAAGTATTTGAAATATGAATGAGTTGAGGAGATGGGAGATTATGATTTAAATATTGAAGGATTGAAGGATTAAAAGATTAAAAAGAAAGTCGATGCTTAGAAATTGGTTTAACATATTCATCTATCAGATAAAAAACAACAAGCTTTTTACGGCTCTCAACGTTTTGGGGTTGAGCCTTGGAATGGCGGGGTTGATTTTTGCGATTCTTTATTGGAACGATGAGCATTCTTATGATGCTTGGAATCCCGAAAAGGAAAAGGTATATCTTTCGGTTACTCATATTGGCGGGGGTGTAAAATGGGCCTCGAACGTGGCGGGATTTGAACCTTATTTCAAGAAAGATTTTCCAGAAATTGAAGCGTATTGCTTTTTTGAAAACTGGTATGAAAAAGAAGCCATCAAGACGCAAAACCGTAAAACTGTTGCAACTATTAGTGCCGTTCAAGGAAATTTCTTTTCTTTTTTTCCTTTTGAATTTATCGAAGGAAATGGCAGGAATGCTGTAGCAGATGAAAACAGTATGGCGATCTCTGAAGATGTTGCTAAAGCTCTTTTTGGCGATGGATTGGCTTTGAACAAACAAGTAAATTATAAAAAGAAAATTTATGTAGTTCGTGGTGTTTACCGTATTCAAGGGAAATCCTCGATGGCTCCTGATGTTGTGGTAAACGATATGGAGAAGCGACTAAAAACAGACCTTACTGAATGGGGAAATTTTAATTATGGTTTGCTCTTAAAGATTAAGAACCAATCCGATACGGCTTCTGTTATTAAAAAAATGGAGCGTATCCTTTTTGAAAACCGCGATTTGAAATGGGCAAAAGCCGAAGGGATTACTTTAGCCGAATGGCATAAAAAAGGTGGAAGACCTACCGCTATCGACCTTCAACCTTTGATGAATGCTAGACTGTATTCAGATGTTGATGGCTATCCTGAAGGTCAGGGAAATAAGCAGTTTTTATTGATCATGATGGGAATTTCAATCTTAATCTTGATATTATCGATTGTCAATTACATCAATCTTGCCACGGCAAATGCTATCAAAAGAGCAAAAGAAGTAGGAGTACGAAAAATTTTGGGTGCCTCAAAAACCAATATTGTCTTGCAATTTTTACTGGAAACTGCCATCACCACAATAATTGCCTTGCTGATTGGACTCGTAATTGTAGAATTATCCTTGCCGTATTATAATGACTTTTTAGGAAAAACATTAAAGATTCATACACATGAATTTTATCTGGAATTGATGCTGATTTTACTTGTAATAATCGTTCTTGCCGGAATTTTTCCAGCACTTTACGTTTCTAATTTTGAAACACTAAAAGTCTTAAAAGGTAATTTCTCCAGAAGTAAAAACGGTATATGGCTCAGAAACGGAATGCTGGTTTTTCAATTCGCAATTGCCACTTTTTTCATGGTAGGCTCGTACATTGTCTATCAGCAAATTGACTATTTCAGTTCGAAAGACCTTGGTTTCAATGGCGACCAGATTGTTCAAATTGATTACCGAAATCCATACGATTATGAAGAAAAGGACTTTATAAAGAAAGTAGCCAATCGCTATGCTTTTATAAAACATGAGCTTGGGAAGATTGATGGTGTGAAGACGGTTTCTGCAGGTTCATTTTCCTTTGGAAAAATGGTTACAGCTTCATCAAGTTTTGATTATAATAGCAAGGTTACGGTGCAAAGTAAAAACATGCTGATTGATTTTGGAATGCTTGATATGATGAAGATTAAAATCAAGGAAGGAAGGGATATTTCTGCACGATTTTCATCGGATACTGTTAGTTCAATACTACTGAACGAAACTGCAGTAAGGATGATGAATGAGAAAAACCCAATTGGAAAGAAAATTACTTGGAACAACAAGGAGCTTGAAATTGTTGGGGTTATAAAAGATTTTCACATCAATGGACCACAGGAAGAAATTCCGCCAATGACTTTTTTCCACTACAAGACTATCGAATGGATGATTTTGAATGCGGAAAACATTTATGTGAAAATTGAACCTGAAAAAATGGAATCGGCTTTAGCAGAAATTGAAACCTTTTGGATAAAAAATGTGGATGGCGATTTTCCGTTTAGCTATGATTTTGCAGACAAGAGTTTTGCCCGTTCCTATCAAAATTATGTCTATCAAAGAAATTTGTTTTCACTATTAAACTTTGTTGTTATCGGCATTTCCCTTTTCGGATTGTTTGCACTTGCCTCCTATTCCATCCAACGAAGAATGAAGGAAATTGCAATTAGAAAAACACTGGGAGCCGAGACCAAAACATTGCTGAAAGAATTGGCAAAGCAATATATCGTCTTCTGTTTCATCGGATTTGTGATTGCTCTTTTCCCTGTGTATTTCCTGTTGGATAAATGGCTGGAGAATTTTGCTTATCGTATTGACATTTCGGTAATTCCTTTTGTGATTGGGTTCGTCGTTTTGTTGATTCTGACCCTAATTGTTGTTATGTCACGGGCATATCAAGCGACACAGGTTGAAGTTTTAAAATATTTGAAATATGAATAGCCCCCTAACCCCCGAAGGGGAATTGTTGGAACGGAATCACTTATAAATAGAAATAAAAAATAATCAATAAAAAATAAAATTATGACACGAGTTATCTTCTTTACAACAGCATTATTATTCAGTTTATTAAGCAATGCCCAAGTTTCAGAAAAACGAACGGTTGGCGAATTCTCTAAAATCAAAGTTTCGCAGGGAATTGAGTTGATTTATACCCAATCATCCGCTCAAGAAGTGAAAGTTGAAACCGATGATAACGAGAAGTTGCAATACATCAAAACCGAAATCGAAGGTTCGACTTTACGTGTTTATCTGAATACCGAAAACGCCCCAAAACCTGAAAAGAAGAACAAACGCAAAAGAAAAAATTACAGCAACAGCTACAACAACATCAATTTTGATGTCTTGAAAGTATATGTCAGTAATGCATTAGTTGAAGATTTTAGAGCGAGTTCTTCGGGTTCGATTTTCATCAAAAACAGCTTGGATGCAAATTATATTACAATTGATTGTTCGTCAAGCGGAAGTTTTTCCGGAATGGTGAAATGTTCGACTGCAACAATTGAAGCTTCTTCAAGCGGAGATGTGGATGCCAATATTATAGCAAAAACCATTGATGTAAAAGTCAGCAGTTCGGCTGATGTTGAATTATCAGGTTCAACCGATAAAATAACAATCAAATCGAGCAGTTCAGCCGATTGTAAAGCTAAAAATCTGATCGCTAAAAATGCAGTTGTAGAATCCAGCAGTTCATCCGACGTTACTATTCATGCTACAGAAAAACTAGTGGCAACAGCTTCTTCGAGTGCTTCGATTACCTTTTTTGGAAACCCAACGAATGTTGAAAAAAGTGAGAGTTCTTCAGGCTCCGTAACCAAGCGTTAATCATCATCTCATCATCAAAAAACGAACACCATCATGCTTAAAAATTGGTTTAAAATATTTCTGTATCAGATAAAAAACAATAAATTATTTACCGCTCTCAATATTTTAGGATTGAGTATGGGAATCGCCGGACTTGTTTTTGCCATTCTGTATTGGAACGACGAACATTCCTATAATGTTTGGAATCCGGAGAAAGAAAAAGTTTTTCAGGTACTAAATAATGTCAGCGAAGGCACCTATTGGAATACAAATGTTGCTCCACTTGAAAATCATTTAAAAAACTTCCCAGAACTCGAAAGTCATTGTTTTTTAAACAATTGGTATTTTAATGAAATCCTAGAATATAACGGAAAAAAAACATTACTCAATGGTATCTTGGATGCACAATCTACGTTTTTCTCCTATTTCCCATTCGAATTTATTCAAGGCGATCCAATATCAGCCATAAAAGACGACACGAGTATTGCACTTTCTGAAGCTACAGCCCAAAACCTGTTTGGAACTTCAAACGCTTTAGGCAAACAACTTCGCTATTCTGGACGAACAATGGTGGTTCGTGGCGTTTATAGAATCCCCGGCAAATCATCATTTGCACCTTTGGCCGTGACCAGTATCATTGATGGACGAATTGCCAACGAAAGCAAAAATGAAAACTGGGGAAATTTTAGTTTTGGCTTATTAGTAAAATTGAAAGACCCAACAAAAACCCAAGCTGTTATCGATAAAATTGAAGATTTGTTTTATGAAAACAGCATTAAAAAATGGGCAAAAAAAGAAGGAATCTCGCCAGAGGAATACATCAAAAAAAATGGTAGAAACAAAGTAATCCTTGAACCGCTTTCAAAGGCTAGGCTCTATGCTGTGTCCGACAGTTATCCAGAAGGTCGAGGAAATTATCAATTCTTGATGATCATGATGGGATTATCAATCTTAATCCTCTTTCTCTCTATTGTTAACTACATCAATCTTGCAACAGCAAATGCCATAAAAAGAGCCAAAGAAGTAGGCGTTCGAAAAATTATTGGTGCAACTAAAAAAAATATCATCACTCAATTTATTTTTGAAGCCACTCTAATCACTTCTTTCGCACTATTATTGGCTCTAGTGATTGTTGAACTTTCTTTGCCTTTCTATAACGATTTTCTAGGAAAACAATTGGTCATTCAAGAAAGTTTGTTCTATATACAGCTCCTTGCTATTTTCTGTGTAGTGATTCTCGTTGCCGGAATTTTCCCTGCTTTTTACGTCGCTAATTTTGAGACGCTAAAGGTTCTGAAAGGCAATTTCGGACGAAGCAAAAGTGGCGTCTGGCTACGAAACGGAATGCTGGTTCTTCAATTTGCCATTGCTTCTTTCTTTATAATTGGTTCCTATATTGTACATGAACAAGTAAAATTCATGAGCACTAAAGAAATTGGTTTTCAAGGCGATCAGGTGTTGGACATCTATTATAGAAGACCCGATCATGATGACCCAAAAATAATCTTCAACCGCTATCATATGCTAAAACAAGAGCTTCTAAAAATTAAGGGGGTCGAAGAAGTTTCGACAGGAGCGTTTTCTTTTGGCAACAATTCGAGTTCGTCTTCAAGTTTCACTTACAACGGTATCGCCATTCAAGGCCAAAACATGGCGGTCGATTTTGAACTTCTCGACATGATGAAAATAAAAATGCTTGAAGGTCGAAATTTCAACCCTCAAATTTCATCCGACACGATTAACTCCATGATGATAAACGAAACGGCTTTAAAGCAAATGAACGAAAAAAATCCAATCGGAAAGGTTGTAGATTGGAACGATGAAAAACTAAAAATTATCGGCGTCGTTAAAGATTTTCATCTTTATGGACCACAGGCCGAAATTCCGCCGATGGCCTTCTTTCATTTCAAAACCATCGATTGGATGTCCTATAATCTCAACCGCGTTTACATCAAAGTCCAAGCCGAAAACATGGAAGAAACGGTGACTGCAATCGAAAAATTTTGGACCTCAAAAGTCAATACCGATTATCCGTTTGAATATGATTTTGTTGATAAAAATTATGCCCGAACCTATCAAACCTACGTCAAACAACGAAACCTATTTAGTTTATTGAATATAGTCGTAATTCTAATCGCCGTTTTCGGATTGTTCGCCCTCGCCTCCTACTCGATCGAAAGACGAATGAAGGAAATCGCCATCAGGAAAACCCTTGGTGCCGAAACCAAAACATTACTCAAGGAACTTTCAAGACAGTACATCATGTTTTGTGTAATTGGATTCTTGATTGCCCTATTTCCGGTTTATTATTTACTTGGAAAATGGCTGGAGAATTTTGCTTTCCGAATCGAAATCTCAATCCTCCCGTTCATCATTGGGTTTGTAGTTTTACTGATTCTCACCTTGCTTATTGTATTGTCAAAAGCCTATCAAGCAACCAGAATTGACGTGTTGAACTATTTAAAATATGAATAATTTAAGGAGCATCACATAAGGCATTTTCAGAATCCATGTTCCCGTCTTCCACAATAGTTTTTGTTCTGAACCCCAGAACAAAAAGCTATTTGCTCCAGCCGGGGCTAGAATAAAATCCTTAGGCTTCTTTTAAACCATTTATAAGAATCGATATTTTAGAGTAATCCCAAACTCTTTCAGGTTTTAAAACCCTGAAAGAGTTCAAAATAAAATACAATGAAAAAACTAATTTTGAGTTTGCTCATCATTACTTCGAGCATTTTTGTGAATGGCCAGGAAAATTCCTGGTCATTGCAAAAGTGTTTTGATACCGCGATGCAAAACAGTATCGACATTAAAGTAAAGCAACTTGAAGTCACAAAGGCTCAAAAACTATACACAAATCCACTTTTGGAATTATTTCCAAGCGTGAGTTTGAACGGAAATCACAGTTATAACTTCGGTTCCACCATCGACCCAACAACCAATAACAGGGTAAGTTCCGACATTCAATGGGACAATTTTTTCCTAAGTGCCAATATGAATATTCTCGACTTTAATAATTTGGCTACAGCCAAAAAAAACAAAATCGAAATTGAAATGGCCAGAGCCGATAAATCCGTCATTGAATATGAATATAAATTACAATTGCTCGAGAAATATTTCGATGCCTTGTTCTCACAGGAATTGGTTAAAATCCAAAAAGAGCAATTAAAAAATAGCACCTTCAACCTAACCAGAATTGAGAAGGAAGTTGAAATCGGCAACAAGCCTCAAAGCGATTTATACGACATTCAATTGAGTTACTCTCAAGACGAAAAACGCCTTATGGAAGCCGAACAATTGTTTGAAACCCAAAAACTGCAACTTTTTCAATTGATGAATTTTAAAGTAGAAAATCTAGATGATGTAATTTTAGAAACCTATTTGGCAAATGAAGCTGAAGCTGTTTCCACCGAAATCAATAATCCGAAAATTCAATTTGCCGAATTGCTGTACAAAAGTTCCAAGACCGATATTTCCATTCAACGTTCTGTGAATCGACCTACACTTTCGGCTTTCTATCAATTGTCTAGTTTCTACTCTTCTCCAATCAATCAACCAAATGCTAATGTCGTCGCATTCAGAACGCAATTAGACGATAATAAAAACCATCAGGTTGGTTTGCAAATGAGCATCCCTATTTTTACAGGATTCAGAAACAACAAGCGAATCAAGGCTTCAAAGATAGAATCTGAAAGGACAAAACTACTTTCGGAACAAGAAAAAATTAAAATCGAACAACAGATCGAACTTGAAAACACACGTAAAAAGCAATACGTAAAGTTGTCCAACAACTTAAAAAACACCTTGAAATATGCCCAGGAATCTTTCAAAACCACACAGTCTAAATTCACCAGCGGAAAAATTGATGCTGTTGGGTATAATTCGGTCAAAAATCAATTGCTTTCTTCCGAGTATGATTTTCTGAAAAATAATTTATTGATGCAATATGCCTCGTTGAAAATAAATTTAATTCAAAAAAACGTTTTGTAATTATTTCCTAATTTTAAATTTATTTACAAATAATTACAAAAACGTTTTGTCGAATTTTGAACCCTTCCAGTAGTTAAAAGATTTTTTATTGATGCTGATTTTCTTTAAATATTCTAAAGCTACAAGTTCTTCAATGTCTGTTCGAGCAGTTTGATTGGTAATTTTAAAGATATTTTCTATTTCTTTTACAGTAAAAAATCGATTTGGATTTTCCTCTACCCAAAACAAAATTTGAGCCTGACGATCATTAATATTGGGTAACTTGAGAAATTTTGAAAACTGATTTTCTTCTTTTTTCTTACTTGAAATATATTCTTTCAAATCTTCAAAGGCTTGAGTCAATACTTTCACCTGATAATGAATAAAATAGGACAAATCCATTTCATCAATTTCTGTATGTAAATAGGCTTTTTCATATTGCGTTTTTGATTTGAGAATTACTCTTGAAATGGAAAGATATTCCGTTAGCCAATAGCCGTTTTTCAGCAGATACCAATAAAATAAAGCTCTTGCTGTTCTTCCATTTCCATCTACAAAAGGATGAATGTAGCCAATTAAGAAATGTAAAATCGAAGCTTTGACTATCGGATGAATAAAATTTTCTTTTGGATTTTCATTAAAAAAAACACAAAAAGAATCCATTAAATGCTCAAGCTGAATAAATACTGGTGGATTATGAACAATCTCTCCTGTTATCTGGTTCATTACTTTTACATCATCTGAAGTTCTAAAAACTCCAACGTTTTCAACTTCTAAAGTGTTTTCTGTTACTAATTTATGTATTTCAAAAAGTCTCTCTTTTGTAATATCATTGTTTTTATTTTCACTGATATATTGAATTGTTTTATAATTATTCAATATCATTTGTTCAGACTTATTGATAGGCTTTTTCCCCTTTCGAAGCATTTCTTTTGCTTTAATTCGGGTGGTTGTGGCACCTTCTATCATCGACGAAAATATGGATTCTTCCATTAATGAATTGGTCAAATAACGATGCTTGTCAATATCCGAAAGTAACTGCTCTTTTTGAATTCCTACTCCAAAATTAAAATCTAGATAATGTAGTTTTTGTTGAAGAAAATCATTTATTCCATAATTGGCTTCTAACTTGAATTTATTATTTATGTATATTTTTTTGAAATTCAGTCTTCTTATCAATTTTATATCTTTCCATAAATTGACACTTTCTTCTTTAGGAACTAAATATTTAACCTTATCCCAGTAGAGGTATTCTGATTCTATTCTTGTATAAAAATAGCTATTATCAGCAGATTCTTTAAGAAAAAGCAGGGGTGAATCAGAACTGTATTCAGGTGGATATTCCATTTTATTTCCTAATTTTAAAAATATTTACAAAAAACAAATTTATGTAATTATTTCCTAATTTTAAAATAATTTACAAATATCATCAAAAATAAAATTAAACATTTCGCTTTTGGAACTGATACCACCATAAACAAAACCAATCCTTTATCTTTATTTTAAGAACATTTCGTATTATCTTTGCAATCTAAATTCAATCTTAATAAAAAAGCAATTGAAAAGAATTGCACCTCATATATCCAATGAAATTAGATAGAAAAGAAATACTTAAAGCCTTAGAATCTTTAACAATAGCAGGAGAAGGAAAAAATATGGTCGAAAGCGGAGCCGTTACAAATGTGGTGACATTTGGCGAAGAAGCAATCGTAGATTTGACCATTTCAACACCTGCAATGCACATCAAAAAACGCGCTGAAGACGACATCCGAAAATTAATTCAGGAAAAGTTTAATCCAGACGCGAAAGTAAAAGTCAACATAAAAGTTGAATCTCCAGAAAAACCAAATGAGATTAAAGGAAAAGCAATTCCTGGAATCAAGAATATAATTGCCGTAGCTTCAGGAAAAGGTGGTGTAGGAAAATCTACCACTACTGCAAATCTTGCTGTTACTTTGGCAAAAATGGGTTTCAATGTTGGTGTTTTGGATGCCGATATTTACGGACCTTCCATGCCGATTATGTTTGACGTCGAAAATGAAAAACCAATTTCAGTTACCGTTGACGGAAAGTCGAAAATGAAACCAATTGAAAGTTATGAAGTAAAAATACTTTCCATCGGGTTTTTCACAGCACCAAGCCAAGCTGTAATATGGAGAGGACCAATGGCTTCAAAAGCCTTGAACCAAATGATTTTTGATGCAGATTGGGGCGAACTTGACTTTATGCTAATCGATTTGCCTCCAGGAACTGGCGACATTCACTTATCTATCGTTCAATCGCTACCCATCACTGGAGCTGTTATCGTGAGTACGCCACAAGCCGTTGCCTTAGCCGATGCTAAAAAAGGAGTTGCTATGTTCCAATCGGACAGCATCAACGTTCCTGTTTTAGGAATCATCGAAAATATGGCCTATTTCACACCAGAAGAATTACCAGAAAATAAATATTATATCTTCGGTAAAGAAGGTGCAAAAAATCTTGCAGCAGATTTAAATGTTCCTTTCTTGGGAGAAGTTCCAATCGTGCAATCCATCCGTGAAGCTGGAGATTATGGTCGTCCTGCTGCTTTGCAAACCGCATCACCTTTGGAAAAAGTGTACGAAGAAATTGCTAGAAACGTAGTGCAGGAAACTGTAAGTAGAAATGAAAATCTACCTCCATCCGAAGCGGTGAAAATTACTACAATGGCAGGTTGTTCGGCAGTAAAAAAATAGTATTCAGTTTACAGTAGCAGTTGGCCCATAAAACCTAAAAACTGTACTGAAAACTTTAAATCAAAAAATATGAACACAGAAGAATTAACATTGAACATCGAGAAAGCGTTGGAAGAAATTCGTCCGTTTTTGAATTCTGATGGTGGCGACATCAAGCTGATTTCAATTGAAGATGACAAACACGTGAAAGTGCGTCTTGAAGGAGCTTGCATTTCTTGCAGTGTCAATCAAATGACGCTAAAAGCTGGTGTAGAAACGACCATCAAGAAATATGCTCCACAGATTGAAACAGTGGTAAATGTTGCCTAAACTCTAAAAATATTTTGGGCGTGACCCCGCTTTTAATGGCGGGGTCGGGCTATCTGTTGCAATCTTTTTTATTTTTAAAGAAAAAATAAAAAAGGATTTCCACTACTATCCCTCACGCAAACAATCATAATCAGTTAGAAAATACTTCGTTTCCAAAACTGACAAATATCATAGAAAAACCTTCTTTGTTTCTCGAAATTTGCACTTCAGAAACATCGAAAACCTTGAAACAAATGATCAAAACAGATATACTTATTATTGGAGCTGGTCCAACTGGACTTTTTGCCGTATTTGAAGCCGGATTATTAAAATTAAAATGCCACATCATCGATGCCCTTCCGCAACCCGGAGGTCAGTTATCTGAATTATATCCTAAAAAACCAATCTTTGATATTCCTGGATTTCCAGAAGTTTTAGCTGGCGATTTAGTGGATAATTTGATGGAACAAATCAAACAATTCCAACCAGGATTTACGCTTGGAGAACGTGCGGAAACCATTGAAAAACTCGAAGACGGAACATTTATCGTAACCACTCATAAAGGAACAAAACACCACGCCAATTCGGTAGCAATTGCTGGAGGTTTGGGAAGTTTTGAACCAAGAAAACCGTTAATAGAAGACATTGAATTCTATGAAGACAAAGGTGTGAAATACTTTATCAAAAATCCAGAAAAATTCAGGGATAAAAGGGTTGTAATTGCAGGTGGTGGAGATTCGGCTTTAGACTGGAGTATCTTCCTTTCGAATGTTGCTTCAGAAGTAACGTTGATCCACAGACGAAATGAATTCCGTGGTGCTTTGGATTCTGTAGATAAAGTACAGGAATTAAAAAACGAGGGAAAAATAAAACTGATTACTCCTGCTGAAGTGGTAGGTTTAAACGGTGCCGAACATCTTGAATCCATTGACATTGAAGAAAATGGAGCTCATAGAATTATAGAAACCGATTATTTTATTCCGCTTTTTGGACTTTCGCCTAAATTAGGCCCAATCGCAAACTGGGGATTGGAAATTGAGAAGAATGCCATCAAGGTTGATAACTCTTTAGATTATCAAACCAATATTCCGGGAATCTATGCAATTGGCGACGTAAACACCTATCCTGGGAAATTAAAACTGATTCTTTGCGGTTTTCACGAAGCGACTTTAATGTGTCAGAGCGTTTACCAACGAATGAATCCGGGGAAAAAATATGTAATGAAATATACAACCGTTTCTGGTGTTGACGGTTTTGACGGAACTCGAAAAGAGGCTGAAAAAGCAGTTGTTAAATCGATAGACTAATTTATGTCACAAGACGTTACCATAAAAATTACCGACCGAGAAGGCATCCAACACGAAGTTCAAGCACCAACGGATATGAACATGAACATTATGGAACTTGTTCGGGCTTATGAACTTGCTCCAGAAGGGACCATCGGAATTTGTGGCGGAATGGCCATGTGTGCTTCCTGCCAATGCTATGTGTTGAATGAAATTGAATTACCCGAAATGAGTGATGATGAAGAAGCAATGCTATCCGAAGCTTTTCATGTAAAACCAAACAGCCGTTTGGGTTGCCAGCTTCATATTACGGAAGAATTGGAAGGCTTGGAATTGGAATTAGCTCCAGAATAAATACTTCTAAATTAAAACAAAGACAGCCAGAAAGTGATTACTTTCCGGCTGTTTTGTTTAGTTGTTTAGGCCCAATTCTTAAAATTATTTTTTCAAAAACTTAAGTGTTTTAACAGCGTTTTCTTTTTCGATTCTTATAAAGTAAATTCCTGAACTAAAATCAGATGTATTTATTGATAAATCTGCAGTAGAAGAAATAGTTTCTTGAGTAATCAATTGTCCTAAATTATTATAAATACTGTAAGCTTTTGGCAAATTACTTGATCCTCCTAACGAAATATTAAGTACATCGTTTGCCGGATTTGGATAGATTGATACTTCATTTTGAAAACTGTTAGTAGAATTCCCTAAAGAGGTGCTACTGCAAACGGTTGAAGTAACCAATGTCGCTCTTCTTGGTGAATTTTCTAGAACTGCCAAAATACGCGCTTTTTGGTCCAGGGTAAAAGTATTCATACAAGTATCATTTGTATAATCCATATAATTCTCGGTCATATCATTTCCTGTAGCAGTTGTACAAGAATTATAAACAGAAAGACAATCATAATTTTCTGTCGAAGCTGCCGGTGTGTCTGGACAATAATCTTTATAACTATCAGTAGTGTTAATCGTGCAAGATGAATTATCTCCCCAAATATGTCGCAAACCAAAACAGTGTCCGATTTCATGAGTTGCGGTTCTTCCTTTATCATATCCAGAGAAATAAGTTCCAGTTACATAATCTGACGAGCCAAAACATCTGTAATCTATAATAACTCCATCTGTATTTGCGTCACCTCCATCAATATTTAGACCCCCAAGTCCAGAGTTACTAGGGAATTGAGCATATCCCAGAACCCCTCCCAACTCGGCACTTTGGCTAGAGCTGAATTGACAAACCCAAATATTAAAGTACTGTTCTGGATCCCAAATAGTTTGTGGTTTTAGAATTCCCTCTACACTAGCTTCGGTTGACCAGCTTGCAACCCCAAGATTTACTCTATGGATTCCTGATGTTGCATTGCCTTCTGGATCTACTTGGGCCATGCAAAACTCTATTTCGACATCAGCTCCAATGGCATTTGAGTTATATCCTGGAGTATTGATTAATTTTCTAAAATCCTGATTCAAGACCGTTATTTGAGATAAAATTCTGTCTTCTGAAATATTTTCATTAACTCCTAGTGCATCACCATTATGGATAACATGAACAACTACCGGAATTATAACGACGTTAGGAGTGTTAGCCGTTTGCAAACGCTGTTTCATGAGCTCAACTTTTGGAGCAATCCAAGTTTCAAACTCATTAGTGGTTGCTCTTTTGGATATCTTACCTTTAAGATATTCTTCATATTCTGTGGAAACACATCTAATTAATCCATTTACGGGATTTATTCGTTCAATTGTTTTTCCAAAAATCTTTCTCCCTTTTTGTGCTTTAGTCTGGGCATTGGAATTAAACACAATAATGATTAATAATAGCAGAATGGGTAGTTTTGCTGAAATTATTTTTTTCATACATTAAATATTAATAATTAATTCTAGTTTGCTTCATTATTTCTTTTTTGGCGAAAGTTGAAATTGCAGTAATTAATAAACGAGTAGCCAATAGTTTTTTCATCTTTATTGTTATTAGTTAATAAATAAGTGATTAAAAGTAAATTCTATTTTTCTTTTATTTTTTTTAAATATACTAATGAGCCAATTTCATAGACTAATCATGATATAATGCCGACAAATAAATTAGCTAATTTGTGCTTTTATTGCTTTTTCGTGTTTTTGCATTATTTTCATACTATGAAATAACCAGATTGACTTGAAAAGGAAACCTAAAGATTTCAAGTTCATCCATCTATATAGTTTTTTTGAAACTAAATGAAGAAACACCAGCCTTTAATTTCTCTTTTGGGAATTTTGCAACTGATTATTAAATCGCAGGAGAAGTCAGGGAAAAACGGCTAAAACATTAAAATAAAAAAGTAATAGAAAAAAGGACGTCTGAAATGAACAATAAGAATCATGTTTTTCAATTATCAAAGATCAGGAAGGAAATGAAAATACTGAATACTCAAAAAAAGGCATCCATAACATTTAGAACAATTTGAAGATATCAATACTTCATTAAAGTAGAGTTTGGATATTCAAATCTATTAAAATTAAAACAGCCAGAAAGCAATTACTTTCCGGCTGTTTTGTTTAGACACAAGTTTATTCCAACATCAAAACTGCTTTTGGCAAAATCCTTTCCACAAATTTTGAATATGCCAGTTGTGAAGGATGCAATCCATCCGAAGCGACCAAGTCTGGATGGGCAAGGCCTTGACGTGTAATGTCAGTGATATTCACAAAAACAACTCCTTGTTGTGTTGTATAATTTTCCGCGAAAGCGTTATAAGCATCAATCTGGGTTGAAATAGTTGCCGAACCATTACCATAAGGTGTAAACGCATAATCCGGAATCGAAACCACAATCACATTGTTCTTATCGCCTTTTGCCAAAGAAATCGCCTTGGCCAACAACTCTGGGAATTCCTGTTCATACAACGAAAAAGGCTTGCTTTGATATTGATTGTTTACTCCAATCAAAAGTGTCACGAGATCATAATGCGAAGGTGGATTTTGAGTCGCAATTGCATTTTTAAGATTTGTTGTAGTCCATCCCGTTTGGGCAATAATTTGAAGTTCTATATCGGCATTCAGATCCAACTCCAGACCTACTTTCAGCTGATAAGGAAATCTGCACGTATCGCAAACATTCTGTCCAATCGTATAGCTATCTCCCAAGGCCAAGTATCTAAAATCATACGTTTCAGGATTTTCCTCTTCTGGATTTTCAGGAATAGAATCTTCTACAATTGGATTCTGGATTGGATTATTGGTAATCAAACCTCTGTCATCGTTGCTAGAACAGGAAGCAAAAACAATTAAAAAAAGTAAATAGTATATATTCAGGAAAGCTTTCATAAAAAATAAATTTACTACTTATTTACGTCATATTCAATAAATTAGTTTCAAAAAAGCACAAAAAAAAGAGCCATACTATGTATGGCTCTTTATATTTTCAAAAGGAATATATTATTTTGTTTCCTTGTTTACTTTCGCAATATATTTCTCCAATGCCATTGTCATTGAAGGAGCTTCTGGAGACGGAGCCATTATATCCACTCTCAATCCGTGATCAAGGGCTTCTTTCTGGGTCGTACTTCCAAAAACGGCAATCCTTGTATTGTTCTGTTCAAAACCAGGAAAATTCATGAACAAAGATTTGATTCCTGTTGGACTAAAAAACGCTAAAACATCATAATAAACATCTGCCAAATCAGACAAATCGCTCATTACCGTTTTATACAAAGTCGCTACCGTCCAATCTACTTTTAAACCGTTCAAAGTTTGAGGAATATCAGCATTCAACTGGTCTGAAGCAGGCAACAAAAACTTTTCGTCTTTGTATTTTTTAAACAACGAAGACATATCTGCAAAGTCTTTCTGACCCACATAAATCTTACGTTTTCTATACACCACATATTTTTGAAGATAGAAAGCAACAGCTTCCGACTGGCAAAAATATTTTAAATCTTCAGGAACTTTATATCGCATCTCGTCAGCCACTCTAAAAAAGTGATCGACCGAATTCTTGCTCGTTAAGATGATTGCACTGTAGTGATTTAGGTCGATTTTTTGAAGTCGAACATCCTTTGCACTAACGCCTTCAACGTGTATAAAAGGCCTGAAATCAATTTTTACTTTATGCTTTTGTTGTAACTCAAAGTAAGGTGAATTTTCTACTTTAGGCTCCGGTTGCGACACCAAAATTGTTTTCACTTTCATATTTGATATTTTCTAATGCACTAACTTCTAGTAAACCAATAATACAGGAAATAGTAAGGTGCTATTTCAAGACCGCAAAGATATAAAATAAAATAAAACAACTTGCCGATAATTAGATTTTGATAGATTTTTAAGGAATTCAAATAAGTTAGCAGATTTCCTACCAAAACAATAGCGATAATTACATAAATTACCATTATCGATACATTATCATTATAAAACAAGAAAACATTAACAGGCAACAACAATAAAGAGATATAAGTTCTATAGTTAACTTTTTGTAAATTATATTGTTCAACAAACTCCTCCATGCCAAAAGAGGTCGAAATAATCTTCTCAATCAAATATTTCGATAAGATAAAAATCCCAATCAACGTGATAATCTGAATATAAATCAGCCAATCCGCTTTTGAAACATAGCCAAAATAAGCCAACAGCAATTGCACGAAAAAAGCCAACGAAATCAACTGCACCACAAAAAGTGCAATATTAAACCAGCTCATCAAATGCGAACTGTCCTTATAAATCTTGTTGTATTTGTCCGAAAAAAGCAACCTCGAAAAATCGGCAAAACGACTTTCAAAAGTGCTTCTCGTAACAGCAATCAGCACAAAACAAAGCACGAACAAAACCGTAGCCCAATCCCTACTCTCCACAACCCGTTCCTGTAAAACAACATCCATCATAGTCCCGCAAAGATAACAATTCAGCAACCAAATTCAACTGCAATAAAAAATTTCGATTGCAATAATTTGGAGCGAATCGTTTGGGCATTTTTGGAATCGTTGTTCCCGCTTTACGTTGCAATCTTTTTGTTCTGAACCCCAGAACAAAAAGGATTTCCACTTCAATCGGGGCTAGTTAAAAATCCATTTTAACTCCAGAAACATTCCAACCTTTATCAAAAGCCAATAAAATAAAAATTTATTATAATTTAATTAAGACCAAACACCCATAAAAAGTTTATTTTTGCGTGGAAATTTAAGAGTTTATGAACGACGGTATTGTTATAATCCCAACCTATAACGAAATTGAAAACATCGAAAGCATCATCAGAGCGGTACTTTCCTTACCCAAGCCCTTTCATATCCTCATCATCGACGACAATTCGCCAGACAAAACCGCCCAAAAAGTAATTGAACTCCAAAACGAATTCCCCGATAGATTGTTTCTCGAACAAAGAGAAAAAAAATCAGGACTGGGAACAGCTTACGTTCACGGATTCAAATGGGCCTTGGACAACCAATACAATTACATCTTCGAGATGGATGCCGATTTTTCGCACAATCCAAACGATTTAGAACGTCTCTATGATGCCTGCCATTTCGGTCGGGCAGATGTCGCCATCGGTTCGCGATACATCACTGGAGTAAACGTGGTAAACTGGCCTTTGAGCCGAGTTTTGCTTTCCTATTTCGCATCGGTTTATGTGCGATTGATTACCGGAATGAAAATCCAGGATGCAACAGCCGGATTCATGTGCTACAAACGCCAAGTTTTGGAAACCATCAACCTTGATAAAATAAAATTCATTGGTTATGCTTTCCAGATTGAAATGAAATATAGGGCTTACGCCAAAAAATTTGAAATAATAGAAGTCCCGATTATTTTTACCGATAGGGCAAAAGGACAATCCAAAATGAGCGGTTCTATCATAAAAGAAGCCGTATTTGGAGTAATATCATTAAGGTTTCGACAGTTTTTTAATAGGTTATAAGAAGAAGAGAAAAATGAACAGGGTTTTAATTAAGAATGCCAAAATCGTTAACGAAGGAACTATTTTCGAAGGAGATTTGCTCATAGAAGACAAATTTATCGTCGAGATAGCCGAAAGCATAAGTGCCAAATCCTCCACCACAAAAATCATCGATGCCGAAGGAAACTACTTGATCCCAGGAGCCATCGACGACCAAGTGCATTTTAGAGAACCGGGATTAACACATAAAGGAAACATCGCCTCCGAATCAAGAGCCGCTGTTGCCGGAGGAATCACCTCTTTCATCGAACAACCCAATACGGTTCCGAATGCCGTTACTCAGGAATTACTAGAACAAAAATACCAGATCGCTTCCGAAACATCGTTTGCCAACTATTCTTTTATGATGGGTGGAACAAACGACAACTTGGAAGAAGTTCTCAAAACCAATCCAAAAAATGTTGCCGGAATAAAATTATTCCTAGGTTCTTCAACCGGAAATATGCTGGTGGACAACGAAGAAGTTTTAGAAAAAATATTCTCAAGCACACCAATGCTAATTGCAGTTCACTGTGAAGATGAAGCAACCATAAAGGCAAACCTAGAAAAATACAAAGCCGAATATGGAGATGATGTTCCAGCAACGGTTCATCATTTGATTAGAAGCGAAGAAGCTTGCTATATTTCGTCTTCAAAAGCAATTGCTTTGGCGAAAAAAACAGGAGCTCGTTTGCATATTTTCCATCTTTCTACAGCAAAGGAAATGGAGTTGTTTACAAACAAAATTCCCTTGGAAGAAAAGAAAATCACAGCCGAAGTTTGCATCCATCACTTGTGGTTTACCAATGAAGATTATGCAAAAAAAGGCAATTTCATCAAATGGAATCCAGCCGTAAAAACCGAAAAAGACAGAGATGCTCTTTGGGAAGCTTTGCTCGATGACAGAATTGACGTTATTGCAACCGATCACGCTCCACATACTTTAGAAGAAAAAAGTTTGCCTTATTTGCAAGCTCCATCTGGCGGACCATTGGTTCAGCATGCCGTTGTAGCCATGTTTGAGGCCCATCATCAAGGAAAAATTTCGGTAGAGAAAATCGTTGAGAAGATGGCCCACAATCCTGCGAAAATCTTCAAGATTGAAAAAAGAGGCTTCATCAAGGAAGGTTATTATGCCGATTTGGCGATTGTAAATCCAGGAATGCCGTGGAACGTGAAGAAGGACAATATTCTATACAAATGTGGATGGTCGCCATTTGAAGGCTATAACTTTAAATCGAGAATAACCCATACTTTTGTAAACGGACAATTGGTTTACAACAATTTCAAAGTGAAAGACATTCAATGTGGCGAACGCCTGCTGTTTGACCGTTAAAATTTTATAAGATGAAAAAGGTTTTCTGTTTTTTTATTGGCGTTCTCATTCTATTCAGCTGTCAGCAATCTGCAATTGACAAGCCTGATAATCTAATTGACGAAGACACAATGGAAGAAATCATCTATGATCTTGCCCTATTAGAAGCCATCAGAACGAATAATCCTACCACACTGGAGAACAAAAACATAACAGCTTCAACTTATGTATATGACAAATATGACATTGACAGTTTGCAATTTGTAAAAAGCAACCATTATTATGCCTCCGACGTACACAATTATATGAAAATGTACCAACGCATTGAAGAGCGATTGGGAAAAGAAAAAACAAAAATTGATACTATTCTTGCTCAGGAATCTAAAAAAATCAAAAAGCCAAAACCAATAAAACCTTTAAAAACTACCGATTCTATAAAAAGTGCAATTAGATTGAAGGAAAAACTGGAACAAAAAAATTAGTTTTTGTAATGCCCCGCTATTTCCTGAATGCAGGCTTTTATATCCGTGAATTGAAATCCTAATTCCTTTTTCACTTTTTCATTAGAATACACATCTGTCGTATGAAGGGATCTTGCAACAGCTTTCGGAAGTTTTCTTTTTGAGAAGAATAAATGAGCCCGAAACCAATCCAATCGCCAGGCAATTTCCGTCATCCACTTTTTAGCATAAGCAGTTGGCTTTTTTACTTTCAAGCTTTCGGCTATTGTATTAATCAGGTCTTGAAAGATGATGTTTTCGGCAATAAGAATATACCTTTCGCCTGAAATTGCACTTTTCATCAGCAAAGACATTATCTCCACAACATCCGAAACCGCAATAAAACCAGTTGAACCCTTGGTATAATATTTATATTCTTTGGCAACGGTTGTAAAGATTTTTCCGCTTCCTTCGTTCCAATTTCCAATTCCGAAAATCACACCTGGATTTACCACTACAACATTTAAACCTTCCTGCTGGCCACGCCAAATTTCCATTTCGGCTCCATATTTTGAGATGGCGTAATCGCTGTGGGGTTTTTCGGGATTCCAGTCGGTTTCCTCGGTAATGATGTGTTCGTGTTCAGGCAAATCGCCCAAGGCAGCAATCGAGCTGACATAACATAATTTCTTGACGTTTTTGGACAAGCAAAAATTTACAATGTTGGCCGTTCCCTCAATATTGATTTTTCTGATTTTCTCTTCATCGGTTGGTTCAAAGGAGATGAACGCCGCACAATGATAGACATAGTCGATGTTTTGAAAAGCAATTTCTAGGGAAGGAATATCGTTGATGTCGGCTTGAATCCAATTAATCTTTTCGAAAAATTGTTCTTTTTTGTAGAGTTGAAATATGGATTTTGTTTTTTCGATTGACTTTTCACTTCTGTAAATAGCCGAAACATCATCTCCATTTTCGAGTAAATGCAGTACCAAATGCGAACCTACCAAACCTGTTGCTCCTGTAACTAAAACCATAGTGGCAAAGGTAATGAGATAATTGGAAAATTGAAGTAATTGTTGGTTGTGAATTCCTAACAGGTTTTCAGAACCTGTTAGGTTTGTTATTTTGATATTTTGATTGTGGAAAATAATACCTAACAGGTTCTGGAAACCTGTTAGGATATCGACAAAGATTGGAAAGGTCGGTTCCAAAGTGCAAATAGTTTTCCCTCTAACCCCGACTGGAGGGAAAATCCTTTTTGTCTCGTTTCTTTAACGAGACAAAAAGATTTGGAAGGAAGGCGGGAAAATGGTTTACCAAAACGCACTAACGATTCGTTTCTAATTTTGATAAACCATTTTCAACCCAAAATTTGGAATCTAAAATCTAAAATCAACACTCTAAAATTAACTATCTTTGCGACAAAATTTTTACAAAAAATGAAGAATCTAGTTGAAGAATTGAAGTGGAGAGGGCTTTATGCCGATAGTATGCCGGGAACTGAGGAGCAATTGCTAAAGGAAGTGACGACGGCTTATATTGGGTTTGACCCGACTGCAGATTCGCTTCATATTGGGAGTATGGTTCAGATTATCTTGTTGGTACATTTGAAGAATTTCGGCCATCGACCGATTGCTTTGGTGGGTGGTGCAACGGGAATGATTGGCGATCCATCGGGAAAATCTGAAGATAGAAATTTGTTGAATGAAGAAACTTTAGCTAAAAATGTAGCGGGTTTGAAACGTGTTTTGTCGCGCTTTTTGGACTTTGATTCAAAAGATTCGAACGCTCCGATGATGGTGAACAACTACGACTGGATGAAGGAGTTTTCGTTTATCGATTTTGCCCGTGAGGTGGGAAAACGCATCACGGTGAATTATATGATGGCGAAAGATTCGGTGAAAAAACGTTTCAGTGGTGAAGGCGAAGGAATGTCGTTTACGGAATTTACGTACCAATTGATTCAAGGATATGATTTTTACCATTTGTATAAAAACTACAACTGCCTTTTGCAAATGGGTGGTTCGGACCAATGGGGAAATATCACGACGGGAACGGAATTGGTTCGCAGAATGGGTGGCGAAAATTCGAAGGCATTTGCCTTGACAACGCCATTGATTACAAAAGCTGATGGTTCTAAATTCGGAAAATCAGAAGGTGGAAATATTTGGCTGGATGCTGATAAGACTTCCGTATATAAATTCTACCAATTTTGGTTGAACAGTACCGATGTCGATGCTGAGAAATATATCAAAATCTTTACGTTTTTGGATAAGGAAACAATTGATGGTTTGATTGAAGAACATAAAACGGCTCCACATTTAAGAGTCTTGCAACGACGATTGGTGGAAGAAATTACGACTTTTGTGCATTCGAAAGAAGAGTTAGAAAAGGCAATCCAGGCTTCGAACATCTTGTTTGGAAATTCGTCTTCGGAAGATTTGAAACAGTTGGACGAAATTACTTTCTTGGAAGTTTTTGATGGTGTTCCGCAAGCTGAAATTACACGAACTGATATTGAAAACGGAATCAATATCGTAGATGTTTTGAACGAGAAATCAGGTTTTTTCAAATCAAACGGAGAAGCAAGACGTGCTTTAACTGCAAATTCAATTTCTGTAAACAGAGAAAAAATTAAAGAAGATTTTGTATTAACAGCGAATGATTTGGTTAATAATCAGTTTGTATTATTGCAAAGTGGAAGGAAAAATTATTTTATTTTGAGAGTGGTCTAAAACAAGCTCAATTTTATAAAAATTTAAACCATTAAGGTATTAAGATAAATTAAGGAGGACTTAATGAAACTTAATACCTTAATGGTTTATTTTTTACCCACTATTGATATTTCATCACAAGAGTCGTTATATTATTGTAAATTGATGATTTAAAACAAAAGAATTTCTTGCAAAACTTGTAATTTGCAACCCTATTTGAAAAGCTATTTTTCCCTAATGAAGAAAAAATTAATTCAGGATACAAAATCCCATTTCATACAAACATTTCAAAACGATGCCCAATATATTTTTCTTTCTCCGGGAAGAATCAACATTATTGGCGAACACGTAGATTATAACGACGGATTTGTGCTTCCGGCGGCCATCAACAAATACATTTGCTTTGCAGTTTCTAAATCTGGAAGCAGCAAATGTACCGTCATTGCGAAAGATCTTGACGAAAAACACGAATTCGATCTCAACGACACTTTGCAACCGATTGATAAGATGTGGGCCAATTATATCCTTGGCGTTTTGCATCAGCTCAAGGAAAGAACAAACAATCTGGAAGGATTTAATATTGTTTTCAGTAGTTCTATTCCCATGGGAGCCGGCCTTTCTTCCTCTGCCGCGTTAGAATGTGGTTTCGGATATGCGATGCGAAAATTGTTTCATCTGGATTTATCTAAGGAAGATATCGCCTTGATTGGACAAAAATCAGAACATACTTTTGTGGGTGTGAATTGCGGTATTATGGATCAATTTGCGAGTGTTTTCGGAAAGAAGAACAAAGTAATCAAATTGGATTGTACGACTTTGGAATATGAATACCATAAAGCCGATTTCAAAAATCACTCACTGCTTCTGTTGGACAGCAAGGTAAAACATACGCATCTTACTTCAGGCTATAACACAAGGAGAGAAGAAGTAGAACAAGGATTTTCAATATTAAAACAACAATTCCCACATATAAAATCATTCAGGGATTGTACCGAAGCTATGGTTTTGGAAACACGTGAGCTTTTGGGCGAAGTCCATTTCAAAAGATGTTTTTTTGTTGTAAAGGAAATTCAAAGGGTTTTGGATGCTGTTAATGCTTTAGAAAATAGCAACTTCAAAAAATTAGGCGAATTGATGTGTGAAACCCACGAAGGTCTTTCAAAAGAATACGAAGTGAGCTGTGAGGAATTAGATTTTTTAGTTGATGCTGTAAAAAACGAAAAATCAGTTTTAGGTTCCAGAATGATGGGTGGCGGTTTTGGCGGTTGTTCCATCAATTTAGTCGAAAAAGGAAGCGAAAAGGAAATCATAAAGACCGTTTCTGAAAAATACAAAGAAGCTTTTGGAATCGATTTACAATCGTATAAAGTGAAAATTTCAAAAGGCACTTCGCTCTACAAAAAATAAGTTATGGAAACCTTCAACAACAACGAACATCCACACAGACGCTATAATCCGTTGACAGACGAATGGATTCTAGTTTCACCACATCGTTCCAAACGACCTTGGCAGGGACAAAATGAATCTGTTTCAGCAAATACACTTCCAGAATATGATCCTGAATGTTATTTGTGTGCTGGAAATAAACGTTCGAATGGGGTTCAGAATGAAAACTATTCGGATACTTACGTTTTTGAGAATGATTTTGCCGCTTTGCTTCAGGAGGAAGTTCGGGATGAAACGCCACAATCGGATTTATTTCAATTTAAACCCGAACGTGGCATCAATAAAGTCATCTGTTTTTCGCCAAAACACAACCTTACCCTTCCAGAAATGGAAGTTGAGGCAATCCAAAAAATAATCGAAACTTGGAAAACAGAATATATCGAATTGGGAAGCAAGGATTTTATCAACTACGTTCAAATATTCGAAAACAAGGGAAGTGTTATGGGTTGCAGTAATCCGCATCCACACGGACAAATTTGGGCCCAATCTTCCCTACCAACCCAAGTAGAGAAAACGCAGAAAAATCTAAAGGATTATTATGCAAAACACCAAAGGAGCTTGCTGAAGGATTACATAGAAGAAGAACTTAAAAGAAAGGAACGTGTTGTTTCAGAAAACGAACATTTTGTGGTTTTAGTTCCATTTTGGGCAACCTGGCCTTATGAAACATTGATTGTAAGCAAAAGACATTTCGGAAATATTACCCAGATGACGCAAGCGGAAATTCTGGCTTTCGCCGAAATAGTAAAGATCATAACTGTCAAATACGATAACCTTTTTCAAACTTCTTTCCCCTATTCGTCCGGAATTCATCAAACGCCAACGGATAACAAAGAGCATCCGGAATGGCACTTTCACATGCACTTCTATCCGCCTTTGCTTCGTAGTGCGACCGTAAAGAAATTTATGGTAGGTTATGAAATGATGGCCGAAGCCCAACGTGATGTTTCACCAGAAAAAAGCGTGGCGATTTTAAGAGGATTGCCTGATGTTCATTATAAAGCTTAAAATTTTTTGATGGGATTCTTTCATAATTATCAAAAAAGCATTTTATAAGTAAAAGCAATTATGCTATAAAAATGCTATCTTTGGTTTACATAAATCATGAATCATGGACTTGCAACTCACAAAAATGGAGCTAATAGAAATGCTTCTAAACACTAAAAAAATAGCAGTCTTAAAAAAAGTAAAAGCTATTTTAGAGGCAGAACAAGACGGACTTACTGAAGCTGATTATAAAATTATTGATGCTAGAAGAGAAAAGCATTTGAAAGGAGAAAGCAAATCTTTTTCTTGGGAACAAGCCAAAGAGAACATACTGAAATCATAGCTGAATGAAGTATGAATTAGAGCTTAAGGAAGAAGCTGTTCTAGACATCAAAGAATCCTATCTTTACTATGAAGAGCAGAGGATTGGTTTGGGCTTACGTTTTTTAGATACTTTAGAAGTATATTTAGAGCGAGTTCAAAAATATCCCGAACATTATCAAATAAAACGAGTACCCTACCGAGAAGCATTTATCAAAGACTTCCCATTTGTAATCATTTATGAAATTGAGGCTACCAAAGTAATTGTTTATGCGGTGTTCAATACTTGGCGAAACCCAGACAAAAAGCCTTCAAAATAGATTGACTAAATCTTCTTAATCACATACGTCACAATTCCCCAAATAACAAGTTGGTTTTCTTCTGTAACTTTTATAGGAGTATAACTTGCGTTTTCCGGTATCAGCCACAAGCAATCTACATCCACTTTTATCCGCTTTACGGTAAATTCACCATCAATCAGGCAAATCGCTATTTTTTTATTTGCAGGCTCAATGCTTCTGTCCACTACCAGAATATCCTTGTCCTGAATTCCGGCATCAATCATTGAATTTCCCTCTACTTGAACATAAAAAGTCGCTATTTTATTTTCAATTAGAATTTTATTCAAGTCGATACTCGTCTCCATAAAATCCAACGCTGGAGAAGGAAATCCTGCCGAAACACCATGACTGATGTACGGAATTTTTATTTCGCTTTCCAAATCGGGTCTAAAAAAAGTAAGCTTCTGTTTTTTCTCTATTGACATTTCACTTTCATTATATCCGTTATCCTTGTCGTATATCTTGGCGATAGTAGGTTCTGCCTCATATTCCACGTCACTCTTCCTTGTGTTCCAAGTTTCACCTTTCGTTCTCCTGCCTTTTCATTAATCAGGTCAATTGTTTTCATCAAGGCCAAATGCTTTGGATTTTCCTCTTCGAAAAGTTGAAACTGCTTTTCGCTTTCCTTCGTCAGTTGTGTTACGATAACGCCAGCTTTGTTGAAACGGAGTCCTTTGTTTTCTTCGTATAATTTTTCTAAAATTTTAACCGACATATTTGCTATGGTCATTCCCGAATTCGTAGCAAACGGAACCGTAGCCGATTGATGGTAATAGCCTCTTGTATTTTCCGCATTGTGATCCATCGTTCCAAGCATTACAATTACGGTATTACAGCAGGAATTTTGGTTGCGTAATTTCTCACCACAAACCATTGCAAAGGTTGAAACCCGCTCCCGAAGTGAATCAAAATCGGTCAGTTGCTTCGGAAAACTTCTGGTTATGGCAATACTTTTTTTGGTTTCCGGCAGTTCCATTCCTAAAACTGGATTGCCTTTTAATTCACCGATAAGCCGTAATCCCACAACACCCATCTGGTTTTTAATAAAAGCCTCGCTCTGTGGTTGTATGAAATCAAAAGCCGTCAAAATTTTTCGAGCCTCTAACTTCTTCTTCATCCGATAACCAATACCCCAAACATCACCAATTTTAGTCCACTTTAGTGCCTTGATTCGCTTTTCATCAGTATCTATTACATAAACGCCTTTTGTTTGTTCAGGATATTTTCGGGCAATTTTGTTCGCCATTTTAGATAACGTCTTGCTTGGTCCGAAACCCACACAAACCGGAATACTCAACCACTTCATAATCCGTTGCTTCATTTCCATTCCATATTCCTCAAAACCATCCTCCCTCACGCCATCAAAATTCAAGAATGATTCATCAATGCTATATACTTCAACGTTTGGGGTAAAAAGCTCCAAAATCTTCATAACTCGATTACTCAAATCGCCATACAATGCATAATTCGACGAAAAAACTGCGATGTTGTTTTCCTTGAGCATCGCCCTAGCTTTAAATTCCGGAGCTCCCATCTTCACACCCAAAGCCTTGGCCTCGTCACTTCTCGAAATAATGCAACCGTCGTTATTGGACAAAATAACCACAGGCTTCCCTACGAATTCAGGCTGAAAAACCCGTTCGCATGAGGCATAAAAATTATTGCAATCAACTAAAGCATACATAGTGTAAAATTAAAGAATATGCTCTCTCGTGGAGAAATACAAAAGTTAATTTTAAAGCATTGTTGATAACCTTTAAGCAAAATTAGGAGCGAAACAGTAGGCATTTTCGGAATCGTCATTCCTGCTTTCCGTTCCCAATCTTTTTCCTCGCTAAAGAAGCGAGAAAAAAGGATTTCCACTTCAAACAAGAAGTGTTCACCGAACACTTATGTAAATAATTGTATGTGAGGTAATCAGGGCTAAAATCAATAAGACACTTCTCTTTGGAACCTTTTAGAAACAAAAAAAAGCTACCCAAAAGGATAGCTTTACTATTTATTGAATTATTATCTCTTAATCAACAAGGATAATAATTTTATTGTCTTTCATTTCCAAAGTACCAGAATTGATGGTTAAGTGGTGTTTTTTATCATTGCCAACAAAAAACTTTGCTTCACCTTCCTTTGTTGCTGCAAAGTTCACAGCTTCAATTTTGACATCACCTTTTGTAAGGATGGAAACAATCGCTGCGTGATGGTTCAACATTTGAAACTCACCGTCAACTCCCGGAACAGTAACAGAAGTTACCTGTCCTGAAAATAATTTTGCCTCTGGCGATACAATTTCTAAAGTCATAATTTTTAGTTTACAGTCTCAGTTAACAGTCTCAGTACTGAACACTGCGACTGTAAACTGAATACTTTATTAAGCTTCCGCCAACATTTTTTGTCCAGCCTCAATAGCATCTTCGATAGTTCCTTTCAAGTTGAAAGCCGCTTCTGGAAGATGATCTAGTTCTCCATCAATAATCATATTGAATCCTTTGATGGTATCTTTAATATCAACCAAAACTCCAGGAATACCTGTAAATTGCTCCGCTACGTGGAAAGGTTGAGACAAGAAACGTTGCACACGACGTGCTCTAGAAACTGATAGTTTATCTTCTTCAGAAAGTTCTTCCATACCCAAAATCGCAATAATATCTTGCAATTGCTTGTATTTTTGAAGAATTTCTTTCACTCTTTGTGCACAATCATAATGCTCATCACCAAGAATTTGTGGCGTCAAGATTCTTGAAGTAGAATCCAAAGGATCCACTGCAGGATAGATACCTAGCTCAGCAATTTTACGAGACAATACCGTTGTTGCATCCAAGTGGGCAAACGTTGTTGCCGGTGCTGGATCCGTTAAATCATCCGCAGGAACGTAAACCGCCTGTACAGATGTAATAGATCCTTTATTTGTTGATGTGATACGTTCTTGCATCGCACCCATTTCTGTTGCTAATGTTGGTTGGTAACCTACCGCAGATGGCATACGTCCTAAAAGTGCAGACACTTCAGAACCAGCTTGTGTAAAACGGAAGATGTTATCAACGAAGAAAAGAACGTCCTTTCCTTGATCAGAACCAGCTCCATCACGGAAATATTCAGCGATAGAAAGACCTGACAAAGCAACACGTGCTCTAGCTCCAGGTGGCTCATTCATCTGACCGAAAACGAAAGTAGCTTTTGACTCTCTCATTCCTGGCATATCAACTTTAGAAAGATCCCAACCTCCATTTTCCATAGAGTGCATGAATTCTTCACCGTATTTGATAATTCCTGACTCTAACATCTCACGAAGTAAGTCATTTCCTTCACGTGTTCTTTCTCCTACTCCTGCGAATACAGAAAGACCACCGTGACCTTTTGCGATATTGTTGATCAACTCCTGAATCAATACTGTTTTCCCAACTCCAGCACCACCAAACAATCCAATTTTTCCTCCTTTTGCATAAGGCTCGATCAAATCGATTACTTTGATACCTGTGAATAAAACTTCAGAAGATGTAGATAAATCTTCGAATTTTGGTGCTGAACGGTGGATAGACAATCCGTTTTCGCCCGTTTTAGGCAAATCTCCTAAACCATCAATTGCATCTCCAATTACATTAAACAAACGTCCGTAAACATCTGGCCCAATTGGCATTTTGATTGGATTTCCTGTCGCAACAACTTCATATCCTCTGCTTAATCCATCAGTAGAATCCATAGAAATTGTACGAACTGTGTTTTCTCCGATGTGAGATTGTACTTCAAGCACCAATAATGTACCGTCTTTTTTAGTGATTTCTAATGAATCATAAATTTTTGGAAGTTCAACATCTTGACCGTTGAAAACAACGTCCACTACTGGACCAATGATTTGAGCAACTTTTCCTATTACTTTTGACATTACTTATGTATTTATTAAATAGCTATTTAGGTTTATGAAAAACACCTCTTTTTTCAGAGTGCAAAGATAATTTTTTAAAATATAAAATCAATAGTATTCGGCTATTTTTTTATTTAAAAATTACGACTTTATTCAAACTCCTGTGTAAAGACAAAGAATTATTCATAATACGAAATAAATAAGCCATCAACAAGTGATGGCTTATAGAATATTTAAATCTTTTTATTGAATTAATTCATGGTTACTGGATATTGAATAGGATATGAACCCATATTTACTGCTGGAATCGAAGAACCATATTTTTGAGCAATTGCTTCTAGGAATTTATTCGCTATCAAAGAATAACCTCTTGCTGAAGGATGAATTCCATCAAGTGAGAAAGCACCACCAGTGATATAGGCAGCAGTTACATGATGGTTCCCAAAACGTATACCACCATTTAAAAGTTGATTCATAATTACTTTTGTATCTACGAAGGCCAAACCTTTAGCTTCGGCCGCATTTTGAATGGTGATATTGTAAGCATCTGTAGCAACTTTAATTTTACCTGCTTCATCATTCGTCAGAACATTTCCGTCTTGCAAAGGGAATGTTACCCCTACCACATTGAAAGGGGCTGGAATTCCTGCCTGATTTGTACCAATAATTGCACGTGTTGGCAATAAGATATAATCTATAAAAGACAAATTTGGATCCTCATTTTTTATGTTTTTTGCATGTCTTGCCCTTCCGTAAAGATTTCCTAAAAATGCAGCAGTTTGAGCACCTACAACAGGAGTTAGAACTCCCGTGATTTGGGCAGAAATATTTGGTAATGATTCATCAAGAATTAACAATGGATTATTTGCCGTGCTTGATAAAGTTACAAATCTCGCTGGCTCTCCCATAGCAGCATTAATCTGATTGATTGCACCACCAATTTGATTGATCTGAGCCGCATTTTCAGCAGGAAGCGGAGGAACTGGATTGTAAGGAACTGTCGTAAAATAAGGCAATGTATTGATATAAGGCAAATTTGCCACAACACCTTTTGCTCCGTTCACTGTAAGAGCATTGACCAATCCATTATAAACATTATCAAAAACCATTGGATCGGTAATATCATTAGCAGCATAAGTTGTAGGGTCTAAATTCCCTGTTTGATCTGTTCCTGTTCCGCCCGAACTAGCATAAGTCAGAACATCATTTCCTCCAATCCACAAGGAGAAAAATGTAGCGTCTTGAACTACAGCATCACCAATTACCGAAGCTCCTGCAGAAGAAGCAAATCTTCCGAAGTATGGATTTAATGTACCGTAACCTGGAACGGTCAAATGAAAGCTTTTTGCACCAGGAATTCCCATATTATTAAATGGACCTGCCAACTGAGTAGAAGCTTCCGTTGTTGAATTTCCTGGAACGGGAATAATATTTGGAGTTGTAGCATTCAAAAATCCTTGTAGGTATATTCTTTTTCCGAAAGCAGGATTTACATTTCCTCCAAAAAGCAATCCTCCAATATCATCGTTCATAAAAGGAGTTGTGAAACTTCCTCCTCCTGCTAATGCAAATTGTTGTGCTAAAATATTAGGATATGAATTTTCCTGTCCGGTCTTAAAAAGTGCATTATCACTATATCCTGCAGCAAATGAATCTCCCAAGGCAATGTATTTAGAAAAATTTGCTGATCCCGCTGTTATTGGTTGCTCCGTTACAGAAGAACCCTCATCATCAGAACTACATGCTGCAAAGGTTAAGGAAACCAAAAACAGCCATTTTATATTTTTTATCATGATCATATAATTTTATAATTTTCGACTAGATTTAGATTAAGGATTGATTGTTAGAGAAGCAAATAGTTGCTGTCCGATAGCTCCAGCACCAATAACTTGAATATAATCTTTCCCAAACAAATTTGCCGCTCCCAGTTTTAGAACAGACTTGATTGCAGGAATTGCATAGTTGATTTGTGCATCCAAAACAGTGTTTTCTGGCACCATTCCGTCAGCGAAAGAAGCCTGCCATAAATATTCGCTGTTCCATCTTACGTTTACATTAAAACCAAAGTTTTTAAACACTTTCGTATTTCCTAAAGAAGCTTTAACCCTGTGTTTTGGTGTGTTGAATCCAGCTATGAAAGAAGGATCTTTTGATTGATCGAATTCAAATTGAGAATGGCTGTAATTTGCTCCAACTTCAAAATCTTTATAGACTTTTTTAGATAACCCTAAACCGAATCCCATTGAGCTTACAGATTCAGAGGTATTGGTATAAACTTGATAAACTCTTCTATCACCATTTGACAATGCTTTTACAACATCATCATCTATAGTAGGATTTTCTTGCACTTCTCCATAATAAGGTTTAATTACTCTTGAAGTACTCATAAAGTCGTTGTAAATATTGTAATAAACATTCATATCAACTGATAATCCATTTTCTAAAATTGATTTATAACCTACTTCGAAAGCTTTTACTTGTTCTGGTTTTACTAAATTAATATTAACCACTTCCAAGTCTGCCGTATTTCCTGTTTGAGAGAATCTTGTTACAGAAGGAACTGAATAAACTGGCGAATTATAAGCATCATTTCCAGTTAAAGTTCTAGTGGCTTCAACACCTGGAATTAATTGTCCAGCTAAACTAACATTCATAGTTTCTACATAGCGATCTAAATTTTCTGGAGCCGAACCTATCAAGGCAAATGGACCTAAATCTAAACCAATATATTGATCTTGGGTTGTAGGGTTTCTGAAACCTGTTTGGAAAGATGCTCTGAAATTATGATTTTTTTGTGCTCCAGCAGAGTAAACAAATGATATCCTTGGAGAAAACTGACCCTCAAAATTTTGTGATTTGTCATAACGAACAGATCCTGTGAATTTCAATCTGTCTTCCATGAATTTCTTTTGAATCTGACCGTAAACTCCAAATTCATCATAAGTAATTGGCCCGTCAAAATCAGTAAAGATGGTTCCTTTAGAATTTAATTCATATTGTCTAACCGAACCCCCAACTTGGAATTCAGCAAAATCAATCATGTCTTTAAAATTATAATTGGCATCTGCATGGTAAATTTTAGATTCATCTTGAAACTTAGCTCCTCTTGTTAAATCTGGATTGCTAGTAACAGAAGCTAAAGCATTGTTGTATTCAGAAGTTCCAGGCACAAATCTTGCACTTCCTGATGGACCATTTGCAAATTGTGGCAATCCTTGTATTTGAGTCGGAAGGATGTTGTTGTCGGCATAGTTTCTTGCTATCGCACTTGCATCATTCGTGTTAGCACCCATTATTGCACTAGACAATTGGAAGGCTGTGGCATAATCTGTAAACCAACCCACATCTGATTTTGCCAACCTGTTAACGTTCCAACCTGCAAAACGCATGTCATAAGAATTTCCAGCGTCTTCAGTTGTCATATATCCACGAACAAAAAAGTTTTTACCTTTTACTTCAACTTTGGTCTGGTCCATATAGAAATCTTTCAAGGAATATCTGTTAGCTCCTTGATAGATTGTATTTCCGAAACCTAATTTATGTTGCAAGATTATCTCGAAATCATTTGCCCATGGCTTGATATGTACAGAGAAATCTGCCTTTACGCTTTCGATTTTATTGTCGGTCAAATCTTGTTCTCTATAACCTGTTCTACTAACCTGTCCTACATTTGGAATAAAAGTAGTAACCTCATCACCATAAGTATTTAATCCATCAAAGTTTTGATTATCCAAATGACTGGTTCCTCCTGTCATACTTCTTGAATCGTTTGCAATCCACTCTGTTCCACTCATGTAGTTGAAATTCGCTTTCATTGCAAAATGTGGTGTAAATGCATGTGCAGCCCTAACTCCTAGATCTCTGTAAACATTATCTCCCGCAGCTTCTTGAGAAGTGATTCCTTGCTTATAATAAGCACTAAGACCTTGGCTCGTAAATGGACTTCTACTGTTCATAAACAAAATACCATTAAAGGCATTGGCCCCATATAATGCTGATGAAGCTCCCGGAAGAAGTTCTACGCTTGCAACATCTAGCTCTGACAATCCGATTAAGTTACCAAGTACAAAATTCAAAGCCGGAGAAGAATTGTCCATACCATCAACCAATTGCATGAAACGAGTGTTTGCAACTGTTGCAAAACCTCTTGTATTGATTGATTTGAATGACAAGCTACTTGTGTTGAAATGAACTTCTTTTAAGTTTTCTAAACCATCATAAAACGAAGGCGAAGAGGTGTTTCTGATTTCCTGAAGCCCCATTCTTTCTATCGTAACTGGCGACTCAAGCACTCGCTCTGGAGTTCTTGAAGCAGATACAACTATTTCATTCAGCTTGTTTTCTTCTTCCAAAAGCTTTACAGCAACTTTTTGATTGTTGCTTGTGATATTGACTTTTTGGGTAGTGAATCCAACACTTGAAATTTCGATTGCATAAGGCGGTTGTTTCGACGTATTTAGGCTAAATTTTCCATCAGAATCTGATATAGTACCGATACTTTCGCCTACTATTGCAATATTGGCTCCCGGAAGAGGAAGTCCATTATTGTCGGTTACAGATCCCGAAATTGTATTTTGGGCAAAAGAAATGCCACAAAAAAACAATGACAAAATAAAAAAATACACTTTCATTTGGTTTGATTTTGTTGGTTAGTGTAGCCAAAGTACGAATATTTTTGATATTAATAAAAATACAAGAGGATATTTTAATATTTATTAAAATTTTATATAGTTTTATATTGATTCCGCATTATCAAGTTTTTAGATATTTATTAACTTTTCAATCAATAGCTTGACGAAACTATTATGCAAGCATATAATTTAACCAAAAAAATAAATTATCCCTAAAAATTCAATCGATATAGTTATATAAAAAAAGGCGAGAAAATCTCGCCTTTTTTTTGTCTTATATATGTAAAAATTATTCTACTGTTACTGATTTTGCCAAGTTTCTTGGTTGATCAACATTGCAATCTCTCATAACTGCAATATGGTAGGACAATAATTGCAACGGAATTGTTGTTAGCAATGGGGACAATGCATCAACTGTATCTGGAATTTCAATTACATAATCGGCCAATTCTCTAACTTGAACATCGCCTTTTGTTACTACGGCAATGATCTTCCCGCTTCTTGATTTGATTTCTTGGATATTGCTCACCACTTTGTCATAATGACCTTGTTTTGGAGCAATTACAATAACCGGCATATGCTCATCAATCAAAGCGATTGGACCGTGTTTCATTTCTGCAGCAGGATATCCTTCTGCATGTATGTATGAAATTTCTTTTAATTTTAAAGCTCCTTCTAAAGCTACTGGGAAATTATATCCTCTACCTAAATAGAGGCAATTTGGTGCATCTTTAAATACAGCTGCAATTTCTTTGGCCTTATCATTAGTTAATAGGGCTTCTTGTACTTTTTCCGGAATTATCTCCAATTCTTGCAGATACCTGTGGAAATCTGAATTTGAGAGTGTTCCTTTTGCTTTTGCAATTCTCAAAGCAATCATCGTCAACACGGTAATTTGTGTTGTGAAAGCTTTTGTAGATGCAACACCTATTTCCGGACCTGCATGGGTATAAGCTCCTGCATGAGTTTCTCTAGAAATAGATGAACCCACAACGTTGCATACTCCAAAAACAAAAGCACCATTTTCTTTAGCCAATTTAATAGCCGCCAAAGTATCTGCCGTTTCCCCAGATTGAGAAATGGCAATCACAACATCTTTTGGTCCGATGATTGGGTTTCTGTATCTAAACTCCGAAGCATATTCCACTTCTACAGGAATTCTTGTAAACTCCTCGATTACATATTCTGCTACCAAACCAGCGTGCCACGAAGTACCACATGCCACTATGATGATTCGATCTGCATTTAGGAATCTCTCCAGATTGTCTTCAATTCCTGCCATTTGGATGATTCCTTTATTAGCAAGAAGTCTTCCTCTGTAAGTGTCTTTAATTACACTTGGCTGTTCGTAAATTTCCTTCAACATAAAGTGATCGTAACCACCTTTTTCAATCTGTTCCAGATTCATTTGCAATTCCTGAACATAAGGATCAACTAATGAATCATCTTTGATTTTTCTTATTTTCAAGCCTTTGTCTAATCTAACAATTGCCATCTCTTCATCTTCAAGATAGATAGCATTTGATGTATATTCAATAAATGGTGATGCATCCGAAGCAATGAAAAACTCATTTTCTCCAACACCTATTGCCAAAGGGCTACCCAAACGAGCTACTACTATTTCATTTGGTTTTTTTGTATCAAAAACACAAATGGCATAAGCTCCTACAACTTGGTTCAAGGCTACTTGAACGGCTTTCCCTAATTTTAGATTTTCCTTTTTCTGAACCTCTTCTATAAGATTTACCAAAACCTCCGTATCAGTATCTGAATGAAAGACATAGCCTCTTTTCATCAATTCAGTCTTCAAAGGTTGATAATTCTCAATAATTCCGTTATGGATTATTGCAAGTTCTCCAGAATTGGACAAATGCGGATGTGAGTTTACATCATTTGGAACACCATGGGTTGCCCATCTTGTATGTCCCATTCCGATACTACCATTCGTTGTAATATCTTTTGAAGATCTCTCTTCTAAATCAGAAACTTTTCCTTTTGTTTTGGAAACTTTTAAATTTTCTCCATCAAAAAGCATTACTCCGGCACTATCGTAACCTCTGTATTCTAATCTTTTAAGTCCTTTGATAACAATAGGATAAGCTTCCCTATGCCCAATATAACCTACAATTCCACACATATACTTTATTAATTAGGTTTTGTATAATAAATTTCAAGTCGCACTCTTTTTTCAGGTAGCACATTATCTCCCGTTCCGTGAAGAACAGTTCCTAAAGGATTCATCACCGACGCCTGAGGAGTTCTATCAACAGAAACACCTCCAATGGTTGAAGGGGTTTTGAACCAAGCATTTTGAATATTCTCTATATATTCTGTAACAACTAATCCTAACTTAACATTGGTAGAATCCTGTACCTTTACTAAATTTCTAATGTGATTTGTAATTCTAATTTTGTACTTCACACCTCTTCCTCCTGCAACTTCCTCTCTCCTAATAAGTCCGTCATGAACAAATTTATTGAACTTTGGTCGGCTAGAAATGGTTGAACCGTCATTATAGTAATCAATTAGTGGTCTTTTGTTGTTTAAGTCATACAAATAAAGCCTTTGAGGTTCCTTTACTTTTTTTACATCGCCAATTGGCAAGTTCATTCCTTCGGTACTGTTATCTATATGAAAAGTCAGACTTGCCTCATTGATAAGCCATCCTTTAATTCTAACATTTTCTCTAATGATATCCAATTCATCCGGAACGCCATTTGGAATTCCAGTCAATCCATTGGAACCAAAATTATCAACCCCAAACAAGTCCAGCACTGCCATTGAACCTTCGCCTCCTTTTATGAACAATTTATCATCACCTGAAATCGAATTCGTTGGCTGAAGCGCTGCCGCATATTGTGGCGTCGGGGTATTTTCTAACAAATTAACTGTGTTTCCAGCCATCTTCAGAACAAAACTTCTATCTGTTTTTCTAGGAATATTTGGATATAATGGATCATCTTCTGGAAACTTAATAGGGGTTTCTGGAGTGTTTGGATTATCATCTGCGTCTTCTAGTCCTGAATATTCTGTATAATAAAGGGTGATGTCTCCATCTCCAAACTTGTATTGCACTAAAGTTCCATCTTGGCTATCCTGTACCTGAAAATATACACCTCTAAAGTATTCTTTAAAAATACTTTGGCTTACCAATTTGCCTTGGGGAGCATTTATGATTTTATCTTGAAAAAAACTCTTGTTCAAATGAAACCTCATCCTAGGTGTTAGGCGTGCTTCGATGCTAGTTGTATCTAAAACCAATCCCTTGTCTCTTTTATAGGTGATTATCTCTTTATCACTTGGTTTGAATGCATCATTTGAATACAACAAAACCCTTTTGTTACTGTCAAAAAAAGAATCTTCGTTTGAAAAATATTTTTGGGAATTTTGAAAATTTGGCGGAGCAAGATCATTTAGGACATATCCCGATTCATAAATCCTGAGATTAATTGGTTTTAGATTTTCCGGATCTGCACTAAAAATAGAATCCAATCTATAGGTACCTTTACCGTCAGAACCGGTTGCTGTCTTGGTGCTGAAATATGGGACACTCAAAACCACGCTATCCAATGAAACAAATAACTCTGGTTTAAACGTTGGATTTACGCTTGCCATTTGTAACTCTGTCACAAAGTTGGCCTTTGTTTTTCCAAAAACCGGATTGTCATATATCCCTAATGAATTGATTAACATATTGTTGGTTTGAACAATTCCTGTCCCTCTGTTATGAGCTACAACTGTCGCCAAATCATCAGGAAGAAGATCAAAATGATCGTCGCCGATAACATCCGAACCTATTTGGTTAAAATCCTTGTCACAAGAGGTCAATAAAAACATTGCCGCTGCAGCAACTAGTATCAACCTAAAAATAGAACTCTTATTCATGCTTAATTTTAAAAATAATTATTTATAGAACCTTGGTTTTGTAGAAGTTAGTATAAACCTCTGCAAATTTTTCTTTCGGTGTGAAAGGTAAAAAAGGTTTTCCTGATGATTCTATAAATTTTGTTAAACTTGGAGACACGCTTTCAGAGGCTATAATCACTGCATCTGAGTGCATTACCGAAGTTCTTAAAATGTTTTCGTAGTTAGGGATTTCTAAATCAGCAATGGCATCGGCCGGAACTCCATCAAACTTCACTTTATCAATCATTTTTTTATCTAAAGTTCCGTCGAATGACTGACTGTAAACAGAAGTAACGATTTTTGTATCAGCAAATAAAGCTTCGTCCTTGTAATAGTGCTTCATATAAATAGGAAGCATTGCCGCCAACCAGCCGTGAACATGAATGATATCTGGAACCCAATTCAGTTTCTTTACCGTTTCAACCACTCCTTTTGCAAAGAAAATAGCACGTTCGTCATTATCCGGATATAAAACACCTTCTTCATCTGTAAAAGTTGCCTTTCTTTTGAAGTACTCATCATTATCAATAAAGTAGACCTGAATCCGCTCTTTAGGAATAGAAGCTACTTTTATAATCAACGGCATATCAAGATCATTCACAACCAAATTCATACCCGATAATCGAATAACCTCATGCAATTGATGTCTTCTTTCATTGATATTGCCATATCTTGGCATAAAAATTCTAATTTGTCCTCCCTGATCGTTAATCATTTTCGGAACATCATACGATGTTGACGAAACTTCATTTTCTGCTAGGTAAGGCACCACTTCAGATGATACGAATAATATCCTCTTTTCCTCCATATTGTGTTGTACTTTGTTTATTGGCAATAAATAACGTGCAAAATTACAAAAATTTATGGAGTTATTAACTAATATCTTAAGTTTGCACCTTATTTAATGTTAAGCTCATGCTCATTTTCTCAACACAAGTCGATTTAAAGTCACATTTACAATCGGTTTCTTCTTCAAAAAAAACTATTGGCTTCGTGCCAACAATGGGAGCCTTACACAAAGGACATCTCTCTTTGATGGCTGAATCCCTGAAAGAAAATGACTTGACCGTTGTGAGCATTTTTGTGAACCCGACACAATTCAACAACAAGGAAGACTTGGAAAAATATCCTCGAACCTTGGATAGCGATGTTGAAAAAATGAAAACCTTGAACGACAACATTATTGTTTTTGCTCCAACGGTTGATGATATTTATGAAGGCAAAACAATCTCACAATCTTTTGATTTTGACGGACTGGAAAATCAGATGGAAGGCAAACACAGACCCGGACATTTTGACGGTGTTGGAACTATTGTAAAACGCCTTTTCGAAATCGTTCAGCCAACAAATGCCTATTTTGGAGAAAAAGATTTCCAGCAATTGCAAATTGTAAAGAAGATGGTTGAAAAGACAAATCTTCCCGTGAATGTTATCGGAAGACCAATTTTTAGGGAAGAAAACGGCTTGGCAATGAGCTCCAGAAACGAACGATTGACTATCGAAGAAAGAGAAAAAGCATCTTTTATTTATAAAATTCTGCTTGAAGCAAAGGAACAATTTGGCACGAAAAATGCAAAAGAGGTTGCTGAATGGGTGGAGAAAACCTTCAACAAACAAACCGATTTCCAACTTGAATATTTCGAAATTGCAGATGAATCAACCCTAATACCTTCTAAATCAAAACAAGAAGGCAAAAAATACAGAGCTTTCATCGCTGTTTTTGTTAACGAAATCAGATTGATAGATACCATTTCATTAAATTAATTACCTTTGCCCCATGCAAATTGAAGTAGTAAAATCCAAGATTCACCGTGTTACGGTAACTGGAGCAGATTTAAATTATATAGGAAGCATCACTATAGACGAAGCTTTGATGGAAGCTTCAAACATTATTGAAGGTGAAAAAGTTTCTATCGTCAACATCAACAATGGCGAACGTTTAGAAACATATGCGATTAAAGGAAACCGAAACAGTGGCGAAATTACCCTAAACGGTCCTGCCGCTCGAAAAGTTCAAAAAGGAGACATCATCATCATCATTTCATACGGAATTTTAGATTTTGAAGAAGCAAAATCATTCAAGCCAACCTTGGTGTTCCCGAACGAAAAAGACAATTCCCTGACATAAGCCTTGAAACAGAAAATAAGCAATCTACTGTCAATCATTATCCCCCTTTTATTAGGGTTCGGATTGATGGCTTATTCTTATAATTCGTTTACCGAAGAGCAGTTGGCAGTCATGAAAGGCTATTTCAAGACCGCTGATTACAATTATGTGTTGATTTCCCTGCTTATTGCTTTTGCCGGATATGTTTTAAGGGCCTACCGATGGAAATATACACTGACACAGATTGGCTATGTTCCCAATTTCAAACTCAACTTTTTGGCAGTAAGTATTGGCTATTTTGTAAATCTCACAATTCCACGTTCAGGAGAAGTTTCACGAGCTTTGATTCTAAAAAAATACCAGAACATTCCGTTTGATAAAGCTTTTGGAACCATAATTGGCGAACGAATCGTGGATTTTTTCATTTTGCTTTTTTTTATTTTCCTTTCGCTTATTGTAGAATTTGATACTTTAAAGAGTTTTCTTTTAAGCTATATCCCTGTTGGAAAACTAATCCTTCTTTTAGTCATAGGTTTAATCGGGTTTTTATTTTCGCTCTATCTTTATTTTTATTCGAAGTGGAAATTTATTTTGAGTATAAAATCAAAAGTAGAAGGATTGAAGGAAGGTGCATTGAGCATCTGGAAAATGCCTCATAAATGGGAATTTTTAATCTATACCTTGCTAATTTGGCTTTCCTACGTCTTGATGTTTTATGTAACAACATTTGCCTTAAAAGAAACCAGTTCCATCAGTTTCGGGACAGCCTTGGTTGCTTTTGTAATTGGAAGCCTGACCGTTTCATTTACCAATGGAGGCTTCGGTTTTTTTCCTGTATTGATTGCCAAGATTTTATTTTTATATGATATTCCAATTGAAGCCGGTAATGCATTCGGCTGGATTGCTTGGACATCTCAATTAATCATCACTCTTTTCCTGGGCCTTTTTTCCTTTTTAGCACTGCCGTTTGTAAGGAAAAACAAATAATTTACTATCTTGCTCATCTGATTCAAAACAAAATTAAACTTCAGTTGAGTATGAAAAATCTTTATCTGTTTCTCGCCCTAATCTTTTGTTTTCCTGCATTTTCACAAAAAAGTATCGATACAATCCATTCAGCAAAAATGAATGAGGATCGTGTTTTTTCATTTTCCCTACCTCCTTCCTACAACAAAAACAAGGACAAAAAATACCCTCTATTGGTTCTGTTGGACGGCGATTATCTTTTTGACCCTTTTAACGGAACACTTTCCTATGGTAATTATTGGGATGACTTACCGGAAGTTATCATCGTTGGGATTCATCAAGGTAAAGAACGCGAATACGACACCGATGTCGAGGTTGAGTCAGGGCTTCCGATCGAAAAAGGAGCTAAATTCTTCGAATTTATAGGAGCCGAACTACTTCCTGCTCTTGAAAAAAAATACCGAGTAGCTCCCTTCAAAATTATTGCCGGACACGACGTCACAGCTAGCTATTTGAATTTATTCCTATACAAAGACAACCCTATTTTTGACGCTTATATTTCTTTGAGTCCAGAATTGGGAATCGATATGGAGACCCGAATTCCAACCCGATTGGGACTAACAAAAAAACCACTTTTCTATTACCAGTCCATGGCCGATGGCGACATGAAGAAAATGCAGAAGCGGATAAAAGATTTGGATGCCAACATCAAAACAATTGTAAATCCGAATTTATACTATCAGTTGGATGAGTTTAAAAACGCTTCCCATTATTCGTTGGTTGTACATTCAATTCCAAATGCTTTGTATCATTTGTTTGGTGCCTATCAACCGATTTCAAATACAGAATTTCAAGAAAAAATCGTTACGCTTCCAAGCAATTATGTAGGTTATCTAACCAAGAAATACGACTTGATTGAAAAATCATTCGGAATAAAAATGCCAATTCGGGTCTCTGACTTCAAAGCCATCGAGGCGGCAATTCTAAAAAATAATGCTTTCGCAGAATTTGAGCAGCTCGCTTCACTTTCAAAAAAGAGCTATCCTAAAGCAATGTTATTTCAATATCATTTAGGGATGTTTTATGAAAAAACGGGCGACACAAAAAAAGCTGCAAAAGCCTATATGAGTGGTTATATGCTGGATGAAATTGGCGATCTAACCAAAGATTTTATGCTTGAAAAAGCCGATGAAATGAAGACGAAATAAGATTATTTTGATGTGTTCAATTCTAAAATAGACCTAACGCCTCTATTGTTCTCGCCTTGTTCAAACGAAAAACGGCCCAAGATAGAAGACATCCTTTGGTGGATGCTATATAACCCTTGATTTTCGCGGGTTACCCCGCCATCAAATCCTATTCCATCGTCGGATATTTCAATTAGAAGGTTATGCTGGTTTTGACGAAAGACAATGGTTGCTTTTTGAGCCTGGGAGTGTTTAATGCTGTTGTTGACAAGTTCCTGAATCATCCTGAACAGCATCAGTTGTTTCTGGGTAGAAAGGTTTAAAGTTCCATCTGTTTGATTTGTGATGGTGATCTTTAGGATTCCCGTTTCGTTGATTTCGTTTGCAAATTGTTCTGTGGCTTTAACAAGCCCTTCTTTCTCAAGTGTTATGGGTAATAAATTATGAGCTATATGCCGGATATCCGAATGGGTGTTTTCCAAAATCTGCACTACTTTTTGAATTTGGTGTTTTTGTTTTTCTTCAGAAAGATGCGGAAGCGTTTCCATATTCATCTTGGCGACACCAATCATTGAGGCAACACCATCGTGCAATTCTTGCGAAATCCGACTACGTTCCCGCTCCTCTCCATTGATAAAGGCTGTTAGAACCTCATTTTCTTTTTCACGAATGGTTTTTTCTTGCTTGATTTTTTGGTTTTTTCGGTAGAGTACTAAAATACTTAAAACCGTTAAAACTGAAACAATTCCGACAATTAGAATCAGCCTTTTTTGATTTTGTTCTTTCTCTATAATTAATTTTTGTTCGGCAAGGAGTTTTTGTTTTTTTTCAGCTCCATATTTAGTATTTAATTCGTGTACCAATTTTCTGTTGTCTTCAGATACTACAGAGTCCTGATATTCTATATATTCACTCATATATTTTGAAGCTATCTCATAATCCTTAAAACGGTTTGCTTCTAAACCTAAAGTTTTTAACGGTGCATACAAGCCAATGGGTTTGCCTATTTTTTTATACAAGTCTATGGATAGCATAAAATTCTTTTTTGCCTCCTGGTATTCTGATTTTTGACTGTAAACATTCCCAAGAATATTATGTGCTGTTGCCATGGAAAGTAAATTGTTGGTACTTTTAGCCCACGGAAGGGATTTGTTCACATAATAGAAAGCACTGTCTATATTGGTTTTTTCGAAAGCAGCTCCTGTCAAATAATAGCCTGCTGTCAAAGAGTTTGCATCTTTTTGCTCAAGGGCCATTTTGATGGTTCTTTTCCCCCAAACCAATGCAGAATCAGGTTGATTGCTATCTATGTAGGCTCCCGCTATGTTACCTGCAAAAACAGCAGTGTTTTTTGATATCCCCAATGCTTTCAAATCCTTTATAGCCGTTTTTTGAAACCGAATGCCTTCTTTATAATTCTGCATGTTATTGTAGTAGTTCCCCAAATTTGCTTTTATGATTGCGGCTTGTTCCTTGTTTCCAAGCTTATCGGCATATTTAGAGCTTTCTAGTAAATACTTGATGGCCTTTTGAGTATCGCCTTTTAAGTAATAACTGTGGGATAACATTCCGTAGCCATCTTGCTCCAATTCCCATTTGATATGCTCTTTTTGGCTTTTGGCATCTTTAAGAACATTCTTTATATGATGAATTGCCGAATCAACTTCGTATTCATTATAGTAGCCTTTCACAAGTTCAATTTCTGCACAAGGCACACATTCCTTATTTTTTTTGGCCGAAGCCACCATTTTTTTATAAAACGGAATACAACTTTCGTCCGAATTTTGCCAGCAATCTTTGGCCTGGCTGGAATAGGATAAGGTTTCTTTTGAAAGCTCCTTGTAGCGTTGCTTCTCTTGAGCATTAGAAAAGATAATCCCTGACAAAAAGAACACAATAAGAAGAATACTATTTTTCATAAAAACTAGGGCTTAAATTTCAACGAGTCCCAACATAATGGCTTTTCTAACCACTCCAGCAATATTTCGGGCTTCTAATTTTAGCATCAGATTACCTCGATGCGTTTCTACTGTTTTTTCAGAAATAAACAAATGTTCAGCTATTTCCTTGGTGGTTTTTTCTTCTACAATGTGTTGCAGTATGTCTTTTTCGCGTTGCGTAAGTTCTACATTAGGCTTGAGGGTCTGGGTTTCAAAAAAGGTCTGCTGAGTTTGCGAACTGAAATATTTTTCTCCCTTAAAGACCGCCTTCAACGCTTTTTCAATTTCAACTCTACTGTCGGTTTTAAGCAAGTAGCCATCAAATCCTACATTTACAGCTGATTTTATTGTGGCCATATCGCTATAACTCGTCAGTGCGATAACTTTAATTTCAGGGTATTTCTTTTTGATTTCCAAGATAATTTCCCTGCCATCAAATTTTCCAAAATGAATATCAAGCAATAAAACATCATATTCATCTTGTCCCAGCACTTCTTTTAAGGATGGATAATCAGATGCTCCTGCCGTTTTTTCTACAAAATCAAAAGTAGATAACAACAGTTCTAATCCATCCAAAACAAGAAAATGGTCGTCAGCAAGTACTAGTTTCATGTTCCTCAAATTGATAGGTGAGAAACAAATTTAAGAAAATAGTAACTACAAATTTCCAATATCAACAAAAATCTAAAAGTATTAGTTTATTTAAAATCAGGCTGCTAAGTGGTTTAGGATTTTACATTCAAAATATGTTTTCTTTTCAATACAAAATAAACGCCCAACAACAAACCAGCAATAAACAATACAAACAAATGATCATCAATTGGAGCTCCTTCAGGATAGGGATCTTCATCGCCATCAGGAGAATCCGGACCCTGCATTAAGAACTCTATAGTCTGAACACGGCCAATAAATAATAAAATAAAAACTAGGCTAAATTTTAAAGTGGTACTTATCATAACTTTTACTTTTGATTGATTATTTTTCTAGTTGTAACTCGGTCGTTGATTTCTACTGAAATAAGGAGCATTTCAGCATTCAAAGTAGTTGATGGTATTTGATAAATAGTTGTATTCACTTTTTCATCACTATAAATCAATCTACCCAAAACATCATAGACCTTTATTTTTTGAATTTCTTCAGATGATTTGACGATGATGTTTTCATGATTATGGTAAATAATAAGATTGCTCATTTTATTTGGATTTTCGATGCCTAATGTTGATTGGTAGATGACTTCAAATCGTGCATTAAATGTTCCTGCATCTGATGAAAAACTGTAGGGAGTTTGTAGGTTATGAGCCATACCGGTTTGGTTGTCTTTCAAATGAATGGTGACATCTCCTTCTGAAAACAATCCGTCGAAATTAGCCAAAGAAATCGCGAATGTCCCCGCATTTTGAGCTTTAAATCCTAACGGAACCACATCAGAAACTTCAAATGGCAAAGCTTTTCCTTGAATGCTGAATTTCTCATCATTAATCAAATTGTATAAAGCCGAGCCTTCATAACCAAACATTTTTCCGTCAATTTGAGTATCAATTCCATCAGTTGCACCGTCCATGTAGCTCACTAAAATCTGGTTGAAATTTATATCGTTTTCTCCTTTTAGGTTCAACCAAAAACGATGCCTTTCGGCAGTATTCATCCTAAAGAAATGGGTTGAATTTCCAACTCTCATTCCGTTATTGAAAGTTACCTGTGTCGCATCATTGTAAGCTATAAATCCTTGTCCAACAGCAATAAAGTTTGTAGGTTCAACACCAGTTTCATTCACGGACGTTCCTCCAGCAATGGTATAACTTGCATAATTGTTTTGTGTATAATCTCCATCTTCAGCGGCATTGGTATTGGTCCAGAAATACAAGGCTCCAAGTGACGGATTGGCATCAAAAAGCTCCAAAGCATCAATAGTTGAAGGATATGGATTTCCGATGGATGTAAAACTATCTTCATAAGTTGAAACATTGAAGGTTCCGTTGTTTGGAGTTCCAATAAATTCACCTTCATACGCCATCGGAATATTTTCATCCCAAGTGTTTGGAGCTCTAAAAAGGTATCCTTTTGCATCTGCAAAAACAGCATCTTCAGTAAAAGGAGTTGGGTTGATGTAGCCACTCGTTCCTTCGTACACATAAATTCGGCCGGTTGAGCCAATATAATTGGTCACTCCGTTTATAGTTTCGGGAGAAAATCCAAATAAATTCTGATTTGCAATTGGCGAAGACCACATCGTATAATCCAAACGCTTGAAAGGAGTATTTTCTTTGTAAACTGTAATTTCGCATTGATTTTTTCGCATTGAAGCCGTTGTGGTTTGCACCAAATTACCGTCGTTTTCTACAATAAAATTCGCTGGTTCAAGGTTATTGATGATCGAACCATCGATAGAAAGAGATGCTTCGGGCAAAATACTGAAAACGCCACTGTTTACCGTGAAATTTTTTGCCGAAAGGCTACCGTTCAATTCCAAATTTCCTTCAATTATTGCCGAACGACTTGTATTTGGCTCGCCATCGCTCCAAGCTATTCCGTTCCAGATTGTTGGACAAGAACTTTGAATTTCTGCCACACTATTGCAACCTGATGCATTGCTGTTGATGCTTCGTGGTTTGGCTGTCGCCAAATAATCACAGATGTTTTTCAAATCGCATACTTCCGCTTTTGGGTTTGTTGAAATAAGAAGATTGAAAATCGTGGTTTGATTGATATTTCGAACACCTTGAATGCTTTCGAGATTTGGATTGTTGAAGATAGACAGCAATTTTGTATCAGATGTCATATTCAGAAGCGTTATTCCAGAAAGGCCATTGATATTATTCAGCATTGGATTATTGTGAATCAGAATCCGCCCAACTTTTGTAAGATTTTTTAGACCATCAAGATTAGTCAATGCTGCGTTGTTCATAACTTCAAGACTCACGCTACTTACTGCATTTGTCAAGGAAAGAAGGCCGTCAGTATTGTTTAGAACCAGATTGTCTTTTATCATCAAATAGCCCGAAGTAATACTCGTGAAACTCAATCCGTCAAGATTTTGAAGGCTGTCGTTGTTGATTACTCTAAAACCGTTAGTCACTTGAGTAATATTTTGAAGTCCAGAAATATCGGTCAATAAAGGATTGTTGTCCATTAATAATGAAAGGACTGTCGATGCGACTCCAATTTCTAAATCAATCGCTTGAAGCGAATCATTTCCTAAAATATGAAAGTAAGCATTTATTTTTTCAATAAAAAAGCCATCAAGATTGGGCAAGGCATCGTTGTTTTCTATAACAATACTGTTGCTAAAACCAAAAACTGCCGAAGTAATATTGATTGCCGAAACATCTAGCAAAGAAGTATTATTTCGAAGCGTAAAACTGCCTTTTAGTGAAGCTAATGAAGCTAATCCGTCCAGATGTTCCAAAGCAGTATTGTTGATGATCAGAATTCCTTCAGCATTTCCTGAAAGTCCTACTGAAGTAAGGTTTTGCAACCCATCTATTTCTTCCAAAACCGCATTTTCCTGAATCGATAAATAGCCATAATTAATTGATGATACAGCATTGAGTCCGTTTAGGTTTACCAATGCATCATTGTTGTGAATTTCCAGGTTTCGGTTGATGGTTGTTATCGCATTTAAACCGCTAATATCGGTCAATAAAGGATTGTCATTAATAATTAAATCTCCAGTAGTTCCTGTTCCAATAGCAGTAATATTTTCGAGAGCATCTAGGTTTGAAATATTGGTTCCAATGATACTAAGATTGGTCAAAGTACCAGATAATCCCGATAATCCATCAATAGAGGTCAAAGCTGGATTTACATTGATCCTAATAGCCCTTAAAACAGTGGCTAGGTTTTGGAAACCTAAATCCATCAACTCATTATTCTGAATGAAATCTATTCTTCCTTTTATTGTATGCAAACTCGAAAAATCTATGTTTTCTAGATTAATTTCTTGAAAAACTTCCAATATTCCGCTGTTAATTTGAAATTCACTAATTAAGTTAGCACCTACTTGTTCTAATGCAGGAAAATTAGCGGTTACAATATTTTCATTCGAGTAAAGATGAAATGAAGTACCAACAGTTTCAAGGTTGACAAAATCAATGGTAATCAAATTGCTGCAATTTCTAAGGTTAAATCGACCAACATTCGTAAGATTAGGCAATGAAATAGAAGTGAAATCTGCATCATTGATATTATCAACATGGAAACTATCACCAACAGTGGATAGATTCGAAAGGCCTTGAACCGAAGTTAGGTTTTGAAGATGCTGAACCAAAAGCATTCCGCCAATGGTTTGCAAATTTTGAAGTCCGTCTAAATTTACAATAGGAAAATTAGAACCGGTCAATTCCAAATTACCTCCAATGTTGGTAATATTATGCAAACCTTGAAGTGAGGTTAACGAGGGATTGTTCCAAAGTCGAAGGCCTCCAACAATTGAAGTTATCGAAGATAATGGAGATAAATCTGAGATGTCACTTCCACTAATTTGTAATGTGCCCGTAAATTCCGTACAACCGGGATAATTAATTACAAATTCATCAACAGCTTGTTGGGAATTGAGCGTCAAAGTACCGCTTCCACATTGTGAAAAGCCATCAAAACGGACTAGAATTATGCAGAAAATCAATAACTGGAAAGTAAAATTTTTCATAACCTTTATGAGTTTATTAATTGATAAGGCAAAATTGAATGTAAATAAGATGATTCTTTTAAGGGTAAATCGGGAAATTCACACTCAGGGTTTTCCCTGAAGTAACATGATTATGTTTTTTTTGAAGAATAAGTGTTGCTTAAAATTTGGATAAAATATAGTACTTTTGATGGAATGTCCATGGATAGAAAAGATAAAGGATAGTTTGAATTAAATCGATTTACAGCCCATCAATGTCAAAAATAAAAACCGCTTTCTTCTGCCAAAATTGTGGCACTCAATATTCAAAATGGCAAGGCCAATGCAACGCTTGCAAAGAATGGAACACGATTGTTGAAGAAATTATACAAAAAGAAGAAAAGAAAGACTGGAAAATCGCTACTTCTCCAGATTCAAAACGTGTCACCAAACCCTTAAAAGTACACGAGATTGATAGTGCGGAAGAAATTAGGCTTGACACTCGTGATGGCGAATTGAACCGAGTTCTTGGAGGCGGGATCGTTCCGGGTTCCTTGATACTTTTGGGTGGAGAACCAGGAATCGGGAAAAGTACTTTGCTGTTGCAGATTTCGCTGAAATTACCGTACAGAACCTTATATGTTTCGGGCGAAGAAAGTCAGAAGCAAATCAAAATGAGAGCCGAAAGGATTAATCCTTTAAGTGATAATTGCTATATTCTTACTGAAACGAAAACCCAAAATATCTTCAAGCAAATTGAGGCCATCGAACCCGAAATTGTCATCATCGATTCGATCCAAACGCTTCACACCGATTATATCGAATCTTCACCGGGAAGTATTTCACAAATCAGGGAAACTACTGCCGAATTGATAAAGTTTGCGAAGGAAACCAATATTCCAGTTATTTTAATCGGACATATTACAAAAGACGGAAACATTGCTGGTCCGAAAATTTTGGAACACATGGTCGATACCGTTTTGCAATTTGAAGGCGACAGAAACCACATTTACAGGATTCTTCGTTCGCTCAAAAACCGTTTTGGTTCTACAGCCGAGTTGGGAATCTATGAAATGCAAGGTTCAGGTTTAAGAGAAGTTTCCAACCCTTCAGAAATTTTGATTTCGCATAAGGAAGAAGAACTTTCCGGAACTGCAATTGCCACCACGATGGAAGGAATGCGACCGATTATGATTGAAATCCAAGCCTTGGTCAGTACGGCAGTTTATGGAACACCACAACGAAGCACAACGGGTTATAACGCCAAAAGACTCAACATGATTCTGGCTGTTTTAGAAAAAAGAGCTGGTTTTAGATTAGGTGCTAAAGACGTTTTCCTCAACATTACGGGAGGAATTTCCGTTGACGATCCCGCAATTGACTTAGCCGTTGTTGCCGCAATCCTTTCCTCGAATGAAGATATTCCAGTTGGAAAAGATTTTTGTTTTGCTGGAGAAGTTGGACTTTCAGGCGAAATCCGTCCTGTAAATCGAGTGGATCAAAGAATTCAAGAAGCAGAGAAATTAGGTTTTTCCACGATTTTTGTTTCGAAATACAATAAGATTACCCTGAAAAACACGTTTATTAAAATTAGATTGGTTTCGAAGATTGAGGATGTTGTGGGGGAATTGTTTGGGTGATGATGGCTTGTTAATTCTGTACTTTTAACGATTCACTTTCTATTTATAATTTATATTTGCGAGAACAACTCCACACTTTAATGAAAACAAAAAAACAAAAAATAATACGCATTTTAATCGGCATTGGGATCTTTCTCGTGCTTTTGATTGTCTTGTTTTTTGCTTTTAGAAATACCATTTTAGATAAAGCGATTGATAGAATTGCCAATAAAATGGAACGCGATTACGACAGTAAATTTACAGTTAAGGAAGCCTCTTTCCAAGGATTAACAGGTGTTTCGATGCAGGAAATTACATTGGTTCCAAAAGGTCAGGACACGCTTTTCAGCATTCAAAAAATGGAAACCAGTGTTAGCTTTTGGCACATTATCACGGGAAATGTTCAATTGGGAACGCTTCATGTGGAAAACGGTTTTGTGCAATTGGTTAAAAAAGGTGATGTCAAAAACTTTGGCAAATTCCTAAAAAGAGATGCTTCGGAGGCTAATTTATCTTCTGAAAAGTCTGAAAAAAGGGATTATGCCGAACTTGCCTACAACCTAATATCTAAAGGACTTAATTTGATTCCGACCGATATGAATGTGAAAAATCTTGCCTTTCGTTTAGACGATAACGGCAAGAAAGCCAACATCAAATTCAACGAATTGCGATTGGCCGACAAGCAACTCGAAACTTCTATTCGGGTTCAAACCAACACTTTCACACAACGTTGGAAAATAAAAGGTTTTGCTGATCCAAGAAACAAAAAAGCCGATATTGCTTTTACCAATATCGACACTGGAGCAATAAAAATGCCCTATTTCGACGAACGTTTTAACTTGAAATCCAGCTTCGATTCCATCCGTGTAAACGTTGAAAACATTGACATGAGTGGTGGCGAATTGCATATTGACGGTTTTTCTTCGATAAAAAATCTTACTGTAAATCACATCAAAATTGCCAAGAAAGATGTCGTGATTAAAGACGCTCGTTTTGATTATCATTTGCTGCTTGGGGAAGATTTTGTTTTGGTTGACAGTAGTTCGACCGTGATGCTCAACAAGATAAAATTCAATCCGTTTTTAGAATTCAATACCGAGGAAGACACGATTTATAAGATGAAAGTCGTGATTCCCGAAATGAAAGCACAGGATTTTATCACGTCGCTTCCCGAAGGTTTGTTTACGAATTTTGAAGGTATGGAAACCGAAGGAAATTTCGATTTCAACTTGAGTTTTATCTTCAACAAAAACAAACCGAACGATTTGGTTTTTGACAGCAAATTGAGCAAAAACGGCTTCAAAATTCTGAAATATGGCGAAGCGAATTTGAGTAAATTGAATGGCGAATTTGTCTATCGGGCTATCGAAAACGGTCGGGCTCAACGAGGAGTTTTAGTTGGAAATGCCAATCCGAATTACACACCTTTAAGTGAAATTTCGCCTTATTTAAGAAAAAGTGTCCTGACAACCGAAGATCCATCGTTCTTTTCGCATAAAGGTTTTATTACCGAAGCTTTCAAGCAATCGATTATCAAGAACATCAAGACCAAGAAATTTAGTCGTGGCGGAAGTACCATCAGTATGCAATTGGTGAAAAATGTTTTCCTGACAAGGGAAAAAACACTTTCGAGAAAATTGGAGGAGATTTTACTGGTTTACATCCTCGAAAACAACCGAATCGTCAGCAAAGAACGAATGCTCGAAGTCTATTTCAATGTCATCGAATGGGGACCAAATGTGTACGGAATTGGCGAAGCCTCAAACTTCTATTTCCAGAAACATCCTTCGCAATTGAACTTGAACGAATGCCTGTTTTTAGCCAGTATTGTTCCGCGACCAAAAGGTTTTATGTGGAAATTTGACGACCAAGGAAACTTGAGAGACGGTGCCGTAAAGATGCAAAATTATCTCACTAATTTAATGCTTCGAAGAGGCGTTTTGACGGCCGATGACACGATTTACAAGTCGTTTCCAGTTGTGGTTTCCGGTCGAGCCAGATCGTTTATCCGAATCAAAGAAATCGATTCTACTGCTATTGATTCAGTTGAAATTAGTGATGAGTTTGATTTTTAGGACCGAATCGCTCGGGCATTTTCATCCTGAAGCTTCGGGCAATGTCATTAAGTTAAGAAAATAAAGCCATTGTTTTGTCCTTCCGAGGAACGAGGAATCGCAATCGATTTACAACCTTGTCTTTCTTTGGGTTAGCTTCTAGTGAGTTCCCTCCTTCGTCGGGAGGACAAGATTGAGCTACAATCGGGGGTAAAAGGCTAATCATAAACCTGAAAACAAAAAAAATCAATTCCTTCCCAACCTTTTTCCTTTTTTCATACTCTATATAAAAAAAGACAAGTTCACTTTTAAAAATTTAGGGTATGAAAAAGACATTCAAATTAGAAATAAACGCTCCATGCGATGCAAATTTAGAGGCAATGCAGAAAACAACTTCAGGTTTCTTTTGCGATTCCTGTGCGAAAAACGTTGTTGACCTTAGTGGAAAATCAAATTATGAAATTTCGAAATTCATTACCGAAACCAAAGACCGAGACTCTATTTGTGCTCGTTTAAAAACAACACAACTTGAAGAAGAGTTTTCTATTTTGGAACCTATAAATCCAATCTCCAGTTTAAAATATGCTGTTGCTGTAGCGGCTTCAGTTTTGCTTAGTTCCAACGTTGCGGGACAAGAAAAATCAACTCCGGCTGTAGAGCAGGTTCGACCGTCAGAATCATTTGCTTTGGGAAAAATAGCCTATCAACAACCGACTCAAAAAACAGTTACTTTTGTTTTAAAAGGAAAATTACTAGATGTAAACACTCGAAAAGCAATTGACGACAAACGTTTTTCTAAAATTTCGGTTTATATTTCGGGAGCTGAACAAGCAGTTGACATTCATCCGAAAACGGGTGAATTTTCTGTTTCACTAACCGTTCCAACAAACACAAAAGAATTGAGCTTTAACTTTTCGAGCAACGACTATTATCTGGACAAAAACTATAAAATCGATTTAAATTTGATTCGGAAAAACACCTTGAATCTCACTTTTAGCATTGATCCAAAAGATTTTATGATGCTGAAAATTGCCGGTGGAATGGGTGTCATTTTTCAAAATAAAACAACAAAAACAAACTCTTAGAACCAATGAAAAATCTATTTTCCATCTTCGCATTATTAATGGCGTTTACCGCCTTTGCCCAAAAACCAATCTTCACAACTGCCAAGGTAAAAGCTGCAACGGTTTATTTTAATTCGGCTGAAATTTCGCAAAGCACTTCGGCAGTTTTGCCAAAAGGGACAAGCGAAATCGTGATTAAAAACGTGGCCGATTATTTGAATGAAAACACGGTTCAGATTGGTGCTCCATCGAATGTGACGGTGCTTTCGGTTCAGTTCACCAACAATTATATTTCGGAATATGAAATCGATGAAAATTCTCCTCTCATCAAAAAAGTGCGGGACAGTATTAATTTGGTGGAAAAAGAGCTGTTGAAAATCAACAATGCGAAAGATTCTGAAGCAAAAACAATTGAATTATTGGACAAAAATCATCAGGTGAATGGCGTGAATTCGGGTTTGAGTGTGGCGGAATTGATGAAGATGGTCGATTACTATAAAGCCAAACGAACGGAAGTCAGCAATGCTTATGACGCTTTGGAGGAAAAATTAAAAAACCTCAACATCGTTTTGTCGCGTTTGAAAAACAAATTGGAAATCAACACCCAGAAAGAAGACAAGACTTCGAAAGGGAAATTGGTGCTTCAGGTAATGAACGAAACTGCAGGAAATGTGGACTTCAGCATCAACTATCTGACCAACAATGCTAATTGGAAACCGTTCTACGATTTGAGAGCCAACAGTGTTTCGGCACCAATTGAAATGATGTATAAAGCACAAGTGGTTCAAAACACAGGAATCGATTGGAAACAAGTAAAATTGACTTTATCAAGTGGAAATCCGAACCAAAACAATCAGGCTCCGCTTTTGAGTTCTTGGTTTTTGAGGTATGGATATGATAAAAATTTTGGCTATTTGAATGATGCATCCGTTATGAATAAGATTGCAATTAGAGGTGCCGTTTCAGGTCTAAAAGTGAAAGAAAGTGAAAAAGCAGAAGCATCGGTTTCCAACTACACCACCATCCAAGAAAACCAGCTCAATATTTCTTTTGACATCGACATTCCGTATGATATTTTATCCAATGGAAAAGCCCATAGTGTAGCCTTGAAAGAAATCAATCTTCCGGCAACCTACAAATATTATGCGGCTCCAAGGGTTGAGAAAGAGGCTTTCCTTTTGGCGGAAATCAGCGATTATTCAAAGTATAATTTGTTGCAAGGCGAAGCGAATATCATCTTCGAAGGCATGTATGTTGGAAAAACCTTCATCAACCCAAATCAAACTTCTGACACGTTGAATTTGAGTATGGGAAGGGACAAGAAAATCTCCATCAAAAGAGAAAAAGTGGTGGACAAATCGGGTACTAAATTCCTGTCTTCCAAAAAAGAGCAGACTTTCACATTTGACATCACAACTCGAAACAATAAAAAAGAAGCGGTTGAGTTGTTGCTGAAAGACCAATATCCGTTGAGTTCTGACAAGGAAATCGAGATTGAACTCAAAGAAAGTGATGGAGCCAAAATCAATACCGAAACGGGAATCCTGACTTGGGATTTGAATTTGAAACCGAATGAAACCAAGAAAATCCGCATCAGTTATAAGGTGAAATATCCAAAGGATAGGATTATCGATAATTTATAAACCTAAGAAAGGGTGTCGCTCAAAAACGGCACCTTTTTTTGTCTCCTAAAACTTTAACAAATCGGAAAAGCCTAAAAAAATAAATTTCTATCTTTAGGACATCAAAACCCAAAGATGACTATTTTTAAAATTACACTTTACCTTTTTTCGATACTTGCCTTGCTAACGGTCCTGATTCCTTTTATCAAGAAGGATTTTTGGATGTTCCGCGTTTTTGATTATCCGAGGTTTCAGAAATTTACCATCGTAGGAATACTGTCGGTTTTATGGATGGCTTTTTTCCCGAAAACCGAAATCCTCTTTGATATTATCCTGATGGCTTCGCTTGGAATTTCGTTTCTGTATCTCGGTTACCTGATTCTTCCCTTCACGCCTTTCGGCAAAAAAATGATTAGTGAAGTTAAAAAAAGCGATGGAAAAGAATGCCTGAATTTATTGGTTGCCAATATCTATCAACACAATACCAATTATCAAAAACTTTTGAGTTTGGTTGAAAAAAGAAATCCAGATATTATTTTCCTCTTGGAAACCGATAAAAAATGGCTGGAAGGCGTAAAATCGCTTCGGGAAAATTATCCGCATCATATTGAAATTCCACAAGAAAACACCTATGGTTTGTTGTTTTACAGCAAGCTTCCTTTTGTGCATCACGAAATTAATTACTTGATTGATGAAGAAATTCCGTCCATCATTGCCGATGTGAAATTTGACAATGAAATTGTTCGGATTTACGGATTGCATCCAACACCACCCGTTCCCCAAGAAAATCCGCACAGTACCGATCGTGATGCCGAAATTCTATTGATTGGAAAAATGGCTAAGGAATACGACAAGCCTTGTTTGGTTATTGGCGATTTGAACGATGTGGCGTGGAGCTATACCACAAAACTATTCCTGAAATCGAGCGAGTTGCTGGATCCCAGACGTGGTCGGGGAATGTACAGCACTTTCCATGCAAAATACAAACTACTTCGTTGGCCGTTAGACCATTATTTTGTGAGCAGTCATTTCAGGTTAGTAGATATGAAAGTGGAAGAACATATCAATTCCGACCATTTCCCGATTAGCATATGCCTATTGCTTTCGCATGAGGACGAAGAAAATAAAATGACCGCCGATGCCGAAGACAAGGAATTAGTGGAAGAAAAAATTGAAGCCGGAATTAAAGACGAGCCTCTATAAAATTAACTTAACAATAAGATTTTTAGATTATTATATTAACTAACTTTACTTAAACCCAAATGTATTTTTTATGAAAACAACACTACTCTCATTATTACTTTTATTTGCAAATGCTTTGTTTGCCCAAACGCTAGGATTGACTTCCTTTGCCACAGGATTTTCTGATCCAGTTGAAATTGTAAATGCTGGAGACAACCGTCTTTTCGTAGTAGAACAAGGCGGAACCATAAAAATCGTTAGTGCTACAGGAACTGTAACCACAACTCCTTTCTTGAATATTTCAACCCTAATCAGTACTGGAGGCGAACGTGGACTTCTTGGTTTGGCGTTCCATCCGGATTATGCAAACAATGGCTATTTTTATGTGAATTATACCAATACAAGCGGACATACAGTGATTGCCCGTTATTCGGTTAATACTAGTAATCCAAATTTGGCACAAACCCCTGGAACGATCCTACTTACTATTAATCAGCCTTTCTCCAACCATAACGGAGGAACCATAAAATTTGGTCCTGACGGTTATCTCTACATCGGAATGGGGGATGGCGGAAGCGGTGGTGATCCCAATGGATATGGACAAAACATCAACAGCCTTCTAGGAAAAATGCTCCGTATCGATGTAGATGGGACAGCACCTTACACAAGTCCGGCAACAAATCCGTATGTTGGAGTTGCAGGAGCCGATGAAATTTGGGCAATCGGACTCAGAAATCCTTGGAAGTTCTCGTTTGACAGTTTGAATGGCGATTTATGGATTGCCGATGTTGGCCAGCAAAACGTAGAGGAAATCAACAAAGAACCATACACTTCAGCTGGCCTAAACTACGGTTGGAAATGCTACGAAGGAAGTGCTCCTTATGCAACATCAGGTTGTGCTCCAATTGGAACCATGACCTTTCCTTATGCCGAATATTCATCTGCAACTGGAAGTCCATATTGCTCTATTACCGGAGGATATGTTTATAGAGGAAATACCTATCCTGCCATGCAAGGCAAGTATTTCTTTGCCGATTATTGCTCCAATAAAATCGGAAAGGTTGAAACAGACGGCACCTTGACCTTCTCTCCAACAATGCCTGGTGGTTCCTATACTTCTTTTGGTGTAGATATCAATGGAGAAATTTATGTGGCTTCCGCCGATAATGGAGTGGTTTATAAATTGGTGGATACCAATCCACTTTCGGTTAAGGAAACTGAATTGAAGAAGTTTAAAATGTACCCAAATCCGGCAAAAGAAACACTTTATCTTTCGGATATCGATTTTCCGGCAACTGTCAGCATTTATGATATAACCGGAAAATTATTGATTGATGCAAAAATCGAAAGCAACCAAACCGCCATCAACACAAGCGGATTGGAATCTGGAATTTATATGGTGAATGTTACCGATAATGCAGGAGGAAATGCTACTTCTAAATTGGCTGTGAAGTAACACCTGTTTGTCATTCCGAGGAACGAGGAATCTCATAATCTGAATCAAGGTTATAAGAGCTACTTTATGAGATTCCTCGTTCCTCGGAATGACAAATTTGTAGAATACAATGTATAGAATTGGTAACTTATATTTTAAGGTGCAGGATCTGGAATAAGATTTTGCACCTTTTCTATTTCCTTTAGAATTTCTTCCGAAAGGAAAACCGAAGTTGTATTGATGTTTTCCTCCAATTGTTCCAATGTTGTAGCTCCAATAATTGTAGCCGAAACAAATTCTTGCTGACGGATAAACGCCAATGCCATTTCCGTTAAGCTCAAATCATTCTTCTTGGCAATTTCATTATACAAAACCGAAGCCCTTCTGGAATTTTCAGAATTATACCGTGAAAAATTCGGAAACAAATTGATTCTTGCATTCGGATGATTTTCGTCTGCTAGAAATTTACCCGACAAAACCCCGAAAGCCAAAGGCGAATAGGCCAAAAGCCCGACATTTTCTCGGCAACAAACTTCTGCATTTCCAACCTCAAAACTCCTGTTCAAGAGCGAATACGGATTTTGAACCGTTGCAATTTTTGGCAGATTGTGCTTTCTACTTTCTTCCAAAAAACGCATCAAACCCCAAGGAGTTTCGTTTGAAAGTCCAAAATGTTTTATTTTTCCTTCTTTAATCAAAGCTTGAATCGTTTCCAAAACCTGCTGGATGTTATCTTCCCAAGTTTCCTCTTTTACTTTAAAACCTCGTTGTCCGAAGAAATTCACATTCCGTTCCGGCCAATGCAATTGGTATAAATCGATATAATCGGTTTGAAGGCGTTGCAGGCTTTTTTCAACCGAAAGTCGAATCGTAGTATTATTAAAAGTCAAATCTTCCCGGATGTATTCCAATCCGCGGTTGGGTCCCGCAATTTTCGTTGCCAAAACCACCTCATCTCTCCTGCCCGATTTTTTCAACCATGTTCCGATGATTTTTTCGGTACTTCCAGACGTTTTTTCCCTTGACGGAACCGAATACATTTCGGCCGTATCAATGAAATTTATTCCCTTATCTAATGCAAAATCAATTTGAGAATGCCCGTCGGCTTCGGAGTTTTGCTGACCAAAAGTCATGGTTCCCAAGCAAATTTCGCTGATTTTCACATCAGTTCCAGGCAGTGTAGTATAGTTCATTTGAATAGTTTGAAAGTATGCAAAAGTAACACTTATGCCACTTTTTCGAAAGCAATAAAGTGGGAGAGTTTTCCTTTTTTATTAAAAATAGGAAAACCTTTAATATGGCAATCATAGGTTTCACCAGATTTACGATAGTTCACAACCGTTTTCTCAAATGGTTCCTGATTTTCAATTGCCATCCTGATTTCGGCACTTGTTTTTCGAGAAGTTGCTTTGCCTTGAAATAGTTTTGGGCTTTCGCCGATAACTTCCTGGCTTTGATAACCCGTCATTTTAAGAATAGTATGACTGGCAAAAACGATTTTCAGGGTTGAATCCGTAACCACAATCACATTTTCGTCTTGCAGTTCTGTTTCAAAATCAAAATCAGAAATCCAATTGTTGTTAATTGTCAATGCTTTAAGTTGTTTTAGATCCAAGAAATTACTGTTTAGATCTTGAAGAAATGCACCATAAAAATCCCACGAAGCAAGAGGCATCCTGTTTAAAGTCAAGTTGCTTGAATAGTCCGATTGAGCTTTTTCGTATTCTTTTAAACCAACCATTGTATGAATAATTTTAAGCAAAGTTATCTTTTAAATCAAACCAAAAAATAAATAAGTATAAGTTTAACTGTTGTTTAGGCAGTATCAAAAGTCAAATTTCAACTGAACTGCAACCGCCTTCTTTTGTTCGGTATTTAGATTATTAAGCGAAATTCCGAGTAATCGAACCGAATCCTTCATTCGTTCCTGATAGAGCAATTCCTTTGCAGTTTCTAGAAGAAGAGCCTTATCCGAAATAAAATAAGGCAAAGTCTTGCTTCGGGTTTGCTGGGTAAAATCGCTGTATTTGATTTTCAGGGTGACGGTTTTTCCTGCAACATTGTGTCTTTTTAAACGCTTTTCGAGTTGTTGGGCAATTATTTCTAGCTTTTCGATCATAAAAATTTCCGAAGAAATGTTTTCGTCAAAAGTATGCTCTGTTGCAACGGATTTTGCAATACGTTCTGCTTTTACTTCACTGTTGTGGATGCCACGAACCACATTGTAATAGTAGGCCCCCGACTTCCCAAAATGCTTCTCCAGAAATTCTTGTGATTTTGCTTTTAAATCAGATCCTTTAAAAATGCCGAGCTGGTACATTTTTTCGGTCGTGACTTTTCCAACTCCGTAGAACTTTCGGATGGGAAGTTCTTCTAGAAATTCAAGAATTTCATGGGGATTTACTGTTTTTTGTCCGTTTGGCTTATTGATGTCCGAGGCTACTTTTGCTATGAATTTATTGACTGAAATTCCTGCCGAAGCCGTCAAACCCACTTCATAAAAAATCCTTTTCCGGATTTCCTGGGCAATCAATGTTGCACTTGGGTTTCCTTTTTTGTTTTGGGTAACATCCAGATAGGCTTCATCCAACGAAAGCGGTTCGACCATATCCGTATAATCATGAAAAATCTTATGGATTTGACGTGAAATCTCCTTATACCTATCAAATCTTGGTCGAACAAAAATAATATGTGGACAATATTTCTTGGCCAAAACACCACTGATGGCACTCCTAACTCCAAATTTTCTCGCCTCATAACTTGCCGCCGAAACCACACCTCGGATTTCGCTTCCGCCAACGGCAACCGGTTTTCCGCGAAGTTCAGGATTGTCCATTTGTTCTACCGATGCATAAAAAGCATCCATATCTACATGGATAATTTTCCTGTCGGTATTAAAAGGATACATTGCTAAAATGATATGGAATTAATTATTCATGATGAAGAAATTTATCTTCAACGATGGTTTTTTTCTTTCTTTCGGTTGGCAAAAAGAAACTCAAGGGTTTTCTTTTGAAATGCTTCCAAATGGCACCCGTCACAAAACGCAGTTCAAATATCGAAATATCCCTTGAACGGAAAGCCAGTCCTAATGAGAGTCCGAAACTAACCAAGAAATTGACCAAACCAATCATTCCTATTCCGAAAATACCCCAAAAGAGCATGGCATTGTCCATTACATACTTGGATCCATACATCGAAAGGGCAAGGTTGCCACTGGCAAAAGTAATGTGTCGGATATCGAGATTCAATCCCAAGAACATTCCTATTGAAGCCGTGCTTCCCATAAAAATACCAAACCAAAAGTTGGATATAATTCCGGCCCATCTTTTTTCGTAAAGGTTGGCCAATTTCAATGTGCGTTTCTTGCCGATGGTTCGTTTTAGAAAAGGATGCTCCTGAATTCGGAAATATACTTGAGCATGTTTGTCCCTATTGGCTACACTTCCCGATATAATTCCCGACAGGAAAAGGAAAACCCCTGCAATTGCGGCATGAAAAATAGCGGCAGAATGCAAAGGACTGATGTCGGTTAGAAGTTTCAGCCATTTGTCTTGAGCGAGATTATAATCAAAAGCATAATCAATGAGCCAAATACCCAACAACGAAACGGGGAAAGCCATAATCACGTTGCCTACAAAGGCTATAAACTGTGAACGGAAAACCCTCGCAAAAAGAATTGCAAACGCACCATACTTTTCAATCTTATCGCCTTGTTTCTTTTTTCCCTCTTCCAAAGCCCTAACTAATGCGGCAGCGGTCATGGCGGGTTGCTTTGTGGCAAGGGTGAAACCCAGAATGTAGATGGCGATAAAACCAAACGAATAATTCATGCTGTAAAGGAAAGCGTGGCCAAAATAGCTTGTATCTGCTTTGGCAAGGAATAATTTTATGATACAAAGTATTCCTACAATGAATCCGCCTCCAAGAGCTGTTGTAAACATCCTGAAATATTCCTTCCGGCCTTCGGTGATGTAATGTTCGCCTGTTTTGGCAGTATGCTGTGTAACTTCATAGGAAATCAATTGGGTACTTTCGGCAATAAATTTCCTTACGTTATTCTTGTAGCAATTGTATTTGATGAGCTCGATTGCCAACAAGATACTATTTTGCCTTTCGTCATTTTTATCTTTTGTAATCAAGAGTGGAAGCAGGACTTTGAGTCTTTCCAATTGCTGACGAATTCTTAACAGATTTTGATTTACGCGAAGCGAAATACCGTATTTGGAAGTATTGCTGAAGGCTTTTTCTACAAAATCTTCACATTGCTTGTGCAAAACCTGCAACTGTTTATAGGACAAATCATCGGGCGAGATGGAATATATCGGACCTATTTTGATTCGCTCTTCGATTTCTAACAGTTCTTTTTCAAAGGCTGTAAACGGACTTTCATATCCATCGAATTCGGGCACCATCTTGATGACATCGGTTTCCATGGCACGACCGCTGATTCTTTGCGTAATCAAGGTCATCGAAATCATCAATTCCGAAAGCGGAGAAATCGATTCGGCAGTTATATATAATGATTTGAAGCCTAAAACTTCGTATATCTTTTCTAACTGATCAAAAGGTATTTTCTTTACCCAGATGATATCGGTATCCAAATAAAAAACCTGATTCAACACATATTCAAGTGTATCCTTTTGTGGCTGATTAGGCAAAAACTTTGCGAAAATTCGCTTTTTAACCTCAAAAATAAAGTCGACATCCTGAAGGATTGCTGCGTCGGAAAGGATTTTATTGAACTTTTTTCCTTCAAGGATTTCTTTTATATAGACAGAAAGATTGTAACGGTAGGTTTTATTTTGCTTTAGAAAGTCAATCAGATCAGACAAATCAACCGAGGTTACTCTTTTGGGTTTCAGTGGCCTTAAAAAACGAATCAGCAGGACCAATACTTCCAAATCGTCCTCTTTTTCCCGCCACTCCTCTCTTTCATCAAAATATTTGGCGATAAAATCCTTGACGGTTGGCTTTAATTTTGGTTTAAACAATTTCATTCGAACAGCTATTTGTGTAAAAATACAAATACGAGCTAATAAATGTATTAACTTGCTCATAAATTTATTTGAATAAAAATGATTGAAATCGAACGTAAATTTTTGGTCACCTCGGATGCTTTCAAAAGTCAATCCTTCAACAAAAAACAAATCTCTCAAGGCTATCTAAATTCTAATCCCGAAAGAACGGTTAGAATTAGAATTTCAGACGACAAGGGCTTTTTAACCATAAAAGGAAAAGGGAACGAAACTGGCCTATCGCGTTTTGAATGGGAAAAGGAAATTCCGATTGAAGAAGCAAGAGCTTTATTAGCTTTAAGCGAAAAAGGAGCAATTGACAAAACCCGTTTTGAAGTAAAAGCAGGCCATCATATTTATGAAGTGGATGAATTTTTTGGTGAAAACCAAGGCCTGATCATTGCCGAAATAGAACTTTCCTCAGAAACTGAAACTTTTGAAAAACCAGAATGGCTTGGTGAGGAAGTTACTAATGATGAACGTTTTTATAATGCTTACTTGAGCAGAAATCCTTTTGTTTTTTGGAAATAATTATTGAAACTGATTCTTCTATTTTATTCAACTTATATCTAATTTTTCAAGAGAAGAGTTTAAATCTGCAAAAAATGAGCACAACTCAACTATAAAAACAGAAAAAAACAGTTGCTTTTTTTATTTCTGAACAACATCAGTTCTATTACGATTTCGAGCCTCTCAGAACCTCAACAAACCCTTTAAAATCAATATTTGTCACTATATTTCTCTAAAAATGTCACAAAATTTAGGGTATAGGTTTTACCATTACTATTAATTTAAATGCAACTTTGGAAAAGAATTTTTGCGGAAATTATATTTTATTTCACAAAAGTTTCTATTCCAACCTTATTAACCAAAAAATTAATATTAATGAAAAAAATTACTTTTTGTGTGCTGATGATGCTTTCATCAGTGTTCTTAGGATTTTCACAGGTAAGTATTGGTAATGGTACTACCATTTATGCAGGTTTGCCTTTTGAGCCTGTAACCCTGTATTCCTATTCTCAGACGATTTATCGAGCTTCGGAGATCAATGCTTCGGGGACGATTACTTCCTTGAAATGGCATTTTACGGGTGTTGACAATTTAGAAAACAGTCAGGATGTGACGGTTTACTTGGCTCATACTACAAAAAATGCTTTTAATGGTGGCGACTGGGTGTCGCTGAATGATCTGACCTTGGTGTACACCGGCGGTCTTGAAATTCCTGAATCGGGATGGATTGAAATTCCATTCAATGAAGGTTTTGTGTATAATGGAACCGATAACTTGGTGGTTGCTGTAAAGGAAAATCATCCGGGCAGCGACAGTAACTATGATGAGTTTTACAATAGTGTTGGCCTACCCGGCACTTCGTTGCTAACAACTTCTCATTCTGAAGACATGAATCCTAATCCGGCCAATCCGCCATCAGGTTACGCAACGCCTCATTATCCTAACATTATTTTTGAAGGAATTACCCAGGCTTGTCCTACACCATTTAATGTTCATGCACATACGGAAAACATTGGCACTACCACTGCAACGATCGATTGGAATGCACCTGTAAATGAACCAACTGGCGGAAGTCAATATTATATTTCCACTAGTTCAGTGCAACCTTCTAGCGACACAGCTCCTTCGGGAAGTATAGCTAGCGGAAACACTATTGAATTGAACAACCTTGAACCAGGAACTACACATTATTTATGGGTACGAAGCCTTTGTCAAGAAGGTGTTTTCAGTCCTTGGTCAGCCACCTTTAGTTTCATTACAACTTGTTCTCCTGCTACGGAGATATTTGAAGATTTCAATGTGGGAATGCTCACATCTGAACTTCCTATCTGTTGGTCAAAAATTGTGAGAGGTCCTGGAATCAATGAATTTGCAAATGTAGAGATATCTTATATTTGGGCATATCTTTGGAGTGGTAACGCTACGCTGCCTACTGATGAAGTTGTTCTTATTGCTCCAGAAGTATCAAATCTTGCATCAGGAACACATCGTTTGAAATTTTCAGCTTATGAATATGGACCTCTGGAACAGAATAGTTCTATCCAGATCGTAACTCTCGAGGAGAATGGCCCAGATGCGGCTTACACTGTATTTACAGAAATCAATACTGAAAATACTAGCTCTCTTGAAGATGGTATTGCTACTTATGTTGTTGATTTTAGTAACTATGAAGGTACAGACAAATATATTGGTTTTAAATTGGTTACTAATTCATGGGGAATCCGAATGGTTATAGATGACGTTATCTGGGAACCAATTCCTCCTTGTCCTGATGTTGACTTTACATCAATAGAAATAGAACCGCTCTCCATTGCTGAAACCACCGCTACTGTTTTATGGAACAATGATGGTGCTGAAAGTTTTGAAGTTTCTTATGGAGAATCAACAGTGACCGATCCGAATTTAGGAACAATTGTTTCGAGTGAGGAATCAACAAAAGAATTGACTGGGTTAACACCTGACACCGAATATAAAGTTTGGGTTCGCTCCATCTGTACCGAAGGTAATGGTGTTTGGATAGGGCCAAGAACTTTCAAAAGTGAATGTATTGGCGTTGATAGTCTAAATGAAAATTTTGATGCTTCTACAGATGCTCCTGCTTGTTGGACTACAATTATGGAAGGTCCTTCATTAGATAGTCCAAGCTTTTACATCGCCTCTATTGAATGGTTAGCCTTTTCAGGAACAAACTCAGCAAGCCTTTACTATTGGTATGCTAATGCCGTTGGAACGAATGGTGCTCCATACGGTCCGGATCATACGATATTGGTAAGCCCAAAACTTTCTAACCTTGGTGCAGGAACACATCGATTTAAATTTCGAGCATCATCAGGGAATTCATCTGCAAATAATATTCAAGTTGTATTATTAAACAGCAACAAAAGCACATCTGGAATGAGCGTTGCTGCTGCATTTAATTCATCTCCTAATATATCTGGAGAAATGGTAGAATATATAGTCAACTTTGATCAATTTGAAGGATTTGAAGAAAGCTATATCGGAATCCGACTTAATGGACCAAACACTTCTTCATTCACTCTTTATATTGATGATGTAGTTTGGGAGCCAATGCCTCCATGTTCGGATACGGGACTTGTTAGCGTTTCTGACATTGAAATCGACAGTGCTAAATTGAGCTGGACGCCTGGTGGTGATGAAACTATGTGGCAAGTTGCCTACGGCCCAGTGACAGCAACCGATCCTGAAACACAAAACTTGTCTACCACTACTACTTTTGATGAAGAGAATACCACAGCATCTGCCAATATTTCTGGACTTTCAGCCGCAACAACCTATAAGGTTTGGGTTCGCTCGATGTGTGGTGAGGCTGGAAACGGACAATGGTCTCTTCCTGTAACCTTCAAAACAGATTGTAATGCGATTGATGCCATAAGTGAAAACTTTGACACTACTGCCAATACGATGATGCCTGATTGTTGGTCTAAAATATTAAGAGGCGAAACTTTGGCGAATGATGCAGTAATAGAGGTGGCTCCTGTTCCTGCAAATTTACTGCAAACCGCACCAAACACAATCAACATCTTCAAGAGCACCTCTGGTGTAGATGACGACATGATTATTGTATCTCCAGAATTAACCAATGTTGGTGCAGGAACACATCGCCTTACTTTTTTTGCAACTTATTTATATGCTCAAGGTTCTTTAGAAATAGGAACTTTAAACAGCAACAATTCTGATGCAGTGTTCACACCAATTGATGAAGTTTCCTTAACTACAACTTCTCAATACTATGCTGTTGATTTTGCCAATTATCAAGGGACGGACACTTTCTTCGGTATTCGTTTGAACAGTTCAGGTGCCAATACAGTGGCCCTTATTGATAATTTACATTGGGAACCAATTCCAGCTTGTGCTACACTTTTAAGCGTAGATGTGGTTGACATTAGTGATATTGGTGCAGAAGTAATCTGGGAAACTCCGGGAGACGAATCCAATTGGCAGATAGTTCACGCCACTTCAGACGTGACAAGCCCTGACGGATTAGCCCCTATTACAGCAATCCAAGACCCAATGGCTTCATTGAGCAATCTAGCAGCATCAACTCAATACAACGTTTGGGTTCGTTCGGTTTGTGGGGAAAATTTAGGTGCTTGGTTTGGACCGATAACTTTCACAACAGATTGTACTGCAGTAACGGCTTTCAGCCAGAATTTTGATACCACAACCACTCCTGCGATTCCAGAATGTTGGAAAGCAATCAAGAGAGGTGCTAATTTATCATCTATGGCGGTTATCGAAACAAGTGGTACTGGTGCATCATCTGCTCCAAACGTAATCGTGATCTATAAAGCTACTTCTAATGTGAACGACGATCTTATCATTGTATCTCCGAAAATTTCCAATGCTGGTGCAGGAACTCATAAACTAACGTTTAACTCAATGATGCAAAACGGAGCTGGTGCCGAATTACAAATTGGAACTTTGGACGGATATACGGCTGATGCTGTTTTCACACCTTATCAAAGCGTGGCTCCAACAGCTGCATACCAGGAATTTTCTATTGATTTCGACCAATACTCTGGAAGCGACCAATACATCGGTATTCGCTTAAATTCATCGGCTTTCCATACTGTTGCCTATTTAGATAATATTGTTTGGGCACCTGTTTTGGAGGAAATTTGTCCTGCAGTAGCCAACATCAACGAAAACTTTGATACTACGGCTGTTAACACACTTCCGAATTGCTGGACAGAAATCATCAGAGGACCTTCGTCAGAAACTTCTCTTGATGGCATCATGGTAAAAGCATTCGAGGCAGGTTCGGTTCCAAATGCCGTTAACATCTTTAAAGGACTTTCTACCACAGCAGATGAGCAAATATTGGTGTTGCCACAAGTAACCAACCTAAGTGCCGGAACCCACAAATTGAGCTTTGATATGGCTGGGCCTCCTTCAGGAATTGAAGTTGGAACAATGAACAGCAACACTGCAGATGGCGTGTTTACATTAAAACAAACACTAGCAGTTCCAGGAGAATTTACTACTTTCGAAGTTGATTTCACCAACTATACAGGAACAGACACCTACATCGCTTTGCGTTTGGCTCCTGGAGAGGCGGCATTCGTGTCAATGTATATAGACAATATCATTTGGGCAAACCCATTGGGTACGGGAACGTTCAACAGCAACGCCTTTACCTATTATCCAAACCCGGTTAATGACGTCTTGAATTTATCGTATGATAAAAACATCACGAAAGTGGCCGTTTATAACGTTTTGGGTCAGGAAATAATGATCAGGAATAATACTTCTAACCAATCTCAAATTGATATGTCATCACTTGCAAGTGGAACATATATGGTTAGAGTAACTGCAGACAATGTAGAAAAAACAATTAAGGTCATCAAGAAGTAATTAGGTTTTTAGATTGACTAATGAACCCCCGAAAGTTTTCTTTCGGGGGTTTTTTTTAACTCGGCTGTTATACTATACAAACCATTACCAAATAATATGAAAATTAAAAAAAGTATTTTCCTAATCGCTGTCGTCCACTTCTTAATGTCGTTCGGATTGCATGCACAAGTACCCATTGGCACTGGAACCGATCAAAATCAGGCAGTTCCCTTTGAACCGAATTACAACTATGGCTATGCCCAGACTATTTATCTTGCTGAAGAGATTAATGCTCAAGGAAGTATCACTTCGTTGGAATGGTATTTTTCTGGGGAAACCAATCTGGCAAATCAAAACATTACGGTATATATCGGACATACACCAAAATCAAGCTTTGCAACTATTTCTGACTGGGTGTTGCCGACTAATCTGACAGAAGTTCACACAGGATCCTTGAATATTGGAGAGGGATGGTTCACTATTGATTTTAACACTCCTTTTGCTTACAATGGAACAGACAATCTTGTAATTGCTGTTAAGGAAGACGTTGATGGAGCCGACAGCCATAACGATAATTTCTATAACACTGCTGTTTTCAATAACCGATCGCTTGCCTATTATTCTGACAGCAATATCGTTGATGTCGACAATCTACCAGAAGGAAGCCGGCTGATGGCTTTTGTTCCCAACATTATTTTCAACGGAATTACAGCTTCGTGCCAAGTCCCAACCAATGCTAGTATCTCTGAAATTACATTTGATACAGCAGTGCTTTCATGGGATGAACCGCTGGATGCCTCTGCAGGAATTCAATATTTTATATCAGAAAATGCTACACAACCTTCCGCATCAACTCAACCTACAGGAAGTGTGACTTCGGGAACTACTGCCGATTTAACTTCTCTGGCTTCAGGATCAGTTCATTATTTTTGGATAAGAAGCAATTGTGATTCGGATGGGTTTAGTGCTTGGACGAGCCAGGATTTTTTCAAGACCGAATGTGAACCGGCAACGTCCTTCAATGAAAATTTTGATGAAGTTACCGTTCCTGAACTACCTAATTGCTGGACTACCATTTTTAGAGGCCCAACGATATCTTCGGGATCTACTATACAAACCACTCCATGGATGGTTATTGATTCTGAACCGAATAGTGTGCTTTTCTACAACTCTGTTTCCAATACGGATTCAGGCGACGATATTATTTTGGTTTCACCTATACTTTCTAATATTGGTAGTGGCACACACAGGCTTAAATTTACAGCTAAAGACGTGGGAGTTAACGGTTTCTTGCAGGTCGTAACACTGGACACCAACACACTTGATTCAAGTTATGATCTTGTTGAAGAGATTCAGGTTTCAACTGAAGCAGAGGAATATATTATTGATTTCTCAAACTACGACCAAGAAAACAATTATATTGGCATCAAGATGACTTCGCCAGGAATAGGTTCTTCCATCTATGTTGACAATATTGTTTGGGAAGCGAACCCTGCTTGTGCAGATGTAACAGAACTTCATATTCCTGTGATTTCCACAAATGAGGCTACCGTGACTTGGATTGCCAATGGAGGCGAAAACAACTGGCAGATTGCTTTTGGCGAAAATGCTACTGATCCTGAAGCCTTGACACCGCTAGATACCGATAACACTACAATACTGATCAATGAATTGGATCCTGCAACTAACTATACTGTTTGGGTACGTTCTTCTTGCGAATCAAGCTTTGGCGGATGGATAGGGCCTGTTACATTTACAACCAATTGCGAAGCAGTGGCTTCTTTTAACGAAAATTTTGATGCCGTAACCGCTCCTGTTCTACCTGGATGCTGGACTAAAATACTTAGAGGCGAAACATTAAATCCGAGTGCAACCATTCAAACCAGTACCAATCAGGTATTTTCAGCACCTAATTCCGTTCAGTTTGGTACAGGCTCAACAAATACGGCTACGGATGATGTGATACTTGTTTCCCCTACCTTGAATAATTTGGGCAACGGAACACACCGTTTGAGATTTCAAGCACAAAGTGGTTTTAATGTTCCGATTGAAATTGGCACAATGAGTGGAACTGCACAAGTTTCAGATTTTACCGTATATGAAACCGTGGTTCCCAACCTAACAATGGCCGAATATATCGTGACTTTTTCAAGCAACAGCGGAATGACGGATACCCATATCGGAATCAGGATTGATGGCGTGGGAACCAATTATGCTTTCCTTGACAACATCATTTGGGAAGCCATTCCTGCCTGTGCTGATGTTTCCGGAATTGAAGTTACAGACATTACCGCCAATGGAGCCACTATCAATTGGAATTCAGGCGAGGGTGAAACAGAATGGCAGGTAGCCTATGGAGCAGTATCCATCACAGATCCTGAAACATTGACTCCTGTTACGGCAACACAAAATCCGACAACACCAATAACAGGGCTTTCAACCGCTACCAAATACAATCTATGGGTGCGTTCTGTTTGCGAAGCCGGAAATGGCCTGTGGATTGGACCTGTTACATTCACAACCGAATGTTTGGCAACCACCACCTTGAACGAAAATTTCGACAGTGTTACCACACCAGCCCTGCCTGATTGTTGGTCTAGAATCCTTAGGGGAGAAACACTGGCTCCTAGTGCAACCGTTGGAACCATGGAAAGCACCATCCAATCGGGTCCAAATGTAACATGGATATTCAAGGCAAATTCTGGAGCCAATGCTGATCATATCTTGATTACTCCAAAACTTTCAAATATAAACGCTGGAACACATCTTTTGAAATTCTATTCACTGGTAACCAATGCATCCCAAACACAATTGCAAATTGGCACATTAGACGGCAACAATCCAGGAACTGCAGTATTCACTACATTCCAAACCATAGATCTAACGTCAACCACCCAATTGTATACGGTTGATTTTAGCAACTATGAAGGAACAGACACTTACATTGGTTTCCGTATGAATGCTGGAAATGCCCAATATTTGGCAATACTATTAGACAATATCACTTGGGATGTTCCAGCCCCGGAATGTGCTGCCGTAGCTGATATTGACGAAAATTTTGATGCCACTGATCTTGATACGCTTCCAAATTGCTGGACAGAAATCATCAGGGGACCTTCGACAGAAATTTCTCTCGATGGCATCATGGTAAAAGCATTCGAGGCAGGTTCGGTTCCAAATGCCGTTAACATCTTTAAAGGATTTTCTACCACCGAAGATGAGCAAATATTGGTTTTGCCACAGGTAACCAACCTAAATGCTGGAACCCACAAATTAAGTTTGGATATGGCTGGCCCTCCGGTTGAAATAGAAGTTGGAACTATGAACAGCAATACGGCAGATGGTGTGTTTACACCAAAGGAAACACTTGCCGTTCCGGTTGAATTCTCTACTTTCGAGGTAGATTTCACCAACTATACGGGAACCGACACCTACATCGCTTTGCGTTTGGTTCCTGGAGAAGCGGCATTCGTTTCTATGTATATAGACAATATCATTTGGGCAAACCAATTGGATACGGGAACATTCAACAGTAACACCTTTGCCTATTACCCAAACCCTGTTAAGGACATCTTGAATTTATCGTATGATAAAAACATCACGAAAGTGGCGGTCTATAACGTTTTGGGTCAGGAAATAATGGTTAGGAATACTGCTTCCAATCAGTCTCAAATTGATATGTCATCACTTGCAAGTGAGACGTATCTTGTAAAAGTAACAGCCGATAACGCTGAAAAAACAATTAAGGTAATAAAGCAATAATTAGGTTTTTATATTGACTGAAAAGCCCTCGGAAGTTTTCTTTCGGGGGTTTTTGCTTTAAGAATCCTCCCTAAGTTTCCCATAACTATTATTATAAACTTTCCCTTTTTTAGGATGTGTAAACTTCAAAGCCGACCATGTAGCATCCACACTTATCGATTTACTTTCCACCAAACCATAATCATAACCAAGTTTTATGACGGTAGCGAGATGCAGCTCAGTATTATTTTGTCCTGCTTTTGGCCATGAAACCCAAAGCATTCCCGTTTCCCGCAAATGTTTTGCCAGCTTTGGAAACTGCTTATGAAAATCGACCGACTTGGTTACAAAGAAATGAATATAATCGAAATCGCCAACCAGTTTGGTTTTTAGATCTAATTCTGGATAATCGATTGTGGCCACAACATCAGCTTCTGCTTTGATAAGAAGGCTTCGCATGCCGGTTTTGATACCCATTTTTTCAGATACTTTTTTCATTATGCATAGGATTTATAACTTACCAAAATCAATTCGGGTCTTATTACTTGTAAAAACACCTTCCAGAAAATACGGATCGGTGATTATTTCCTTGAAGAGCTCTTCAGGCATTTCCTTTTTATATATGGCTTTTTGGATTACTATCGTAATTTCTAGAAAATGTTGTGCGTTTTCTTCCAGATAATGTTCCATGTCGTGGTTTCAATTCTTAATTCCAACTGTTGTGCATTCGCCGAAAGGCAAACAAAAAATAGCATTATATACAATCGGATCATATTATTTTCATTTCTTCGTAAACTAAAATACAATATTTCCATAAAAAAATCCCGCTTATTGCTAAACGGGATTGATTTTTAGATAATACGTCTAATTCAAAAAAGAATTCGGCACTGCATTTCTATAGTTTGACGATTTTTACGGTTTTCGTACTATTCTCAGTGTTAACTTTTACCAAGTAGGTTCCGGATGCTAAGTTGGACATGTTAATTGAAACTTCATTTGCATGAATAGCTTTAACAATGACTTCTTGACCCAACATGTTATAAACCGATACTGATGCGATATCTTGCATGGCAACAATATTCAAAGCATCTGTTACGGGATTTGGATATATTTTTAAGCTGTTCATTTGGCTAAGATCCTCTACAGACAAATTATTGTTAGGACAAGGAAGGAAACCATACACCTCATAATCAATAACTGTTGAACCGTTACCTAATTGTCCTTCAGAATTATTACCCCAAGTATATAATTTACCTTCATTATCAATGGCTAATGAATGTGTTCCACCTGCTTTTAGACTGATCCAACTTTGAACATTCAAAAGTAATGTTGGAGCAAGTACATTCTCCGTTGATGAACCGTTTCCTACTTGACCAACCGAGTCATATCCCCAAGCAAATAAAGCTCCATAAGTTCTGGAAGCAAGAGCATGATCTTCACCGGCAGCTATTTTATCCCAATTCGTTGCTGTTCCTACTTGTGTAGGCACGCTTCTATCTGTTGTATCATTAAGTCCTAATTCACCATTATAATTTCTACCCCATGTCCAAAGCGAGTTATTTGTTTTAGTAGCAATGGTAAAATATGAACCACCTGTTACACTTTTCCAGTTGGTTGCTGTACCAATTTGCGTAGGTACATATCTATTCGTTGCAGTTCCATCTCCCACTTGTCCATTAGAATTAAATCCCCAACACCAAAGAGTTCCGTCTGTTTTTATTGCCATAGAATGAGCTCCACCTGTTCCAATACTTTGCCAATTAGTGGCTGTTCCGATTTGTATTGGCGAGTATCTGTTGATTGCGGTTCCATCACCAAGCTGACTAAACGAATTACTTCCCCAAGCCCAAAGTGTTCCATTTGATTTTTTTGCAATGTTATGCTGCCCTCTTGCTTCTACTATTTCCCAATTGGTTGCGGTGCCAATTTGTGTTGGAACTGTTTTATTTGTATTGGTACCATCACCTAATTGCCCTTGTAAATTAAAACCCCAAGTCCATAAAGTACCATTATTTTTTATCGCTACCGAATGACCAAAACCAGCCGATACACTTTCCCAATCTGTACTGGTACTAATTTGAGTTGGAACTAATTTGTTTACGGTTGTACCATCGCCTAATTGTCCGTAAGAATTATTTCCCCATGCCCAAAGTGTACCGTCTGATTTTATTGCTAATGTAAAGTTGCGACCACCCGCTATTTTCTCAAAACAATATGTTGGAGTTGCTCCTTGAAGCGTAGTAAACACGCCTCCATAGGTCCATGCGGTTTGTGTTTCTCCACAAACGGAAGCTACCCACCAATGATAATCCGTGTTTGGTGTTAAATTTTCTAGATTTGCGAAAGTGAACGCCGTACTATCTTGGATATCGATAATCTCGTTTGTTGTATTATAGGTATAGATGTAGCTATCTGGGGTGTTGGTTGGAGGCACCCAGCCAATTGTTGCTGTTGTTGCATTGATTTCATCTGCCCAAAACTGTGTTGGAGGATTACAACCTGAAGCAGGATACGTGGTAAACGAACCTCCCGAAACCCAATTAGTTTGTGTGTTACCACAATTGGATTTTACCCAAAAATAATAGGTAGTGTTTGGCGATAAATTATTTAAAACGGCAAATGTTTCCGTAGTAGTCCCTGTGATAGCTACTTCAGAAAATGGATCATTAACGGTGCTGTAACAATATACATAGCCATTGCTTGGTGCAGGCGTTGGAGCTGCCCAGCCAATATTATTAGAGGTTGCACTTAAACCATCGTAATACAGTTGTGTTGGAACATTACAACCTGAAGCAGGATATGTGGTAAACGAACCTCCCGAAACCCAATTGCTTTGTGTGTTACCACAATTGGATTTTACCCAAAAATAATAGGTAGTGTTTGACGATAAATTACTTAAAACGGCAAATGTTTCCGTTGTAGTGCCTGTAATAGCTCCAACTGAAAATGGATCATTAACGGTGCTGTAACAATACACATAGCCATTGCTTGGTGCAGGTGTTGGTGTTGCCCAGCCAATATTATTAGATGTTGAACTTAAACCATCGTAATACAGTTGTGTTGGAGCATTACAACCTGAAGCAGGATATGTGGTAAACGAACCTCCCGAAACCCAATTGGTTTGTGTGTTACCACAATTAGATTTTACCCAAAAATAATACGTAGTGTTTGGCGATAAATTATTTAAAACGGCAAATGTTTCCGTAGTAGTCCCTGTGATAGCTCCAGCTGAAAATGGGTCGTTAACGGTACTGTAACAATACACATAGCCATTGCTTGGTGCAGGCGTTGAAGCGACCCAGCCAATGTTATTAGATGTCGAACTCAAACCATCGTAATATAGTTGTGTTGGAACATTACAACCTGAAGCGTCCTCGCACTTTATAGAACGAATTCTGTTTGCATTTTGTACACCACAATTAGCATTCGTATTGATGTGATATCGTATTATTCCCGATGTAGCAGAATTCCAAACCAATGGTGTTACTCCACTTGCTAAGAGCGTTGTTCCAGTTGCATTAGTAATGGTAATATAATCTGTCGCGATTGAACTACTAAAGGTATATTGCTTATTTGCCAATATACTTACATTAGAATATTCTCCCGCATAAGCAGCTGTAGTAATTTGTTCAACACTTCCAGTACATGTTGGTATAAAAGTTGAATTTGGATACAAGCCATAAGTTGCACCATTACAATTTAAGTAAGAAATAGTTGTAAAGCTTCCCCCTGAAACCCAAGCACTTTTAGTACCATTACAATTTGAACGTACCCAATAGTAATAAGTAGTTGAAGCAGTTAAGCCGTTTAAATATTGTACAAGATTGGGAACGCTAGTTTGAGTAGCATTCGTTGTGGCTTGAGGAGTAGAATTGTTAGTGCTTAAATAAATATCATAAGAATTCGCAACAGGTGTTGGTGCATTCCAAAACAATCGGCAAGAATTAGATGTAATATTTGAAACTGATAAATTAGTTGGCAATCCACAACTTTGTGAAACCGTGCATTGAATATATTTAATTCTGCCACTGTTTTGAACACCACAATTTGTATTGGTATTGAGGTGGTATCTTATAATTCCAGAAGTTGTATTAGAATTCCAAACTAAAGGCGAAGTCCCACTAGCTAGAACTGCTGTTCCAGATGCATTTGTTATCGTTATAAAATCTGTAGCAATAGAACTTGAAAACGTATATTGATGATTTGACGTTACATTAACATTCGTATATTCACCAGCCCAAGCATCTGTAGCAATTTGTTCACTGCTTGGCGAACACGTTGGTGTAAAAGTTGCCTCTGGATATAATCCATAAATGGCACCATTGCAATTTAACGCTATAATAGTAGTGAAACTTCCTCCTGATACCCAAGCACTTTTGGTTCCGTTACAATTTGAACGTACCCAATAATAATAAGTAGTTGATGACGCTAATCCGTTTAATGACCCAACAATATTGCCATTGCTGGTTTGAGTAGCAGTAGTTCCAGCTATTGGAGCTGTATTACTTGTACTAACGTAGAGATCATAGGAACTGGCAGCTGGCGTTGGTGCATTCCAAGTTAATCGGCAAGAATTAGAGGTAATGTTTGAAACCGATAAAGCAGTTGGTAAACCACAGTTTATTATAGGAACACATTGTATATATTTTGCTCTGTTAGTGTTTTGGATACCACAGTCTTGATTGGTATGCAAATAATAGCGTATCACTCCCGAAGTTGATTCAGATAACCAAATTAAAGGTGTTGATCCACTTGCTAAAACTACAGTTCCAGAAGTATTTGTTAGGGTAATAAAATCGGTTGGAACAGAACTTGTAAATGTATATTGGCGGTTAGTAGCAACACTAACGTTAGAATATTCACCTGCCCAAGCATCTGGAACAATTTGGTCACTACCTCCATTACAAGTAGGCAAATAATTAGTAGTTGGATAGAGTCCATAAACCGCTTCATTACAGCCAAATGATGAATGTGTTGTAAAGCTTCCGCCAGATGCCCAGCTACTCTTTCCAGAGCCACAATTTGACCGAATCCAATAATAATAGGTAGCACCAGCTGTTAATCCGTTTATTGCTTGTACACCTAATGAAGTGCTTGTTAATGTTGGTGTTGTAGTTGCAACTGGAGCAATATTATTTGTTGCCAAATAAATTTCAAATCCAGAACTAGGTATTGGCGATGGTGTTGTCCAACTCATCTGGCAGGAATTAGACGTCATGCTAGATATTCCCAAATTTGTTGGAGTGTTGCAAGTAGGTGCCGCTTGTAGTGTATAAAAGAACCCTCCATATACCCAATTGGATTGCTGTTCGCCACAAACAGAAGCAACCCACCAATGATAATCGGTGTTTGGGGTTAAATTTTCTAAGGTCAAAGGTGAAGAAAATGTAGCGGTTTGAATTCCTCCAATTACATTTGTAGTATTATAACGAATCACATAACTATCCGGAGACGGAACAGCCGGAATCCAGTTAAGTGTTGCAGTAGTTGGTGTAATATTTTCAGCCCATGTTTGTGTTGGAGCACTACAAGTTGAAGCGCTAGGTGTCATTTTTACCAAACCCAACTGCAATGTTCCCGACCATATTGTTCCGTTCGCTTGAGTTCTAACTGTACTTATATAGTTATCCGGTAAACCTGAGTTGGAAGTATAAGAAATACAGTCGGTGAAATTTTGCAAGCCATCGCCTTGAAATGCAATCCATGCTTTGTTGTTACTATCTAGATCCAAAGCGTTAAGCTGATATCCTGCTAGACAAGAAGTGTTTTGGAAATAAATATTAAGGAATGTTCCGGCCGTTGTATAGGTCATCAAAGCATCAAAAGCGTCAATATAAATCGTATTGTTTGCTATTCTTAGTATTTTTTGTACTCCATCGGTAATGATGTTGAAATCGGTTCCATTGAATTTATATAATACGTTTCCTGCCGATACCCATACCCCATTATTGCTGTCCGTTGCAATAGAATTAATATCAGTAAGAGCAGGATAAGTCGTCCAGGTAGTCCCGTTAAACTTTGTAAGTCCCGAAGGAGATGCTACCCAAAGATTATTCAAGCCATCAACTGCGATATCCTTGATGGCATTATTAGGGAGTCCAGAATTGGAGGTTGTATAGTTGGTCCAAGTTGTGCCGCTATACCGAATAATTCCGTTGTTTTGAGAAGCCATCCATTTTCTTCCCAATCCATCTATTTCAATTTTCAAGATAGCGTTGGAAGCAATTGCTGAATTACTGGTGTTGTATTTGGTAAAAGTAGTTCCGTTAAAAGTAGAAACACCACTGTAGGATGAAATCCATAGCAATCCATTGGCATCAATTTTAATATCGCCTACATAATTGCTTGCGATACCAGAATTGGAAGTGTTGTAAACTGTGTACCCGTAGTTTTGTGCAAAAGCAGAAAACGTTAGCAGTATCAGTACTAAAAAGTAAAATTTTTTCATAAGTTGTTAATAGGGTTTTTGTTTAATGATTGATTGTTTTTGAAAAAGCAGACAAACATAATTAATCTTTAGGTATTACAAACAGCAAATAGGTAATGTAAATGTTAATGTTTTATTATACTGTAATCACAATACAATACTAATACAAATCCAAAAGATAATTTTAAGCAATGAACTAACGTAGATAAATGAACTACTAACGTGGCAAATTCCTGTAGAACCGTTTTTTTTTTTTAATAGTTTAAAGACGATCAAGCAACACCAAGAATTCTTCCTTTTTTCGAACCGATAGCGGAATAGCAGTTTTGTTCTTCATCACAATGGTGTTGCCTCCTTCTGATTTTATGAAATGGTCAAAAAAAGCCATATTAATCAAGTGTGATTTATGGGTCCTGAAAAAGTTATACGGAGTCAACAGGGTTTCATATTCCTTCAAATTAGTGGAAACTACAAGAGAAGGAGCGTTTATAAAATGAAAAGTAGTATAGTTTTTGTCCGATTCACAGTTTACAATGTCCTGTATGTTGATGGAATAAATTTTATCAGCTGTTTTGAGAATCAGTTTTTGGAGGTTTTTAGGACGTTCCAAATTTGCAAATAAATTGTGGAGTTTCATATCAAAAACTTCCTTGCTCAAAGCGTCTTCGGCTTTTTTTACTGCTTCGGTCAATTCTTTTCTATCTAAAGGTTTCAACAAATAATCAATCGCCGAAAATCGGAAAGCCCTGATGGCAAAGTCTTCATAACCGGTAATAAAAATCACTTTAAAAGAAATAGGGCTGAGCTTTTGCAACAAATCAAAACCCGTTCCATCAGGCATTTCAACATCAAGAAAAACCAAATCAGGGTCAAGTTGTTTGATTAATTTTATCCCCGAATCAACAGAATCGGCTTGACCGATGATTGAAATCGTACGACAAGAAGATTTGATAAGGGCTATGTTCTCTTTTCTTATTTTTTCGATGTCGTCAATAACGATGGCTCTTAGCATGTTGGTTTAGTTTTCGTAAATGTAGGGAATTTCAAAAACAACTTTTGCTCCTGCAATAGCACCATCCGTATTGATTAAATTTTCGGTTTGCACCTCAAAATCTTTGTTTTTCGTATAAGTAACCAAGCGTTCCTTAGTGATGTTCATTGCTAAAGATTTGTGTTGAGATACTTTTTTATCGGTGTCAAATCCTTTTCCGTTATCGGTCACTTCAAAAAACAGCTTGTCATTCTTTAAGTAAAAATGAACGCTTATTTTTCCGTTTTCCGACGTGTTGCTCAAGCCGTGCTTAATGCCGTTTTCTATAAAAGGCTGGGCAAGCATCGGCGGTAAGAATACCGATTCTTTATCAATTCCTTCCTGCACATCAATGGTGTAGCTGAATTTATTGTCATACAAAAGCTGTTGAATGGAAAGATAATTTTCCAGCATTTCAACCTCTTCTTCTAGGGAAATATAATTTTCATTTGAGTTTTCTAAAATTTGACGTGTTAGCCTAGAAAATCGGTCCAAATAATCAACGGCTTCATTGTTTTGGTGGTCCTTAATCAAAGTCCTGATGTTTTGTACCGAGTTGAATATAAAATGAGGATTCATCTGGCTGATGAGCAGTTTTTGTTTGATTTGGTTTTTCTCTAAAGTACTAATGGCTTGTTTTTGTTTGCTGTTTCGGTAATAAAAATAGCCACCAAGCAACACCATCATCAATACACCGGAAAGAGCAATGAGCCAATTATTTTGAGTTGCTTCTTTCTGTTGAGCCTTCAATTTTAATGCATCTATTTTCTTCTCTTGAAGTAATTTATTGAGTTTTTCTTTGTTTTCATAATCATATTGGAGCTGTTTTTTTAGGAGTATTTCCTTGTTCAAATCGGCTTTGATGCTGTCCTTGATTGCCGTGTTCAACTCCTTCATTTCAAAAGCTTTATCATACTGTTTATTGACTTTATACAATTCAACAAGATAATCTGTTGCTTCCTTTTGAAACTTTAAGTTCTTGATTTTTTTTCCGTTCTCTAAACCTTTCTGCAAATACGATTCGGCTTTGTCAAAAGCCTTCAACTTGATATAAACTTTTCCTATGGATATTTGACTTTTGGCTTGTTTCTCTAGCTTTTCAGATGCTGAATAGGAGTTTTGAAGATATTCTAATGCTTGGTTGTAGTTTGCATTACACACAATCTCAAACTGTCCCATCTCATAATAGACTTCAGAAATGGAGTCAAAATCATTGATTTCTTTGGCCAATGCTAAAGCTTTCAACAGATACGATTCTGATAATTTACAGTCTTTAAGTTCTTGATAGCATTTGCTTATGTTTTTAAAAAGCAATACTTTTTGAATGTTATCTTGAAGCAGTAAATCGTCTTTCTTGAAATAAATGTCGTAGGTTTTAAGATAGTATTGCAAAGCTTCTTTGTATTTCTTTTGTTCGTTATACAAATTAGCGATGGTTTGAGTAGCATACGAAATTCCCGATGGATGCTTCTCTTCCTCAAAAATTCGCAAAGCTTTGAAGTTATTGGCAGTCGCTATTTCTGCACTACCTATTTTATTATACAAAACACCCAAACTAATAAGAACAGAAGCTTTATAGATTCGGTGTTTTTTTGCTTCAAAATAAGGCAAGCTCATGTTGAGATATTTTATAGCCGAAATATAATCGTTGTATTGTACTTGAAACCCTTTCTGAACATAGTGCTGTCCGATGGCGGAAACAGCATTGAGCCTGGACGCTTCATCAAGATTCTTTTGCTTCAGCAGTTTTTCAGCTATTTCCTTAAATTTATCATTATAAAGCGTATATTCTTTTGAGGTACTTTCAACACTGTTTACAATATTTGCCAGGACTTGTAGCTTGGTTGTATCAGGTACTTTTGTGTTGAGTATATTCTTTAAGGAATCCAATTTCTTGTCTTGAGAGCTGGCATTAAAGGCAATAAGAAAAAATACTAGTAGAGTTACTTTTTTGATGTTTTGATACATTTCTTTTTAATATAGATGCTGTAAAAATAGGAAATAAAATGAAATACTTTTAACGAAAAAAATCCCAAACTCTTTAGAATTTGGGATTTTTTTATATTGCAAAAACTTTACATTTTATTTACAGTTCCAATGCTTTTTTAGCATCTCCATTCATCAGCAATTCAACTGGATTTTCCAATCCTTCTTTTACTGCTACTAGGAAACCAACAGACTCACGACCATCAATAATTCTATGGTCATAAGATAAAGCAACATACATCATTGGGTGGATTTCCACTTTACCGTTAACGGCAATCGGACGCTCGATGATGTTGTGCATTCCTAAAATTCCAGACTGAGGAGGATTGATGATTGGCGTAGAAAGCATGCTTCCGAAAACACCACCGTTTGTAATGGTAAATGTTCCACCAGTCATATCATCAACCGTTATTTGCCCGTCACGAGCTTTGATAGCCAATCTTTTGATTTCAGCTTCAATTCCACGGAACGTAAGGTTTTCAGCGTTTCTTACCACAGGAACCATTAATCCTTTTGGACCAGAAACCGCGATAGAAATATCAGCAAAATCATAAGTGATTTTTTCGTTACCATCAATCATTGAGTTCACGTCTGGAAACAATTCCAATGCTCTTGTTACTGCTTTCGTAAAGAAAGACATATAACCTAAACCAACACCAGCGTGTTTCGCCTTGAAAGCATCTTTATATTCATTACGAACCAAGTTAATTGGCGTCATGTTTACTTCATTGAAAGTAGTCAACATTGCAGTTTCGTTTTTAGCAGCAACCAAACGTTCTGCTACTTTTCTACGCAACATTGATAATTTTGTACGGCTTGAACCACGGTTTCCACCTGTTGGCGTTCCCATAGAAGGCACTGCGTTTACAGCATCGTCCTTAGTTACTCTACCGTCTTTTCCAGTTCCTTTCACTTCAGAAGCAGGAATGTTTTTTTCATCCAATATTTTTCTAGCTGCCGGAGATGGAGTTCCAGAAGCATATGAAGTTGGTGCTGGAGCCGCTTTTGGTGCTTCTTCCTTTTTCTCTTCTACTTTAGCCTCAGCTTTAGGAGCTTCTTCTTTTTTCTCTTCTTTTGCTGGAGCATCACCTGCTGGTTTAGCACCATCAGTATCAATATGACAAACCACTTGACCTACTTTTACAGCATCACCTTCTTCCGCTTTTAGCGTAATAATTCCGCTTGCTTCAGCTGGCAATTCCAAAGTTGCTTTGTCAGAATCTACTTCTGCAATGGCTTGGTCTTTTTCTACATAATCGCCGTCTTTTACTAACCAAGTTGCGATTTCAACTTCTGTGATGGATTCTCCTGGTGAAGGAACTTTCATTTCTAAAATCATCTGTATATAATTTTATGGTGTTTTTATTGTATTTGTTTATCTGTTCAAAATTACGGTTTTTAGTTTTAAATCTTTAATTAAAAAGATCCTTATCAAAAACCATTGCGATTGCAGCCGCGTGACGTTTTTTAGAACGTGCATAACTTCCTGCAGCTGGTGCACTATATGCTTTTAATGAAGCGACTCTCAACTTGACCAAGTCGAAATTCATCAACATAAAGCTATAAGCTCCCATGTTTCTTGGTTCTTCCTGAGCCCAAACATAATCGTCTGCATTCGGATAAGAAGCAATGATTGCTTTCAATTGCTCGATTGGCAATGGAAACAATTGTTCGATTCTCACCAAGGCAACATCCGTTCTACCGTTGGTTTCTCTTTCTGCCAATAAATCATAATAGAATTTACCGGTACAGAAAACCAATGTTTTCACTGCTTTTTTATCAACTGTAGTATCGTCAATCGTTTCTTGGAATGTTCCTGTTGCAAATTCATCAACAGAAGAAACCACCAACGGATGACGCAATAAACTCTTCGGTGTAAATACAATCAAAGGTTTTCTGAACGTTGTTTTCATCTGTCTTCTCAACAAATGGTAGAAGTTGGCTGGTGTCGTACAATCGGCAATATACATATTTTCGTTCGCACACATTTGCAGGTAACGCTCCATTCTTGCTGAAGAGTGTTCTGCTCCTTGCCCTTCATAACCGTGTGGCAATAACATTACCAAACCGTTCTGGTTGTTCCATTTGTCTTCTGCTGCAGAAATGTATTGGTCCAACATGATTTGAGCTCCGTTAGAGAAATCTCCAAATTGTGCTTCCCAGATGGTTAATGTTTTTGGACTAGCCAAAGCATAACCGTAATCAAAACCTACAACCCCATACTCAGAAAGCAAGGAATTGAAAATATTGAATTTACCTTTCTGGTCTTTCAATTGTTGCAATAGGATTACTTCTTCTTCAGAATCTTCTACTTTTACAACAGCGTGACGGTGAGAGAATGTTCCTCTTTCTACGTCCTGACCTGAAATACGAACGTCATATCCTTCAGTCAATAAACTTCCGTAAGCCAATAATTCAGCCATAGCCCAATCCAATTTATCGCTTTCGAAAAACATGGTCTTTCTGTCGTTGATTAATTTCTGGATCTTGCTGATGAATTTTTTATCTGATGGCAATTCGGTAATCACTTTTGCAATTTCCGTCAAACCTTCTTTTGGGAACGTTGTATCTACTTTTCGCAACATTTCCGCGGCATCTGCTTGATAGAAACCTTCCCATTCATTTTGCATAAAAGGAGTGATGATCGTCAAGTCTTTCTTACGGGAAGCTTCAAGATTTTCTTCCAGAACTGCTTTATATTTTTCTTCTAATCCCTTTACATAAGTTGCATCGATGATACCATCTGCCAATAATTTCTCGGCATAAATATCTCTTGGATTTTTATGTTTTGCTAGAAGCTTGTATAATTTTGGCTGGGTAAAACGAGGCTCATCACCTTCGTTGTGACCGTATTTTCTATATCCTAATAAATCGATGAAAACGTCGCTTCCGAATTGCATTCTGTAATCCAAAGCAAAAAGCATTGCGTGAACAACCGCTTCAGTATCATCTGCATTTACGTGTAAAACAGGTGATAACGTTACTTTAGCAACATCTGTACAATAGGTAGAAGAACGAGCATCAAGATAGTTCGTTGTAAATCCAACTTGGTTGTTGATTACGATATGAATTGTTCCTCCAGTTTTGTAACCGTCCAATTGTGCCATTTGAACAATCTCGTAAACGATACCTTGTCCGGCAACGGCTGCATCTCCGTGAAGTGCAATTGGCAATACTTTTGAAAAATCATCCGGGAAATAACGGTCTTGTTTTGCACGCGTGATTCCTTCAATTACAGCTCCAACCGTCTCTAGGTGAGAAGGGTTTGGTGCTAAATTGATGTTGATGCTTTTTCCTGTTTTTGTTTTTCTATCCGATGTTAATCCCAAGTGGTATTTTACGTCACCATCAAAAAGAGCATCGTCGTCGTAATCTTTTCCGTCAAATTCCGAGAAGATGTCTTGGGTGTTTTTACCAAAGATATTGGCCAAAACATTCAAACGACCACGGTGTGCCATTCCCATCACGAATTGCTCCACTCCTTTTTCGGCAGCGGCATCAATCAGGGCATCAAGACCTGGAATCAATGATTCTCCACCTTCAAGCGAGAAACGTTTCTGACCTACGTATTTGGTATGCAAGAAGTTCTCAAAAGAAACGGCTTCGTTTAGTTTCCCAAGGATGTTCTTTTTTTCGTCGGCAGAAAATTTCGGAATGTTATCGTTGTACCCGATTTTGTCCTGAATCCATTGGATTACTTCAGGTTTACGGATGTACATATATTCAACACCAATAGATTGACAGTAGATTTTATCCAAATGGCCTAAAATTTCCTGCAACGTACAAGGTACAATTTTTATAGCTTTTGCGGCATCAAAAATAGTTGTTAGGTCTGCTTTTGACAAACCGTAGTTTTCAATATCTAAAGTTGGAGTGTAGGTTCTTCTGTCACGAACAGGATTCGTTCGGGTAAACAAATGTCCACGCGTTCTGTAAGCATCAATCAATTTTAAAACATTAAACTCTTTTTGAAGTTTATCCGAAACCACAGAACAATCTTGACCTTCAGCGACAGCCGTCGCCATTTGCACTGCGGGACTTTCATCGTTGTAGGTGGCTGTACCAAAATCGAATCCTTGGAAGAAACTTCTCCAGCTTGGCTCAATGCTGTCAGGATTTTCTAGATATTGGTCGTATAATTCGGCGAAAAACTCGGTGTGAGCTGCGTTTAAAAAGGAAAACCTATCCATAATATTTGTTGAATGTCCTAATTTGTTAAAAATATTTTTGCAAAAGTACGATAATTGGAACAATCTAGTAATTATTTTATACTTTTATGACTTAAACTTATCATAAAATTAGGCTATGCAATCATTCAGTTTCAACAAATTGACAAAAAATGCATCTATTGTTATTTTTACCTTATTTTTTACTTCCTCCTACGCTCAAAATCAACCCGTGAATCAAGGCGATTTTTGGAGCAGGGTTCGATATGGTGGCGGATTGGGTTTAGGTATTGGAACTGGATACACCGACATCATGGTTGCACCAAGTGCCATCTATGATTTCAACGAATATTTCTCGGCTGGATTGGGTTTGCAAGGAAGTTACGTGAAGGTAAGAAATAACTTCGAATCTTATATTTATGGAGCTAGCTTGGTAACTTTATTCAATCCAATAAACGAAATTCAGCTTTCTGCAGAGTTGGAGCAGGTTCGCGTCAATCTCACCTATGAGGATGATTTCAAGGAAAATTTTTGGAATACGGCTTTATTTTTAGGAGCGGGTTATAGAACTCAAAACGTGACGATTGGCGTTCGGTATAATGTTTTGCACGATGATGATAGGAATGTTTATAATGATGCTTTTATGCCGTTTGTTAGAATTTATTTTTAACATTTATTCAACGATAAAATCAATATCTTTGTACCATAAATCAATCTCTATGAATGTTTTAACCCGAAAAAAAGAGCTTATAAATTGGATTTCTTCGATTGAAGATGTTTCTATTTTGCAGGAAATTGAAAAGATTAAAAAGCAAGAAACATTTAATTTCGATAAAGAATTCGAAAGAGGAATTAGTGCAAATGAGCTTAAAGAGAAAACCACTCAATTTATCAAATCACTCCCTTGGAAAAAAGCATAATTGTTTATCTGCCAGAAGTTGAAGATTATATAAATGACCTAGTATTGAATTTATTTAATGAAAATTATTTCAATTATATTGAAAACGCAATAGCTTACAAAGATCAGTTAATTAATTTTATTGAATCTAGTATTTCGACTTTCCCTCCTCAAAAATCTCCCAAGGCACTGATCCATTTTGGCGGCCAATACATTTTTTACAAAAGCAATCAAAGAACTACTTGGTACGTTTTTTTTGAAAGCCGAAACAATAAATATCTAATAACTTTTATCACTAACAATCATTCAGAAGATGCAAAATGGTTTTAGATTAAAACCTATTCCTAAACCAAACCTTCTGCCATTCCCTTTTCAAAATCAAAAAAGAAACCTGTTCTGATAATTCTACCAGATCCGAACCATCGAGCTTTTTAATTTGGTCTTCGGCTACATCAATTATGTAAAGAAGATTAAGGTATTCTGCAAATTTATATTGAATCAATCGATAGATTTTTTCGTGTAATTGCACTTTCAACTCATTTGGAGATGTGCTTGCTGGAAAATCGATAGCTTCATTAGCTAGATTGAAATCCTTGTTGATTTGTTCGATTAATTTTGGGTACAAGCTTTCACTTTCGGCTTCGGAAAGTAATAAATCGGTAGTTTTTGGTGCAATGAATGTCATCTTACGAAGGTATAGGTTTTACTTTGTTTCTTTCCCAAAACTCGACAATCTTTGCCAGAAGCACATCGCCACCGGCATAAAAAAACACGGCTCCCATTGGCGGATTGGCTGTTGGAATGGTATTGAACGTTTTCGGAACCCAAGTCCAGCATTGAAAATAGGTGCCTAAAAGCTCGATATAAATCACACAAAGTGCAATGAAATAATAGAGGTTCTGCCATTTTTTCCTCTTTAAAAGTAAAAAGAAAAACACACCAAATATTAATGAAAACCAGTCGTTCAGGAAAAACCCTACTGATAGAAACAATACTGTAAATGCTATTACAAAAAATTTCCTGAGTATCTTTTCATTTCGAATAGCCCAACGTGTATGTGCAAAAACATAACCCGAAGCATACACAATTGCGTGACCAAAAGGAACATAAAGCGGAATGACGTCGGTTCGATACTGATACATTTCCAGAAGGGTACAGAAAATCAATTCGCCAATATACGACAGGAAAACCATCGCGAACATCAATTTCCTTAAATGTAAATCGGCAAAATAAAAGAACAATGCAAAATAGGAAATCGCAAGAAAGTTGGTAAGTGTCCTTCCGTCAAAATAATTTTCGAGAAAGACAACCGAATCAATTCCCAATGCTAAAATCGTAAACAACAAAAAGCCAAAAGCCATAAACAATTGGCCATTTTGATTTGCTTTTTCATTGTTGAAGATAGCGTTAACGGTTGTCATTATTAGACTTTTCTTCCCATTAAATTTTCGCCAAACGATTTCAGGATATCCTTTTTCTCGTTGTCGATGTTTATTTTTTGAAGTGTTTCAAAAGCTTTTAAAGTAAATTCTTGAATAGCTTGCTTGGTGACTTCCGAAGCTCCGGTTGCATTGAAAATCTCCTTTACCGAATTGATTTTTTCGGTATTATCTTCGGGATGGATCGAAAACAAATGCTTCAATTCTTCAGCCTGGTCTGCATTTGCAAATTCTTGTGCTTTTAGATATAAATAGGTTTTTTTGTTTTCGATGATGTCGCCACCCACTTGTTTCCCGAAGGTTTCAGGGTCGCCAAAAGCATCCAAATAGTCATCCTGCAACTGGAACGCCAAACCTAGATTGAGTCCGAAATCGTAAATCAGATTGCAATTCTCCTCTGAAGTTTCGGCTATTATGGCTCCCATTTTCATGGCTGCGGCAACCAAAACTGCAGTTTTATATTGAATCATTTTCAGGTATTCTGGAATGGTAACATCTTCACGGTTCTCAAAATCAACATCCCATTGTTGTCCTTCACAAACTTCGATTGCAGTTTTGCTGAACAATTTTGCAAGGTCACGGAAAACTTTCGGTTCGTATTTTTCAAAATATTGATAGGCTAGGATCAGCATTGCATCTCCTGAAAGAATTCCTGTATTGAGATTCCATTTTTCATGAACGGTTTCCTTTCCTCTTCTCAAAGGAGCGTCATCCATAATATCATCATGAACCAATGAAAAATTATGAAAAACCTCAACCGCCAAGGCTGCAGGAAGTGCTTTTTTATAATCGGTTCCAAAAATTTCAGCCGTCATCAAAGTCAAAATCGGACGAATTCTTTTGCCGCCCAAGGCCAAAATATAATCAATTGGCTCGTATAAATTTTTAGGCTCTTTAATAATTGTTTGCTCTTCTAAATAGGTCGAAATAAATTCTTGGTACTGATAAATGGAATGCATAAAGGTAATTTTTTGCTAAAATAAGGTATTTCCATCGGTTTGCCAATTGCTTTTTCAGGGGAAATTTTAAATTGAAGTTAGCTTTCTTCTATTTCAGGATTATAAATTCACATCTGCGGTTGATGGAATGTTCCGTCTCGGTACAGTCGTCACCACACTTGATAAGCTGCACTCTTTTCCCATAGCCTTTAGATTTTATCCTAGTTTTATTTATTCCATTTTTCACTAAAAATTCCAATGCTGCATTGGCTCTGTTGTGGGAGAGTCTCAAATTATATACATCCGAAGCCCTGGAATCGGTATGGGCTCCAAGCTCAATTTCCATTCGGGGATATTTTTTCATGATATCTACCAAAACATTTAAAGTATTTGCCGCTTCTGGTTTTATTTCCCATTTATTGAAATCAAAATAGATGTTTTCCAGTTCTATATAAACCAGTCCATCGTCTTTTTTGACAATGATTTCTTCGGCATCTTCATAGGATTCAATTTCCAATTCGATATTAAAACGGATCTGTCCATCGTCTTTTGTTTCGAAATCTATTACCTTAGAAGCATAGAAATCTCTTTCGGCCACAATTTTATATTTCTTGTTGGGCTCGGAATTGAACACATAATCCGCATCTTTCCCTACCACAATTTGCACAATCAGCTTGTCTTGATCGTCGTATAGTTTCACAACAGTTCCAGGAAGCAATTCTTTGGTGTTCTTGTCCCTAACATCTCCTTCAACAGTGAAACGTCTTGGATTTATGCTTCGTTCAAAAGCAAACAAGTCGTCGCCACCATCTCGGTTGGATGAAAAATAACCCAGACTGTCTGCTTCTTTTAAAACAAAAGAAAAATCATCCCGTCCTGTGTTTATTGTTTCGCCTAAATTTATAGGTTTTGCATAGACCTCATCATACGATCTTGCCATAAACAGGTCCAAACCACCCATTCCCTGATGTCCATCGGAAGCGAAATATAACGTATTGTCTTCTGCCATGAACGGAAATTGTTCCCTGTGTTGCGTATTGACGTTGTTGCCTAGATTCACTGGTTCTCCATAGGTTCCATCTTCATAAATATCGGCATAATAAATATCGAAAGAACCCAGGGAATCGGGTCTGTCGCTTGAAAAGTAGATTTTTTTCTCGTCTGGACTCAATGCCGGATGCTGGGTCGAAAATTGGTCGCTCGAAAAAGGCATTTCCGTTACGTTTGTCCAAACTTCGTTTACTAGCTCAGCCCGAAAAATTTTCACAGAAGCAAAAACCTCTTCTCCTACTTCCACTCGTTTGTCGCTGGTTCTGTTGAAATACATCGTTTTTTTATCTTTTGTAAAAACGGCAGAACTTTCGTGGGTTTTGGTATTGATTTCTTTTGAAAAGGGTTTGATGTTTTCGAGCATTCCATCTTTGGAAATTGTGGCCTCAAAAAGATCCAGATAGGGTTTTCCGTTCCAATGATACTTTGGGCTTGAAGTGCTTCGCAAGGAAGCAAAGATTATTTTATCTCCATAAATTCCAATACCAAAATCGCCGTCAGAATTTTTAGATAGTTTTTTTATGGTGTAATTATAAGGCACTATGCTGTTTAGATGCTGCTTGAACTTCTTTGTATCCACTACAAAACCACGATATTTAGACATCATCGCATCGGCTCTTTCGCTGTTCCCGATACCATTTAGAACGTTGGCATATCTGAAATAATGCACAGGTTTAACGCTGTCCTTGTAGGTCGAAATTAAATTTGCATAAGGCTTTTCGGCAAAGTTCATTTCGTTGTTAAAGTAGTAGCAATCGCCTAAATTCTCCAATACATGTTGGCCAAGACCTGCTTTTTCGTATAATTTGGCCGCTTCAACATAGGCCTTGTCGGCAAAAAGCTTATCTGCCTTTTTGATGTTATTTTTCTGAGCCAAAACGATTTGACTGATAAGAATAAGCAATAATAGATAGGTATTTCTTTTCATTATCAATGTTTTAGAAGAATCGAGGTGATTTGTCGTATCCTTTATTGTCGTCTTTTTTGTCTTTGTTTTTGCTTATATCAAACAGCACCATGATTTCATGTGATCCCGAACTGAATCGACCCAAGTTGGATAGGGTATAATCATAAGCATAACCAACTCTAACTACGGGTGAAATCCTGAAATTGACCAATCCGCTGACGGCATCATCCACACGGTATCCAACTCCTAATTCGACCTTGTTGTTGATCAAGAAATTGGAAGTAATATCAAACGCCATAGGAACTCCTCCCGAAACGGCTCTGGCCATAAAAGCAGGTTTGTATTTTAAATTTTCATTCAAATTAAACACATATCCTCCTGTAATAAAATAATGGATGGCTTCGACACCAGTCCTAACAACACCCTGATCACGTTCTAAATGTTTTGTGGTCAATAAATTAGGACTAGACAACCCAAAATAATAGTTTTCTCCAAAATAAAAAGTTCCAACTCCGATATTAGGAAATACCTTGCTGATATTGTTAGCAAATGCGGCATCGGGTAATTCATCAGAATAAATGAAACCATCAAAATTTGTACTAAAAAAAGTGGCTCCAGCTTTGAGACCGAAGGAAATTTTACTTGTTTCATTAACTTTTAGAACATAAGCAAAATCTGCATATACGCTTGTTTCTTTTACAACATCTCCAATTTGATCGTGAACTATCGACAAACCAGCTTCAACTTTCTTTGCCAAAGGAGAATGTGCGAAAAATGTTCCTGTTGAAGGTCCTCCTTCCGAACCCACCCATTGTGCTCTGTAAAGTGCTCCGAAATTCATATCACCAGAATCTGTTGCATACCCTGGGTTGATGATGCTCATATTATACATATACTGCGTATATTGAGGGTCCTGTTGTGCAATTCCTTGAAAAGAAAGCAACAATAACGCAATTAGGGTATAATATTTTACTGTTTTTTTTATCATATTACTATCAAATTACCTGCTCAAGTAAAGTCTTCCTTGAACGGCTTTTCTTGCTCCATCATTAAAGTTTAAAATATAGAAATATACTCCAATTGGCAGTTTGCTTCCGCCAACTTGCATTCCCTTTTCGCTATTTCCATCCCAATCGGGTTTTGAGGCATTCCCTTCAAATAGGACATTACCCCAGCGGTTGTATATCGTTATTGAAAAATTAGGATAGAGTGTACGGATGTTTTTTATGACAAAAGCATCGTTAGTTCCGTCATCGTTAGGCGAAAAACCATCGGGAATGATAAGTTTTGGTTCTTCATCCTCACAATCCTTGATTGCAACCCTAACTTCAAGACGGGTAGTGCTTTCGCATCCTGAATCAGAAACTATTACGGCATAATAGGTATATCCATCAATTAATAAGGCATCAGCGGCATAGGCGTTTCCGTTTTCGGGAGCGTCATACCAGACTACGCCATTAGGCTCAATAATTCCTGCCGACAAACTTGCTATAGTTGCATTATCGGTTTCACAAAACTCATTCGTTCCATTAAAGGTTGGTGAAGCTACTTCTTCAATGGTAAACGATACTGCTTCGAATGTATGTCCAGATATACCGCAAGCATTTCCAGTATTAGATAGAATTGGGGTTAGGGTTAGGGTATAATTTCCAATAGCGTTCAACACCGATGAAGGAATTACAAAACTCGTATTTCCGTTTTCAAAAACAACTGGAATTGTTGCATTAAAAACTATAGCACCCGAAATCTGATAACTCAATTGATAGTTTCCGCTTGATAAGTTTGATGCATTTTGTATAAAAATGTTTGCATCTGAATTTAAACAAACAGCATCAGTTGCAACGCTTGCGGGAGTGTTTGTTGGAAGCTCATCAACTGTAACCACAACTGTAGCAGTAGCTGGCAAACAACCAGTCGCTCCAGCTACTGTATAAACATAAGACCCAGACAAATCTACTGATGGATCAAAAACACCAGTGCCACTTGCCAAAACTGGAGACCAAGTACCTCCAATATCGGGAACACCTCCTAGAAAAGAGAATAAATCTGTTGGAGCATCGTCTTCACAGAAAGTTGCAATGCCATTCTCTCCTGCATCGGGAGCTTGGTTTACTGTAACGTTTACCGTCGCCGAAGCCGCCGGGCAAAAGGATGTTCCGGACAATGAATAAACATAAACACCCGATGAATCTATCGATGGATCAAAAACACCAGTACCGCTCGCCAAGGGTGGAGACCAAGTTCCGCCAAGATTGGGAGTACCTCCAAGGAAAGAAAACAGATCTGCAGGTGCATTATTTGTACAGAAAACTGCAGTTCCGTCAATTCCTGCATTAATTAATGGCTCTATAATTATTGTGACTGTTGAAATATCTTGAGGACAAGATGGTGATGTAGATACGGTATAAGTGAAAATATAAGGACTTCCTGATGCTGTCAGGTTTGAAATATCGATTGTTCCAAGATTTCCATTTGTTGTTGCAACAGATCCTGTCCAGATTCCAAGGTTTGAAGGCGTTCCTGACAAGCTTTCGAATAAATTTACATCTGGGGCTGTGGCCAGGTCGGTTTCGCATAATGTGAAACTGCCATCCTCTCCTGCTTCAGGGATTTCACCTACAGTTACAATAACCGTTGATGAATCGGATGGACAAAATGATGTTCCGGGTAAAGTATAGACATACACGCCAGGCAAGTCGATTAATGGGTCAAAAGTACCATTTCCACTCGCCATGGTTGGGGACCACGTACCTCCAAAATCCGGAATACTTCCCAAGAAAGCAATCAAATCCGCAGGGTTGTCATCTCCACAGAAAAATGCAAAGCCGTCAATTCCTGCATCAACTTTTGGCTCTATAATTATTGTAACTGTGGAAATATCTGGAGGACAAGATGGTGATGTGGTTACGGTATAAGTGAAAACATAAGGGCTTCCCAACTGAGACAAGCTTGAAACATCAAGTGTTCCCAGATTTCCATTTGTTGTTGCAATTGGCCCTGTCCAAATTCCTAGATCTGATGGAGTTCCCAACAGGATTTCGAACAAATTTAAATCTGGGGCGGTAGCCAAATCAGTTTCGCAAAGTGTAAAACTTCCATCCTCTCCTGCTTCTGGGATTTCGCTAACCGTTACTGTTATTGTTGCCGAAGCCGGTGGACAGAATGATGTTCCCGGAACGGTATAGACATAATCACCCGATGAATCTATTAATGGATCAAAAACGCCAGTACCGCTCGCCAAGGCTGGAGACCAAGTTCCGCCTTGATCCGGAGTTCCTCCAAGGAAAGAAAACAGATCTGCAGGAGCATCTTCTCCACAGAAAAAAGCTGTACCATCAATTCCTGCATCACCTTTTGGTTCTATAATTATTGTAACTGTGGCAATATCTGGAGGACAATTTGGTGATGTGGTTACGGTATATGTGAAAACATAAGGGCTTCCCAACTGTGACAAGCTTGAAACATCAAGTGTTCCCAGATTTCCATTTGTTGTTGCAATTGGCCCTGTCCAGATTCCAAGGTTTGAAGGCGTTCCCAAAAGGCTTTCGAACAAATTTAAATCTGTGGCGGTAGCCAAATCAGTTTCGCAAAGTGTAAAACTTCCATCCTCTCCTGCTTCCGGGATTTCGCTAACCGTTACCGTTATTGTTGCCGAAGCCGGTGGACAGAATGATGTTCCCTGAACGGTATAGACATAATCACCCGACAAATCAACCAATGGATCAAAAATTCCAGTACCGCTTGCCAAGGCTGGAGACCAGGTTCCGCCTTGATCCGGAGTTCCTCCAAGGAAAGAAAACAGATCCGCAGGAGCATCTTCTCCACAGAAAAAAGCGGTTCCATCCTCTCCAGCATCCACAAGCGGTTCAATAATAATCGTTACAGTTGCAATATCAGGAGGACAATTTGGTGATGTGGTTACGGTATATGTGAAAACATAAGGGCTTCCCGACTGTGACAAGCTTGAAACATCAAGTGTTCCCAGATTTCCATTTGTTGTTGCAATTGGCCCTGTCCAAATTCCTAGATCTGATGGAGTTCCCAACAGGCTTTCGAATAGATTTAGGTCTGGGGCTGTAGCAAGGTCGGTTTCGCATAATGTGAAACTGCCATCCTCTCCTGCTTCCGGGATTTCGCTAACCGTTACCGTTATTGTTGCCGAAGCCGGTGGACAAAAGGTTGTTCCCGGAACAGTATAGACATAATCACCCGACAAATCAACCAATGGATCAAAAATTCCAGTACCGCTTGCCAAGGCTGGAGACCAGGCTCCACCTTGATCCGGAGTTCCTCCAAGGAAAGAAAACAGATCGGCAGGTGCGGCATCTCCACAGAAAAAAGCGGTTCCATCCTCTCCAGCATCCACAAGCGGTTCAATGATAATCGTTACAGTTGCAATATCAGGAGGACAATTTGGCGATGTCGTCACGGTATAGGTAAAAACATAAGGGCTTTCAGGTTCTGTCAAGCTTGAAACATCAAGGGTTCCAAGATTGCCATTTGTTGTTGCCATTGGCCCTGTCCAAACTCCTAAATCTGATGGAGTTCCCAACAGGCTTTCGAATAAATTTACATCTGGAGCTGTGGCAACATCAATCTCGCATAGGGTAAGGCTTCCGTTTTCTCCTGCTTCATTTTCGGGTAAGATATTTACCAAAACCTCTAATCGTTGTGTACTTTCACAAGGCGGAACAATGGTGGTCCCGTAATAAACATGTCCATCAATCAATGGGGTCGAAGGATCCAATACTAAAGCAGAAGTGTTGGTGAGGTACCAATTATTATTTCCGGTTGCAATCAAGTTACTTACCGTTGGAGGATTTTCTGGATCATTACAAAATATCTGAAGAGCTTCACCTTGAGGGACATTTACAACATTAACCACTACAAAAACGGGTAATCTAGAAGTTAAACATCCTGTAATTGGATTTGTTTGTCCGGCATAATAAATACTACCTGAATTTATCACAGTATTCATTGCCAAAGGTGTTCCGCCAAAAGGATTATTATACCATTGTATATTGTTACCTGTTGCATTTAATGAAGCAATTGTTGCCTGGCTTGGGGAAGAGACACATATACCTTGAAAATTTTGTCCCGTTGGAGCCGTATAGAGGCTAACTATTACGGCAATCCTATTTCCGCAATTCCCTGCACCATTATCCAAAAAATAATCTTCGCCATTTATCAACCCTTGACCAGGAGATAAAGGTGTAGTAGAAGTCGCGGTAGCATACCACGCAATTCCGCCTCCATTATCAGTGGCCTGCAAATCAGCTACTGTCGGAGCTTGAATATCGCAAAACGACTGATTTACATTAATTGCGGTTGGACATTGTGCCACAGAAAAAAATGTTCCATAAAAAAATAGGAAAAATAGGAAAAAGCTATTCTTTGAGGAAAGGTTGTTTTTGGAAACACCTAGAAATATGGTTTGTAAATTCATAAAATGGTTTGCCTTTTTAAAAAACCATTACTTAACAATTTTTGCATCTGTATCTTCCGTATATTGGAGTATGTAAGCTCCTGAATTAATATAACCCCCATCTGGATCTTTACTATATCTAAAACTTAACTTTAGTTGCTCTGTTCTACTTTCTTGGGCTAAAACTTCGAAACTTCTGTCCTGAAACAATCTTAATAAAGCATCAAAAGTTACATCGAAACCTTTTACAGCTTCGTTGGTGGGTTCAAAGCCGTATTTCACCAAGAAATCTTTCTTAAACTTTTCTAATTCTTTAGTATTGGTAGGTTTATAAAGCGATGGATAAATCATTTTTAAGGCCTTGAATCGCATTTCTGAAAGTCCTTCCCCTTTGATTTTTTCTTTAAGCTCAACCAATGCAATCTCTACATCAAACTCTTTGGAATACTTTAACAATGAGGTAGTTGCAGTTAAAATAAGCCCTGCTTTATCGGTGTCCAAAACAACATAACTTTTATTTGACGAGCTTAACAAACTTTTTAGAGATTCCGAATCAAAAACGCCATTTTCATCAATTTTCACAAATCTTGCTTCAGGATAATTTTGGGCAATAAAATCTCTGCTTTCTTTTCTTGTTGGATCACTAACGATGATTGTATTTTGTTTTTTTGAAACAACATAATCAAGGACTAGTTTTTTTAGTTGCACATCGGAAATCAAAGCGTTATAGGTTGTCGCAAAAGTTGCTGCTGTTTTTTTTGTATCTGAAAAAATCATCGGGATGTTGTTTTTCGACAAATAATCACCTAATTTTTCTGAACCAGAAGCCTCCATAGGACAAAATACGGCTTTATAGTTTTGAATATTATTAGATATTAGATTAGAAAAACCTTCTTCAGCAGTTCCAGAATATTGAATTTCAAATACTTTCGAACTTATCAAAACATTATTCTTTCGAAGAGAATCCATCGCCATTGAAGCTCCTGCATAAAACTCTAATTGAGCCGTAGTTTCATCCGTTTTGGGTGAAGATTTTATAAAATCCAAGTACTTCTCTTCGGTGAAAGGCATCAAAAAAGCGATTTCTTTTTGCTCTCCTTTTTTAATGGATTTTAGCAATCCTGCTTGCGAATTGTCGAAAAGGGTTGCTTTCGCATTTGTAAGGGCCGAGGCATTTTCTGTTGGAACTTTTATTATCATTCCTGCTTTTAAACCATTGCTTAACTCTGGATTAAGATCAATTAATTTTTCTTCGCTCAAGCCCGACATTTTAGACAATCCGTATAAAGTTTCTTTAGGTTGAACCTCATAAGAAACCAGATTTTCAATTGGAATTTTTACTTCAGCTTGTGTAATAATTTCCTTTTTTTCTACTGATTTTTCAGCATCTGCTTTTGTTGAAACCGTTTCAGATTTTGCAATTGTTTCTTTTCGCTCTGCAGGTTTTTCAGCAAGGACTTCTTTTTCAACCGCTATTGATTTTGGCTTGTCAACTTGCTGTTTAGCAATTGGCTTGTCAACCATTCTTCCGGGAATATTGATTTGATGTCCGGTTCTAAGCATTTTAATGATGTGTGGATTCAGATTTTCAAGTTCGTTTATGCTAACTCCAAATCGTTTAGAAAGTCCGTATTTTGTTTCGCCAGCTTCCACGATGTACTGCTCATAATTTGAATCTGAAACTGGAATATGATCGGATTTTTTTGCAGGAACACTGATGGTTTGACCGCTCTGCAAAACCGCTCCGAGAACAGATCTGTTGATTTCAATCAATTCTGAAACAGTTGTTTTGTATCTTCTGGCGATGCCCCACAATGTTTCACCGGGCTGTACCAAATAAGCCGTATAATCTCCATTTTGATTGCTCTTTTCAGAAGTGCTTCTTGAATCATTATTATTCTTAACTGCTTTGACCTGAATTTTCAATTCAGCACCAGCCCTCAACATATCAATTATATGTGGATTCTGGCGTTCTAATTCTTCAATAGAAATATTATATTTTTTTGAAAGGCCAAACTTGGTTTCACGAGGTTGCACTAGATGACTGATAGTATCCGAATCATTGTCCTTAATATTCCAAATTTTAGTTTTTGGAATTAGGATCACATCATTTTCTTTAAACCCATTGGATAAACTGGGATTGAGTTGGTATAATTCTGTAGTGCTAACTTGATACTTTTTTGCAATAAATTCTATCGTTTCTTCTGCTACAACCTTATGTTTCAAAAAAGTTTCTTGGGCATAAATCTCAAATATGCCACTCCGAAACAGTAGTAGGAAAAGAATGTAATATTTTTTCATTATCGAATTATAACGCAAGGGGCAAGGGTATAGAAATTATATGATAATAATGCAGGTAAAAGTAGCAATAAAGAAATTACAAAATGAAAGAATTATGTTACTTTTTGTTTATTTTTTTTAAATGCTGATTGATTGATGAAATTTTAATTTTTTTATCAATTCACAAAATCACGAAACCGTTTTCTGTTAAAAAACCGTTAAAATCATATTTGACAAATTTGTTAAACAAAAATGTTATGTAGTTTTGCACTAACAATTTTGTTAAATATTTTAGTTAAATAAAAATGTCAACAGAAAGAAAAGACGAAGCAACGGAAGTACAAATTAAAAATACCGCCAAAAGGTTATTCTTTGGAGAAGGAAAATTTAATGCAACTACACAAGAAATTGCCGATGCAGCTGGAGTAAACCGAACCCTAATTAATTATTATTTCCGTTCGAGAGATAAATTGTTCGATTTGGTTTTTAAAGACGCCCAAGAATATGAACAAAAAAGGACCGAGTCGATTATGTTCTCGGAACTTCCTTTTAAAGCCAAGATTGAAGAATTTATAGACGAATCTTTTTTAATGGCGAAAGAATATCCTTATATGGAATTGTATATGGTTACTCAATTCAACCAAGGCTGTTATTTCAAAGATGAAGAAGGAATGGATCGAATGCTGAAAAAATTCTACGAGGAATTTGAAGTAGCCATGGAAGAAGGCCTCATCCTGAAGATGGAACCTATCCAATTTATTATCAATATGATATCCCTTATTTCATTTCCAGTGGCAATGCGACCGCTTTTTCAAAAGACAATGCATCTGGACGACAAAGAATATGAAAGGATCCTTACCGATAGAAAACAAATCATAATGGACACCTTATTTTGCAAGTAAACAATCATCAATCATAAATTTAAAACAATGAAAACCAGAAGTAGCTTTATAAAGCTTAAAGCAATCGCTTTTATTATTGGAGCGTCACTTTTCTCGGGAAGCGTTTCGGCCCAAAGCCAAACACTTACCTTGAAAGATGCCATCAAATATGCATTAGAAAACAAAGCTGATGCAAAAAAAGCAAAACTAGAAGTAGAAAACAGCGAATACCAAATCCAAGAAGTTCGCTCAAGGGCATTGCCTCAGATTTCTGCAAACGGAAACATAACCTACAATCCAATCTTGCAATTGAACGCCTTGCCTGGTGATTTCTTTGGAGCACCCGGAACAACCATTCTTGCACCTTTGGGACAAAAATGGACTGCTGGAGGTGGTGTTTCGCTAACACAGAATATTTTTGACCAAGCTGTGTTTACAGGATTGAAAGCAGCCAGATCAACTAGAGAATTTTATCAAATAAATGCTCAATTGACCGAGGAACAAGTTATTGAAAGAGTAGCCAACAATTATTATGAAGTTTTTGTTCAAAGAGAAAAGCTTGCCGTAATCGATAGCAATTATGTCAATACGACAAAAGCAAAAAGCATCATTCAAGGACAATTTGATAATGGATTGGCAAAGAAAATCGATTTGGATAGGATTACGGTGAAATTATACAACATCAATACACAACGCCAACAGTTGATCAACGCGGTTCAATTGCAGGAAAATGCCTTGAAGTTTTATATGGGAATGCCGATTGAAACGCCAATCACACTTCCTAAAACTGAATTTGAAGTAACACCTCAAGCCTTGGCGGAAGCCCCAAATACAGCCACAAGAACTGAATATTTGTTGATTGAAAAACAAGAGCAACTTTTAGACTTTCAGAAAAAATCGATAATTGCTGAATATTATCCAACTCTTTCACTTTCGGCAGGATACAATTATCTTGGTCAAGGTCCGGAAATGCCGCTTTTTGCAAAACCTGCAGACGGGGTTTATTGGTCGGATTATTCAACTATTGGTTTGAATTTGAAGATTCCAATCTTTACAGGATTTGGCACAAGAGCAAGAGTTCGTCAAGCGGATGTTGATTTGAGAAAAATTCAAGCAGATAAAGAAGACACCAAGCTTTCATTGGATTTGGCCTTTGAAAACGCACGAACTCAAATTGAAAACAGCTTGATTACTATCAAAAATCAAAAAGAAAATGCACAGTTGGCTCAAGAAGTTTTAGACAACACTAGAAACAACTACTACCAAGGTTTGGCTCCGTTGACGGATTTATTGGATGCCGAAAATGCTTTGGTTGAAGCTCAAAACAATTATACTTCTGCCTTATTGGAATACAAACTGGCCGAAATTCAATTAATCAAATCAAAAGGAGAATTAAGAACACTTACAAACTAATCAATCAATAAAAATGAAAAAAGTATTATATATAGGAATCGGACTGGCAGTTTTAGGTCTAATAGGTTTTATCCTGACGGGAAACAAAAAGAAAAACGAAGCTGAAACTGCAATTGTAGCTCAGAAAAACACTTCTATTTCTGTAAAGGCAGATACCATAAAAAGCGAATCAGTAACTACGGATTTCATCGCCAACGGAAGTTTCGCACCACTTCAAGAACTTAGCTTTTCTGCCGAAAATGCTGGAAGGGTTACAAAAGTCTTGGTTAAGGAAGGAAGCGTTGTAAGAATCGGTCAGACTTTGGCAATTATTAAAGGCGATAAACTTTCGGTTGATGTGCAAAGTGCAAAGGCAACCTACCAAAATGCATTGGCCGACAATCAACGTTTTGAAAATGCTTTTAAAACAGGTGGTGTTACCAAACAACAAGTGGATCAGGCAAAATTGGCTTTATCGAATGCAAAAGCACAATTGGATCAAGCAAATATCAGTTTTGGAGATGCTACCATCAGGGCTACCATCAACGGAATTGTAAACAAGAAATACATCGAGCCGGGTTCGGTTGTTGCTCCAGGAACACAATTGTTTGACTTGGTGAATGTTTCTAAATTGAAATTAAAAGTTACGGTTAATGAAAACCAAGTGGCTTCTTTAAAAGTTGGTTCTACAATAAAAGTAAAAGCGAGTGTTTATCCTGACAAGGAGTTTTCTGGAAAAATCACATTCATTGCTCCAATGGCAGATGAATCGTTGAACTTTCCTTTGGAGATAGAAATTGCAAACAACGCCAACAATGATTTGAAAGCGGGTATGTATGGAACGGCTCATTTTGAAACCAATGCGACTCAAAAAACACCTATCAAGATTGTTCCAAGGACTGCATTCGTAGGAAGCGTTAGCAACAACCAAGTATTTGTGGTGAAAGATAGTATCGCTAAACTGACCAAAATTGTTTCGGGAAGAATTTTCGGAGAAAAAGTGGAAGTTTTAGAAGGATTGAATGAAGGAGATGTAGTGGTAACAAGCGGTCAAATCAACTTGACTGATGGTGCGAAAGTTGGAATCGTAAAATAAATTAAGAGAAAAGAAGCGAACTATAATATTCATACTTCAACCTTCTACATCTAAACAAATTAATATATGAAAATAGCAGAAATATCCATAAAAAGACCCACCATCATCGCGGTCTTGTTTATCATACTAACCTTGGGGGGAATATTCAGTTATTCACAATTGGGTTACGAATTGATTCCAAAATTCGAAATGAATGTGGTGACCATTTCCACCATCTATCCTGGAGCTTCTCCTTCGGAGGTAGAGAACACGGTGACCAAGAAAATTGAAGATGCGATTGCATCTCTGGAAAACGTAAAGAAAGTAGAATCGAAATCCTACGAAAGCTTGTCGCTAGTAATGGTTACGCTAACTGCAAATGCCGATGCCAATTATTCCTTGAATGATGCACAGCGAAAAATCAATGCAGTCCTTAAAGATTTACCAGACGATGTTGACCCACCTTCTTTGAGCAAATTCTCCATCAGTGATTTGCCAATTATTACCATTGGAGCAACAGCTGGAATGGACCAAGTGGAGTTCTATGATTTATTGGATAAAAAAATACAACCCGTTTTATCTCGTGTAAACGGAGTGGCCCAAGTAAATCTTGTTGGCGGTGAAGAAAGAGAAATCCAAATCAGCCTTGATGCTACAAAATTGCAGGGGTACGGAATTTCAGTTCCCCAAGTACAACAAATCATCTTGGCCTCTAACCTTGATTTTCCAACAGGAAAAGTAAAAACAAGAGAAAACAGCACCTTGATTCGTTTGGCTGGAAAATTCAAGAATGTTGAAGAACTACGTAATCTTGTAATCTCAACCAAAAATGGCGTTCAAGTTCGTTTGGGAGATGTTGCCGATGTTCAGGATTCACAAAAAGAAGTAGAAAAGATTGCCCGTGTAAACCAGAAAAGTGCGATTCTTTTGCAAGTCATCAAACAATCAGATGCAAACGCGGTTGCAGTAAGTGAGGCAGTTAAAAAAGCGGTTGCTCAAATTGAAGCTGATTATAAAGGAAGTAACGTAAAACTTACACTTGCTGATGATACAACCGATTTTACATTAGTTGCCGCCAACTCTGTAATGAAAGATTTGTTCATTGCGATTTTCTTGGTTGCCTTTGTAATGTTGTTCTTCCTGCACAGTTTTAGAAATGCCTTGATCGTAATGGTGTCTATTCCTGCCTCGTTGATTGCAACTTTCATTGGAATCAGCTTATTAGGTTATACCTTGAACTTGATGAGTTTGCTAGGTCTGTCCCTCGTGGTTGGTATCCTTGTGGATGATGCGATTGTGGTTTTAGAAAACATCCACCGCCACATGGAGATGGGTAAAAACAAAGCCAGAGCCGCTTATGATGGAGCTTCAGAAATTGGGTTTACTGTAACGGCCATTACCTTGGTAATTGTGGTAGTGTTCTTACCTATTGCAATGAGTACCGGATTGGTATCCAACATCATCACGCAATTCTGTATGACAGTTGTTATTGCAACTTTACTTTCATTGCTTGCGTCATTTACGATTGTTCCTTGGTTGTTTTCTCGTTATGGAAAACTGGAACACGTTACCAACAAATCATTGTTCGGCAGAATAATCCTTTCTTTTGAGCGTGGTTTGGATAAATTTACACACTGGGTAACTGGAATTCTAGAATGGTCGCTTAAACATAAAATAGCAACATTGGTTATCGTATTGATTTTATTTTTCTCTTCTATCGGATTGGCTGTTGCTGGTTTCATCGGTGGAGAATTCTTTGCCAAAATCGACAAAGGTGAATTTATGGTTCAAATTGAATTGCCAAAAGATGCTTCTATCGAAAAATCAAATTTTGCCAGTCAAAAAGCCGAGAAATTTTTAAGCAGCAAGAAAGAAGTTGTCGGACTTATCACAACCGTTGGACAAACTAGTGATGGTTTTGGAGGTTCTCAAACCACACTTTACAAATCGGAAATCAAGGTAACACTGAACGACAAATCAGAGCGTGAAGACAATACCTTTGTTTATGCCGCAAAAATCAAGCGTGAACTAGAAAGAGAATTGGTTGGTGCCAAAATCAAAACCGTTCCTGTTGGATTATTTGGTGCAGATCAGGCTCCGTTGATGTTGACTGTTACAGGTTCTTCTCAAAAAGATGCTATGGCTTTCGCCGAAAAGGCGGCTGCCGAACTTCGCAAGATTCCAGGTGCAACCGAGGTAAAATTAACATCAGAAGACGGAAATCCTGAGATAAATGTTCAGGTAGATCGTGATAAGATGTCGGCACTTGGCCTTGATTTGAGTACGGTTGGTATGACCATGCAAACAGCCTTCAACGGAAACACCGATGGTAAATTCCGTGCAGGAGAATATGAATACGACATCAACATCCGTTACGACGAATTCAACCGTTCTAACTATAATGATGTGAGCGAATTGATCTTCATCAACAATGCCGGACAACAAGTAAAGTTGTCTCAATTTGCAAAAATCACGCAAAGTTCTGGTCCGAGTTTGTTGGAAAGACGTGACAAATCACCTTCTGTAAGTGTCGAGGCACAAACCGTTGGTCGTCCGTCAGGAACTGTTGCTGGAGAATGGGAAGCTGTTTTCTCTAAAATGGAACGTCCTGCAGGTGTAAGCTACATCTGGGGTGGTGATATGGAAAACCAATCGGAAGGTTTCGGAACATTGGGAGTTGCATTATTGGCGGCAATTATCTTGGTTTACTTGGTAATGGTAGCTTTATACAACAGTTTCGCAACACCATTCGTGGTATTGTTCTCCATTCCTCTTTCGTTTATCGGAGCGTTATTGGCATTAGCCTTGACCAACAACTCGCTGAACGTATTTACCATCTTAGGTATCATCATGCTTATTGGTCTGGTTTGTAAGAATGCCATCCTTTTGGTCGATTTTGCCAACCACAGAAAAGAAGCGGGTGAAACCACTCGAACTGCCTTGATTCAGGCCAATCACGCTCGTCTTCGTCCAATCTTGATGACAACGATTGCGATGGTTTTCGGTATGCTACCAATTGCAATGGCTTCTGGTGCCGCTGCCGAAATGAACAACGGTCTTGCCTGGGTTATCATTGGAGGATTGATTTCGTCCTTGTTCCTAACTTTGGTTATCGTTCCTGTGGTGTATTCGATATTTGACAGCATCAAGAACAGATTACGCAAAGGAAAAGAACAAACCGATTATGCCGATTTGATGGTAGAAGATTATGTGCATACTGAAGTAGCTGATGACGGTTTTTCAACTAAACATATCTAAACAAAAAAAATCCATTGGGTGTAACTTCAAACTACATCCGATGGGTTTTAAATCCAAAAACAAAACATTATGCAAACTGAAGTAGGAATCCAACATCTGATCGAGATGTTCCCTTACGAAGGTACACTTATACAAGCAGGACGAAATAGTATAAAAAAATTTGATATTGACGGGAAATCCATTTCTGTAAAATCATTTAAAAAACCCCATCTAATCAATTCCTTTGCTTATAAATACATTCGTAAATCTAAAGCCAGACGCTCTTTTGAAAATGCAGAAAAACTTTTATCATTAGGCATCAACACCCCTAAACCCATAGGGTATAAAGAATTCTCAAACCTATTTGGAATCAAACGTAGTTATTATGCATGCGAACATTTAACTACAACAGTAACACTACGAGAGGTACTTGCAAGTTCGGAATGTCCTAACAAAGAAGAAGTGCTGCAACAATACACCGCCTTTATGTTCGAGTTACATCAAAAGGGAATTGAATTTATAGACAGCACACCAGGTAATATTCTATTAGAAAAAATGTCTAATGGAATCTATAAATTTTATCTTGTAGATTTAAACAGGATGAAGTTTCATAATAGTCCATTGTCTTTTTTTGATAGAATGAAAAATTTATCGAAACTGACCGAAGAAACACCTATAATGCATCAAATTGAAAAAATATATGCCAAATATTATAAGCAAGATACAAAGCACATTTATCAAACGATACTCTACTATAGAAGTCGGTATAATGTTAAGATTTTTCACAAGCAATATTTCAAATATCAGCTTTCAGAATTGAAGAAGCTTTTTATTAAACCACATCTTTGTCAGAAATGATTTTAACCCTGCTAGTAAATGAGCAGGGTTTTTTGCTTTTAGCAACAAATAGATTGATTCTAGTTTAGAGCATGTAAGTTTATATAAAACCGCAACATCTATTTTTTTAAAGTTAAAAAGCTATAGAATATTTACTCAAATAAAAAGGCTTTTTTTTATTTAGAATAATTCAAAATAACTTGCGTGGGATTATTTTGCAATGTACTTTTGCATCCGAATTATAAAATCACATTCAAGATGAACAAAAATATATTTGCTTTTTTACTAAGTATTTGCTTTAGTTTGTTTGCAATTGCTCAGGAAAAAGGAACTTTGAGAGGAAACATTGTTGCTTCGGATAATAGTCCAATCGAAAATGCAACCGTTACCGTAAATGGAACACGATTTGGCACCCAAACCGATGCTAATGGAGAATTCGAAATCAAAAACCTAAAAGCGGGAAGCTATATCTTGAAGACTTCTTCTGTTGGGTTTACCACAAAAGAAACAAGTTTTTTCGTTTCAGAAAACCAACCTACAACATTGCCAAGCATTACTTTAAATAGCAAAAATGAAACCCTAGAAGAGGTAGTGATTACTGGAAACGTAAACCGATATACCAAATCTGAAAGCGAATATGTTTCGAGAATGCCAATTAAAAACATCGAAAATTCTCAAGTTTACAGCGTGGTAACGAAAGAATTGATGAAAGATCAATTAATTACAAGTCAGGACGAAGCATTGAAAAACGTTCCTGGTCTATACCAAATTTGGGCTGCAACCGGTCGTACAGGTGATGGTGGTTCATTATTTGCTTCTCGCGGATTCGTGACTCAAAGTTTATTGCGAAATGGAATTGCGGGAAAAATCACCAACAATGTTGATGCTTCTAACTTGGAACGATTGGAAAGCATCAAAGGACCATCGGCCACTTTATTTGGAAGTCAATTAACTTCTTATGGTGGTTTGATCAACCGTGTGACAAAAAAACCTTATGAAAATTTTGGCGGAGAAATCTCTTATCAATCAGGAAGTTATGGATTGAACAGGATTACGGCCGATGTGAATACTTCTCTAAATGCCGACAACACAGCACTTTTACGTGTAAATGGCGCTTATAACAACACCAACACTTTTCAGGATTATGGACACACGAGAAGCTATTTCATTGCTCCTTCGTTTTCCTACCAAGTAAACGAAAAATTAAACATTTCTATTGATGCAGAACTTTCAAACGTTGATGCATCGTCTATGCCTTTGATGTATTTGCATTGGGGACAAACTCCGAACAGCCTTGGCATCAACAATGCGAATGACATTGACATGAACTGGAAAAGATCATTTACTGGTGGCGAATTTATGATGAATACAAAAACGGCAAATATTTTCGCCCAAGCTAATTATCAAATGTCTGAAAAATGGAAATCGCAAACACTTTTCAGTACGAGTTCGAACCAATCTTTTGGACCTCAAATTTGGTTCTATTTGTTGCCTAACAACGAAATGGAACGAAATGCATGGAACATCGACGGAAGAGACAATATCTTGGAATTTCAACAAAATTTCAACGGAGAATTTGATGTTCTAGGTATGAAAAACAGATTCTTGGTTGGAGGTGATATTTTCAGGATAGAAACTAAAAGCGGACTGGGTTATCTTCCTTCTTTTTGGTACTTTGATACAGTGAACTATAGTGGTGCAACTCCAACTTATTACGACTTTAATCCAGGAAAAATTGAATCATTATTGGCCGAAGGAACTCTTGCAAAAACGCACAGTGCCGTTACAACTTACAGTGCTTATGTAGCAGACGTAATCAATGTTACAGATGCATTAATCCTTTCTGCAGCAGTTCGTTTTGATCATTTTGACAACAACGGAATTTTTGATCCTGCAACCAATACAACCACTGGAGCTTTTTCTCAAAATGCGTTTTCTCCAAAATTTGGTTTGGTCTATCAAATCCTTCAAGATCAGATTTCGGTGTTTGGAAACTACCAAAACAGCTTCAAGAATGTCATGAACACCAATGTTGGTGCTACGGAATCTTTTAACCCAGAACAAGCCAATCAATTTGAAGCCGGTTTGAAATTCAATGTTTTCCAAGATAAATTGAGTGCCAGTTTGAGTTACTACAATATTGAAGTGAAAGACATCGTTCGAGCAACAAGCACACCGGGAATCAGCGTTCAGGACGGCAACCAAACCAGCAAAGGTTTTGAAGCAGAAATTACTTCAAACCCAATTCCGGGATTGAATTTCATCATCGGATATGCTTTCAACAACAGCAAATTGAATAAAGTTTCAGATGCTCAATTGATTGGCTTACGGCCAGAAACTGCTGGACCAGAAACAATGATCAATTATTGGATCAGCTACAGCTTGCAAAATACAAGCCTAAAGGGATTAGGTTTTGGCTTTGGAGGAAATTATGGAAGCGAAAATTACATCTTCAACAAAAATGTGGTGGTGGACGGAAATCTAACTGGAGTTCAAACTTTTGCATTGCCTTCCTATTCTGTGGTGAATGCCGCTTTATATTATGATCAACCAAAATACAGACTTTCATTAAAAGTGAACAACTTGACAGATGAGTTGTATTTCATCGGGGGTTATACAACCGTAAATGTGCAATCGCCAAGAACCATCATGGGAAGCGTTGCATATAAATTCTAAATGGGTTTTAAAAAGACTATACGATTTCTACACAAATGGCTCGGACTCATCTCCGGGCTTATTGTGTTTATAGTCAGCATTACCGGTTGTGTTTTTTGTTTTCACGATGAAATCAAGGACCTGACAAGAGATTACAGAAAAGTTGAAGTGCAACAAAAGCCTTATATTCTTGCGTCAACTTTACAAAAAAAAGCCAAAGAATTATATCCAGAAGCCACAACCGATATGGTTATCTTTTTTGGTAAAGACAGACCAGCCATTGTCTATTCAACCATAAAAGAAGTGCCGCATAATATTTTCTTCAACCCCTATTCTGGAGCTTTTTTGCATACTGAAAACCTTGAGGAAGATTTCTTTATCATTGTCGAAGATTTGCACATGCACTTATGGCTTCCGCCAAAAATAGGAAAGCAAGTAGTTGGAATTGCTACCATTATTTTTGTTTTGATGGTCATTTCGGGTATTGTTTTGTGGTGGCCCAAAAAGAAGAAAGACATCAAAAACCGAATTAAGATAAAATGGAATGCCAAATGGCGCCGCGTTAATTATGATTGGCACAATGTTACGGGTTTTTATATTTCAACCATTGCCATAATCATTGCCATCACAGGATTGACTTTTTCCTATGAATGGATGCACAAGACCATGTATGTCGTTGGCAATCTAGGAAAAGACTATCCTGAAGATCATTTTAAACCTGCTATTGATACTGCTCTTGTCGCAAATTCCAATGCCAATCCGGTTGACATTGCATTAGCTGAAGCCTTTAAAGCAAAACCGCAGGACAAAATGTTTTTTGTTTGGTATCTGGGAGAAAAGGAAGCCATCATAACCGGTTCTTATCCTGAAGCTTTGGGTTTTCACCATCAATCTAATTTGCTTTTTCATCCTAAAACGGGAACACTTTTAAGCAAAAATTTCTACGAAGAAAAAAGCACCGGAATGCAGCTCCAAGAAATGAATTATGGTTTGCACACGGGACAATTCTTCGGCTTGACCGGAAAAATAATTGCATTTATAGCAAGTCTTTTGGCGGCAGCCTTGCCTGTTACAGGATTTATTATTTTTTGGGGAAGACGAAACAAAAAGAAACCGAAGACTAAAGTCATTTCCCGATAGATTAGTATATTGCAGTAAATTTTACCGCTATGAAAAAAGTATTTCTTCTAGGATTTCTATCCATCTTATTTGTTTCCTGCAATTCAAAAACAGAATACCAGACTATAACGGTTGACAACAAATATTCGTTGGAAATTCCTGATTTTATGTCGGAAGCTAAAAATCTTAATACAGAAGCTTCATTGCAGTATCAAAATGTGTTACGGGAATTTTATGTCATTGTTTTAGATGAACCAAAAACAGAATTCCCTAATCAGGAAGCGATCAATTTGGAGGAATACAAGAACATTGTTTTGGAAAACTTGAAGATGAATCTTTCTGAACCAACCATTTCTCCAGTTGAAGATACTATAATAAATGGCTTGAAAGCAAAATTGTTTTCCGTATCAGATAATACCGAAAATATTGAAATCTACTATCAATTTGCCTATATTGAAAGCAATAGCCATTTCTATCAAATCATGACCTGGACACTAGAAAACAGGAAAGACAAGTTTTCTTTGGATATGGATAAGATTATTGCTTCTTTCAAAGAAATAGAAAGCAAAAACAGGTCAAAATAAAAAAAGCTTCCGTTTCCGAAAGCTTTGGTTTAATGCAATTTAAATTTAGTTTCTGTTTACAACAGCGTCTTCTTTCCAGTTCTTTACCGAAGCAACTCTGCTATCAGAATAATCTACTTCGCTTAGGTTTTTATCGGTCCAGAAAATCCATTTTCCGGTTTTGATGCCTTCGCTATAGTTGGCGATGGCAGTCTTTTTTCCGTTTTTGTCAAAAGAAGTCCATTGTCCGTGTACTTTTCCGTTTTTATAAAAACCTTCCTGACTGATTTGTCCGTTCTCGTGATAATACGTAGATTTCACAATATCTCCAACAACTTCGTGTTTTGGTTCGCCTTGAGCAAAAGTTATTCCTGTGATTAACATTGCTCCTATGATCATATACTTTTTCATAATGCTAGTTTTTTTATTATTAAATAATCGTTTTTAGATTTGGGTAACAATCATTTTCCCTGATTGTCTAACAAATATAAAAAATTAATTTACATTAAAAAAACTTTAACTTAACAATTTAGTAACATTGAATAAAAACTTAACATTGGAAATATGCCGGACATAAAAAAACCAACGCTTTCGCATTGGTTTTTGATAGTGTAAAAACAGGGTAATTATTTCAATAATCCTTCTAAAACTTCCACTAATTTTGGAGACGAAGGCCTATCAGCATTAGCGTTTACAATATTTCCTTTAGGGTCAATAAGTATAAATCTAGGAATTCCTGTTATACCTAGATCCTTTACAAAAGAAGAACTCCAGTCGTTATCGGCAAAAAGTTGCACACCACCTAATTCTTTTTCACTTACAAAGTTTTTCCATTTCTCATAATCCTTTCTGGTGTCGATAGAAATACTTACAAATTCAATGTTTTTATTATGGAAATTCTTTTCAACCTGCTTTAGGTAAGGAATTTCTGCACGGCAAGGCCCACACCATGTAGCCCAAACATCAATATAAACGAATTTTCCCCTCAAATCTTCCAATTTGGTTTTGCCTCCCTTGTGATTTTCATAATCAAAAGTCGGAGCTGGTTTGTCGTTTAGGCTTTTTAGTGCTAAATTTTCTTTGTAGTATTCTTGCAAACCTGTTGCATTTTGTTCGATTGACTTTTGGTGTAGAGCAACAAAAGCCGGTTCTAAATCTGCTTTACGAAGTCTTTCCATATCAGTCTTCTTTTTAGCAACCAAAAGTTTTTCAAATGTCAACTCATCAGAGGCCAAAGCTGAATCAAAGTCAAATTGTTCCTCATATAGGGCGTTTTGAGCCAAGAAGTTATTCTCCTTTGCCCCTTTTCCTTCATAAACAATCGTTTCATCAAATTCCTTTGCATTGAGTTTCATCTTCAAATCAAAGCCGTTTTTCAAATACAGCATGGTCGATTCGGCTCCATCATAAAACTGATACATTCCGTCGGCAACCTTCAAGGTATCTTTGAAAAAACCTTGCTTGTTCAGTGAAATTTCCTTTTTGTATTTTTTTGGTCCGATGATTGAAATCTTATCACTATTTCGATTTTCGATTTTGGCCTCGAAAGTGGCATATTTCTTTTGTGCAAAACCAACGTTTGACAATGCTAATGCACATAAAACGACAACTATTTTTTTCATAAAAAGGATGTTTTAATTTTTGATAATCCAAATATACCTAATTATTTAATTTGCCCTAAATAAATCTAGTTAAGTTTATAGGAATGGCGTAGAATTCTAATTTTAGTTTTTTACTTTTGCAGTCTAAAATTTTGATCATGTATAGAAGTCATAATTGTGGAGAATTGAACGCTTCACATATAAATACCGAAGTTACTCTTGCGGGTTGGGTTCAGAAATCGCGCGACAAAGGATTCATGAATTGGATTGATTTGCGTGACCGTTATGGCATCACGCAGTTGATTTTCGACGAAAGTCGCACCGATAAAACCGTTTTTGAATTGGCAAAAACTCTTGGACGCGAATTTGTAATCCAGGTAAAAGGAACCGTTATTGAGCGTGAAGCCAAAAACAAAAACATACCGACAGGAGAGATTGAAATTTTAGTTTCTGAATTGAATATCTTAAATGCCGCATTAACGCCTCCATTTACAATCGAAGACGAAACCGACGGTGGCGAAGACATCAGAATGAAATACCGTTACTTGGATATCCGAAGAAATCCGGTAAAGAACAGCTTGCTTTTCCGTCATAAAGTGGCAATGGAAGTTCGTAAATATTTATCTGATTTGGATTTCTGTGAAGTGGAAACACCCTATTTAATCAAGTCAACTCCAGAAGGTGCAAGGGATTTCGTAGTTCCATCGAGAATGAACGAAGGTCAGTTTTATGCCTTGCCTCAATCGCCACAAACGTTCAAGCAATTGTTGATGGTGGGTGGAATGGACAAATATTTCCAGATCGTGAAATGTTTCCGCGACGAGGATTTGAGAGCCGACAGACAACCAGAATTTACACAAATCGATTGCGAAATGGCTTTCGTGGAACAAGAAGACATCTTGAATGTTTTTGAAGGCTTGACACGTCATTTATTGAAAGAAATAAAAGGCATCGAAGTAGAAAAATTTCCAAGAATTACCTACGATTATGCCATGAAAACCTACGGAAACGACAAACCAGACATCCGTTTCGGAATGGAATTTGGCGAGTTGAACGAAGTAGCTCAACACAAAGAATTTTCGGTTTTTAATTCGGCTGAATTGGTAGTTGGAATTGCAGCTCCAAAATGTGGAGAATACACCCGTAAAGAAATCGATGCTTTGATCGAATGGGTAAAACGCCCTCAGGTTGGAGCAAGCGGAATGGTTTATGTAAAATGCAACGAAGACGGAACTTACAAATCATCTGTAGATAAATTCTACGACCAAGAAGATTTGGCAAAATGGGCAAAAGTTACCGGAGCAAAAGCAGGTGATATGATTTTTGTACTTTCCGGTCCAGCCGATAAAACACGTACTCAATTGAGTGCCTTGAGAATGGAATTGGCGACACGTTTAGGATTGAGAAATCCAGAAGTTTTCGCACCACTTTGGGTAGTGGATTTTCCTTTATTGGAATTAGACGAAGAATCAGGAAGATGGCACGCGATGCACCATCCGTTTACGTCTCCAAAACCAGAGGATATGGCTTTACTTGAAACCGATCCAGGAAAAGTTCGTGCAAACGCTTACGATATGGTCTTGAACGGAAACGAAATTGGTGGAGGTTCTATCAGGATTCACGATAAGGCAACACAACAATTGATGTTCAAATATCTAGGTTTCACCGAAAAAGAAGCAAAAGCACAATTCGGTTTCTTGATGGACGCTTTCCAGTTTGGAGCACCACCACACGGAGGATTGGCCTTTGGTTTGGATAGATTAGTTGCGATTTTAGGTGGCCAAGAAACGATTCGTGATTTTATTGCTTTCCCAAAAAACAATTCTGGACGCGATGTGATGATTGATGCTCCATCGGTTATTGATGAGAAGCAGTTGGAGGAATTACATATCAAACTTAAATGATTATGAAAAAATACCTTCTGTTATTATTAATGGGTGTTGCAACTTTCGCTCAAGAAAAGCCGAAATTCGGAATAAATCTTGGGAGTACTTTTTCAAATATAAGAGAAAGCGACTCCAACAGCGAGGAAGATTTTTTCTATGAAAATACTAAATATGATTTGAATTTCTTGGTAGGTGTTTCAATGGAACTTCCTTTAGGTGAAAAATTTTCATTGCTTGGAAATGTCAACTATGAAAGGAAGACATTCAAGAAAACCAAAAACCTAGACGAACTGTTTTTGCCCAATCCAGATGATCCCAATTTCAATCAAGACCGAACGGTTGACATGAAGCAACGATTGGAATACATTACAATTCCCATAAACTTGAAATATTACCTTGATGCACAAAAGAGGTTCTATGTAAACGGGGGTCCGTTCATTGGTTTTTTTCTCAATAGCAATCTAAAAACAGAAGGTAAAAACGTTAACGACAATGGTGACAGCATTTTTAAAACGCTGGATTTTGGAGCCAATTTAGGAATTGGAACCAACTTTAAAATAAACGAAAAAAACAGTTTGAATCTTGAGCTTCGCCATAATTATGGGTTTGTCAATATAGCGGATTTTAATTATAATGATACAAAATTAAAAACCAATTCTTTTAACCTCATTGCCAATTGGCAATTTGATTTGTAGTAAAAAAACAATCATTTAATATGAAAAAATATTTACTGTTATTACTATTGGTAGGTTCTGTAGCTTTCGCTCAAGAAAAGCCGAAATTTGGAGTGAATCTCGGAGGAACTTATGCAAACATTCGAGGAAATGAAGCCGCAGACAAGAACAAATATGACCTGAATTTTCTTGTAGGTATTTCGGTTGAAGTGCCTTTAAATGAACGGTTTTCATTTGTTGGAAATGTCAATTACGAAAGAAAAACCTTTAAAAATACTATAACTGCACCGATTTTTATTGACGAAAATTTCGACCCTATCATGAATTCCCGCAATGTCGATGTAAAAGTTAGATTAGAGTACATCACATTGCCCTTAAATTTGAAATATTATTTTGACTCTCAAAAGAAAGTTTATATAAACGGTGGTCCTTTTTTAGGTGTGTTTTTAGACAGTACTTCAAAAGTGGAGGGAGAAAAAACCAATGAAGATGCAAATGGATTATTCAAGAGTTTAGATTTTGGAGCTAATTTAGGAGTTGGAACCAATTTCAAAATCAATGAAAAGAATTCCTTGAACTTGGAGCTCAGACATAATTATGGCCTCTCCAATATTAGTGACGTGAGGGTTGTGGGCGATGGATCTGTAAAAACAAATTCTTTCAATCTTATTGCCAATTGGCAATTTGGCTTATAAAAATTTGAAAATATTGTATCAAGCCTCGGAGAAATCTGGGGCTTTTCTCTTTTAAAATCCGAATTGAATATTTCCTATCAAAACCAAACATATATTGCTAAAATAGTAGGAGAAACTTCAACGAAAACAATTGTAAAAACAATGCTTTGTTTTCTTTAAAATTTGAAAATCAAATGCTTGTCTCAAGTCAAAAAAAGCAATGGTAAAGAAAAAATGATATTTTTTTTTCATTTTTTTAACATAAGTTGACTTTTGTATTGTATTAAAGATTACATTTGTATCATTATTAATTATTTTTATTATTACAATGCGTACAGGTACAGTTAAATTTTTCAATGAGTCTAAAGGTTACGGATTCATTACAGACGAAGAAACAGGAAAAGACATTTTCGTTCATGCATCAGGAATCAGAGCGGAAGAACTTCGCGAAGGTGACAGAGTATCTTACGAAGAAGAAGAAGGAAGAAAAGGTAAAGTTGCTGCACAAGTTGTAGCTCTTGAAGACTAAAATATATAGATTATTTTTGTTACCTAGAATGTTTAAGGCGTTCCGATTTATTTCGGGACGCTTTTTTGTTTTTTAGAAGCTTTATCCAGCTGTCCACTCTATCTTTTCCCTCTTAAAGAAAGAGGGAAAAGGATGCCGTTCCCATCTGGGCTAAAAAACGTGCAAACTAAGACATTTTCATTTTCAAATCGGTAAATTTGCATTATGAAGTTTCCAAAAAATCTTTCCGAAAAATTAGAAGCAAGAAAGCAAAACAATGCCCTACGGCAACTTTCGCAAAAACAGGAAAAAGTAGATTTTGTTTCCAATGATTATCTTGGATTTTCAAAGTCAGAAAAAATCTTTCAGGAAACACATCAGTATTTAATTGACCACAACTATACCCAAAACGGAGCCACAGGTTCCCGACTGATTTCTGGAAATCATCCGCTTTATACCATAACCGAAAATCATATCGCCAATTTTCATCAAGCAGAAAGTGCCTTGATTTTTAATTCTGGTTATGATGCCAATGTGGGTTTCTTTAGTTCGGTTCCTCAAAAAGTTGATTTTATTTTATACGATGAATTGATTCACGCTTCCATTCGCGATGGAATTCAATTGTCAAACGCCAAATCCTATAAGTTTCAGCACAATGATTTTGAAGATCTGGAACGTTTGATTTTGAAATTCAAGGGCAATGGCAATGAAAATGTCAATTTAGAAAACAATGCGAATGTTTATATTGTTACCGAATCCGTTTTTTCGATGGATGGCGATACTCCCAATCTTGAGGAATTAAGCAGCTTGACTGAAAAATACAATTGTTATTTGATTATTGACGAAGCACATGCATTCGGTGTTTTTGGAACTCAAGGCGAAGGCCACGTTCAGGAGATGGGATTGCAGGACAAAATATTTGCAAGAATCATGACTTTTGGAAAAGGACTTGGTTGCCACGGAGCGGTTGTTTTAGGTTCCAATGAATTGAAGAATTATTTAGTCAATTTTTCAAGAAGTTTTATCTATACGACTGGACTTTCTCCCCATTCGGTTGCCACGATTTTGATGGGATATCAGCATTTAGAAAAAGAAAAAAATACACTTTTGCAATTGAGGGAAAACATCAATTTCTTCAATCAGGAGAAACAGATGATGGGACTACGACCGCTTTTTGTAAGAAGTAAATCGGCCATTCAATGTGCAATCATTCCAGGTAACGAAAAAGTAAAAAATATTGCATCTCAATTACAGGAAAATGGTTTTGATGTAAAAGCGATTCTTTCTCCAACGGTTCCAGAAGGTCAGGAACGACTACGGATTTGTTTGCACAGTTATAACTCGAAAGAGGAGATATCTGAATTATTGAGCTTACTCGGTTCGTTTGTTTTTTAAAAAAGCAGGAAATTATGGAAGAAATCATATTCAAGAAAATAGGAGAATATCAATATTCAAGCGAAGCTTTTATTTACAAAGCTAAACTAGAATCTGAGGAAATCGAAGTTTTTGTACGCGACAATCACACTATTGATTCTGATCCCTTTTTAAGCAATGCAATTGGAGGGGTAAAACTGTTTGTTAGAGAATATGATTATGAAAAAGCAATGGTAATTCTATCTGAAATCAGTAAATTTTCGGTTGATGATAAAGGAGAATTAATCAAATGTCCGAAATGTGGTGCCGAAAAAATTCAATTACTGACGACCATAAAAGATTTCAAATCGTTTATCTCTTTTCTTTTTTCATTCCTAATTATAGCCCTTCCTTTTTATAATAGATATAAATACAAATGTGAAAAGTGTAATTTCGAATTTTAAATCCAATGCTCGAACCTCTCACAAATAAAGAAAACTTAAAACCCTGTGAACTTTGCAAAAACTTAGTGACCTTTGTGTTTTAAACAAAAACAATGAAACTATTTATAACCGGAATATCTACAGATGTTGGAAAGACAATCGCTTCGGCAATTATAACTGAAGCTTTAGAGGCCGATTATTGGAAACCCATCCAGGCAGGCGATTTGGACAACTCAGACAGCCATAAGGTCAAATCCCAAATATCAAATCCTAAATCACAATTCTTTAAAAACAGCTATGCTTTGCAAACACCTGCCAGTCCACATTTGGCAGCGGAAATTGATGGAATTACAATCGATTTAAAAAATATTATAGAACCTGAAACTTCCAATCATTTGGTTATTGAAGGTGCCGGAGGGATTTTTGTTCCGCTAAACAATCAGGAAACTATTGTTGATTTGATCCAACCCGACTATAAAGTGATTGTGGTTTCGCGTCATTATCTGGGAAGCATCAACCATACTTTATTGACAATTGAAGCCTTGCAACATCGGAAAATAAACATTGCCGGAATCATCTTTAACGGAGATGAGAACAAATCTTCCGAAGAAATTATTCTGAATAAAACAGGTGTAAAATTTCTTGGAAGGATTGAAAATGAACCCTATTTTGATCAGAATGTCATTCGTGAATATGCCGATTTGTTCAGAGAAACGCTTTTGAAATTATAAGAATCAAGAGAAAAGAACCAAGAAGAAGACATCAAAATCTGGCTTCTTGTTTTTTTCTTCTATCATCTAAAAAAAATGAATTTAGTAGAAAAAGACAGCCAATATCTTTGGCATCCTTATACACAACATAAAACAGCTACACCTCCTATTGCAATTACAAGAGGAAAAGATGCCCTGCTTTGGGACGAAAACGGAAAAGAATACATTGATGCTATTGCTTCTTGGTGGGTGAATCCGTTTGGACATTCGAATCAATTTATTGCTGATGCAATATACAAGCAACTGACAACTCTGGAACATGTTTTATTTGGCGGATTTACCCACAGTCCAGCGATTCAAGTGGCAGAAAAATTGATGGAGATACTTCCGAAGAACCAGCAAAAAATATTTTTTTCGGATAATGGCTCCACTTCGGTTGAAGTAGCTATTAAGGTTGCCTTGCAGTATTTCTTCAACAGAGGAGAAAAAAGAACCACGATAATTGCGTTTGAAAATGCATTTCACGGTGATACTTTTGCCGCAATGGCTGCGAGTGGTATCTCGTTTTATACCCAAGCCTTTCAAGGAATGTTTATTGATGTGGTTCGGATTCCGGTTCCTGTAAAAGGCGAAGAAGAAACAAGTTATCAAGCCTTGAAAGATGTTATTCAAAAACATAATTGTGCTGGATTTATATTTGAGCCTTTAGTTCAAGGAGCGGCCGGAATGGTGATGTATGAGCCTGGAGCATTGGATGTTTTGATTCAAATTTGCAAGGAAAATAAGGTATTGACGATTGCCGATGAAGTGATGACGGGATTTGGAAAAACAGGGAAAAATTTCGCCTGCGATTATATTCAAGGTCAGCCCGATATGATGTGCCTTTCGAAAGCCTTGACAGGCGGAACAATACCGATGGCGATTACCACTTTTACACAGGATTTGTTTGATGCTTTTTATGATGACGACATCAACAAGGCATTGTTTCACGGACATACTTTTACCGCCAACCCAACAGGTTGTGCAGCAGCTTTGGCGAGTATGGAGTTGTTGCGATCTGCCGAAATTCAAGAGAGCATTGTTAGGGTAAATCAAAGGCATCTTGGTTTTCAGAAGCACATAGAAAACCATCCGATGGTGAAAACTACGAGGGTTTTAGGAACTATCTTCGCCTTGGAAATCAAGATTGAAAATAAGGAAAGCTATTACGGTTCGATGCGAACGAAGCTTTATAATTTCTTTATTGAGAAAGGCGTCATTCTCCGACCGGTTGGGAATATTGTTTATATTCTTCCTCCTTATATTATTACCGATGTACAATTGGAAAAAGTATATGCAATCGTTGAAGAAGCTTTAGAAATAGTTTAATTTTGCAATTATTATTTCTTATTTAACTCTTGTAAACTCTGACAGAGTTTTGAACTCTGTCAGAGTTGAAAATAAAAAAACTAAACCAAAAACCTTGTCTCAAATCATCTCCATAACCTCCATTGCTTCTGTTTCGCCTTTAGGGAATGACCCGAAAATTATCTGGGAAAACTACTTGAACGACGAGCATCTTTTTATACAAAAAAAATTTGGCGACCAAGTTGCTTTTGCTTCTGTTTTAGATGAAGCTTCCAAAGAGCAAGTAGCTTTGTTGAAACAATCGGACATTAAATATAAATCGTTAGACAATTCGGTTTTGTTTGCAATGACTGCCTCTCGTGAAGCAATCAGGAAAGCGAATTGGACAAAAGAAGATTTATTTGGAATCAACATTGGTTCTTCCCGTGGGGCAACTGAATTGTTTGAGAAGCATTTTCTGGAATATATTGAAACCGGAAAAGCTCAGACATTGGCTTCTCCTACTACTACTTTGGGCAATATTTCATCTTGGATTGCACATGATTTGCAGAGTGAAGGACCGGAAGTTTCGCATTCTATTACTTGTTCGACCGCATTGCATGCTTTGTTGAATGGAGTGGCTTGGCTTCGTGCTGGAATGGTCGATAAATTCCTAGTTGGCGGTAGCGAGGCTCCTCTGACCCCTTTTACGATTGCCCAAATGAAGGCGATGAAGATTTATGCAAAAGAAGAACAGGAATATCCGTGCAGGGCTTTTGATTTGGAGAAGAAACAGAATTCGATGGTTCTTGGTGAAGGTGCTTCGGTGTGTTGTTTGGAGATTGGCGAAAGCGAAAATGCTTTGGCACATATCATCGGGATTGGATATGCAACGGAAATCTTGGAGCACAACATTTCTATATCTGCGGAAGCGGAATGCTTTAAAAAATCGATGGCGATGGCGTTGAAAGACACTTCAATCGAAGAGGTTGATGTTATCGTGATGCATGCTCCTGGAACTCTAAAAGGCGACTCTTCAGAGCATAAAGCCATCCAGCATATCTTCGGCGAAAGCCTGCCTTTACTGACAACCAACAAATGGAAGATTGGCCATACTTTTGGTGCTTCGGGAATGTTGAGTATTGAAATGGCATTGTTGATGATGGAACACAATCGCTTTATTGATGTTCCTTTTATACCAAAACAAAATTCAAATAGAGCCATTAAAACCGTACTTATTAATGCGGTTGGTTTTGGCGGTAATGCTGTGAGTATCTTGCTTAGGAAGTGTTCAGTTTTCAGTCGCAGTCACAGTTTTCAGTGTTTATGGTAAGTGGTTAGGACTTCATTTTTTTCTTTTTCTCTTAAAAACTTAATCCTTTTGTAGGAGGCTATATAAATTTTGTGGCAAGCTGCCTATGTGTGATTTCATAAAAAATCCCATTACTTTCGCAATGGGATTTTCTTATTTAAGAATTTGGGAATTTTAGTTCATGATTACTTTCTTCACCACTTCGGCTTGTGTATCTGTAATAATTTTTACGATTACTACTTGATTTGAAGCGCTTAATTGAGCTGTTGAGAACGTTTGTGAATTGATGCCTTTTTTATCAAAGATTACTTTCCCTAGCAAATCATACACAGTTACATGCTCGATTGATTGGTCAAACGATTTGATGTTGATTTGGCTTCCATTTCTGAAAACTATGATTGAGTTTTTATCAACTGTTGGGTTGTCAATTCCTAAATCTGCTGCAGGAACAAAACGCAACACAAAACGCTCGTTGAAAGTTCCAGGAACAGTTGTAAACGTATAATCTGATTCTTTAAGGTTGTGAACAATATTGAATACTTTATCCTCCAAATAAACATCTTGTCCTTCGAATAATCCGTCGAAATGATCAAGGGCTATTTTTAGTGTTCCTGTTAAGGTTGTTTTGTATCCCATTGGCACTTCTTCCTGATTGCTGAATGGCAAAGCACGTCCTTGAATGGTTAATTTCTTAGTTCCTAAAAGAGAATACAAAGATACTGCACCACCACTGAAAACATCTGCATCGTAGCGAGAATCAAGACCGTTTGTAGCGTTTTCAATATACCCGACCATTGCTTGATTGAAGGCATTGTTAGCTCCTGTAAGATTCAACCAAACCCTGTGTTTTCCAGTTGTTTCCCAATTTTGGTTAGGTTCTGATGGACTTGGCCTGAAGAAATTACCGTTTTGTCCGCCTTGCTTAACACGCATACTGTTGTTGAAGGTAACTTGGTTTCCTGTTGGATTTAGTACTTTTCCTTTTATAAAGAACGATTGTCCTGAGGCAATTTTAAAATCGTCGCCATTGGTCACTCCTAATGAATTGTTCTGAGGCCCTGCAACTACCAATCCTGCACCGTTAACAGTAACATAATCACTTGCAGAATAGGTATAAATCTGGCTTCCGTTTTCAACTGGAACAATAGCAGAATTATGTGTCCATAAATAAATACTACCTTCCACTACATCTTCATTGATATCCATAAATGTGTTTATATCAATCGCAGAAGGATATGGATTACCGATTAGATTCCATTTGTTATCTACACCATTTGCAACCGTTACCTGTTTTACGCCAGTGTTAGGTTTTCCTTCAAAGACAGATTCCCATTCTGCTCTTATTGTTGGATTAAGATCGAAGTACTGAGGAGCTCTCACAATATAACCTATTCCTGTTTCCATAAGAGTTGTAGAATTGGCCGGCTGAGGAAGTGTTACCCAAGCTTGAGTTGTGCTGTTCCATCTGTAGAACTTGTCAAACATTGTCATTGGCGATACTTGTTTTAATCTGAAGTTTTCCACTGGAGAAGACCAATAAGTAAAATCGTAACGGTACATTGGTTGGGTGTTTCTATGTGCTTCAAAAGAAGTAACTGCTCCTGTATAAGTAGCAAGATCGTCTACCTGTACTAATGCACCATCGTTTTCTACGATGATTTTCGCTCCGTTTTCAACAACTATATCTTCAAGAACTGTAAGGGTCTGGTTTGCTTTTATCGTTAAAGTAGTTCCGGCTTTGACTGTGCAGGAACACACTTCCATGCTTGTTTCTATATTGATACTATTTTGAATTTCGACTGCACGATCATTTGGCGTTGTAGTCCATCCCGAGTTGTTGTAAATCACATTATAAGGAACAAGGTTCATTCTTACCTGTGCTTCTCCACCATATTCGATTGTACGAATTTCAATTGTTGAATTAGGTCCAAGGCAATAAACACCTACCAGAATATTCAAATCTTCATTATTGTACCATCCGCCATAATTCACTACTTGAACACCATCAACATAAACTTGTGTTGCATCATCCCAAGTTATCATTCTTAGCTCGTAGCTTCCTGCAGGAAAACCTCTTCTTTTTTGGATAAATGTAAAATTATCATTGCCAACTGGACAACCTTGGTAGGCCGAGTTTGTTGGAGTTGTTGTTGCAGCAACAGGCGAAGCATTGATTCCCCATGCTGTTGTTGTATTTACACTAAGGGTATTCTGCGTATAAAATCCTTTATAGTTTGAAAGCGATGGCGTCATGTTGGTTTCATTGTAAGCATATACATTCCACACATTGTCTCCAAATAAAGCCGGATTTCCTGTTATTGAACCCATTGATACCGTAGCAGTTGCTCCATCGGTAGTGTATTCACAAACACCATCAATTCTTCTAACCCAATAGGTTGTTGCTACTGTTGGACTTACTACTATTGAAGCTCCGTTTTGATTTGCTATTGGATTTGTCCCTACCACTGAACCTGTTCCCCATTGATATGTTGAACCAGCACCCGCTGTACCTCCTTCGGCTGTTAGGGTAGTTGAACTTCCCGAGCATACCGTAAGATTACCGCTGATTGAAGTTGGTGCTGTTGAAGTTGGTGTACAAAGTGTATAGCTGAATGATATTGTGGCACCCCCTTGATTTTCAAAGTACTCTAAAATCAAATCTGTACTGCCATCTAAATATAAGCTAGCTGTTGCAGTTGTTGGACCATGGTAATTCCAGTCTGCCAACACTTCTGTTCCGTTGATGCTCAATCTATATCCATCATCACCAGAAACTGTAAAGGTGTAATATCCTGCTGAGAAATTTTTTCTCATTTTATGTCTTATAGCAAAAGCATTGGTGTAAGTTCCGCATAGATAGGCACCAGAAACAGCTCCTTCTCCGTAATTATGTACAAATGTTTGTCCGTTTGGCTCTAGTATATATCCTTTGTATTTACTTGATTGGAACTGGTTGTTGATGTCGAAATCTACAGCATTATCATATACATATCCTATCCAGCTGTCAACACCGAATGTTGCCTGATCACCTGTTGGAACACATGTTTCTGCAATTTCATCAGCCCCCATTGTTGGCGAAAGAACAAATCTGATATCACCATCAATATCGTGTGTGATTCCTGTTTGTGAAACGCTAACACCTGTTAGGTTCTGAACATTTGCAGTTGCATTTGCAACTAAATGTAGGTCGTTATTTTCGTTAACAAAAACAGGCTGAACAGTTGTAGAATGAGCATCTCTTCCTACTCCTGTAGTAGCATTTTGCCATTGAGCTAAGGTTGCGAGGTAAGTAGGATTGGCAGCATCTACCCAGCTTATACTACCTCTTATCCCCATAATACCAGTTGAGTGATAATTGTTGTAATCCAAATGAGCAAAAGTACTGGCTGAATAATCAACAATTGCAATACAAGCTTTACCTGGACCATTATAGGTAAGGTTATTGTTGAAGATATTGTTTCTTACATCTAAATTAACAGCAGTATTAACCATGAAAGCTGCTGATATCCCTGTCGTTTGCGTTTGTTGCTTTAGGTTAATGGTATTGTGATAGATTTTAAATCCAGATCCGCTCTCTGCAACTATACCATAAGCACCTTGTGTCCAAGAAGAACTTCCTGGAGCCTGAACATCAGTAATGAAGTTATTACTTACTGTTATGTTTACAGGATTGCTTCCAACATTTGACTTCATCCAAATTCCTGATATAGTCTGATCTGATGATGATCTTCTAACATCATAGATAGTGTTTTTGTAAATTGAACCATTGTTTCCATTCACATAGATTCCTCTGTAATGATCTGCAGTAAAAGTTGAATTCACCCCTTTTATTTCATTTTGATATATTTGAAAATTGGTTACTCCATTCAAGTAAATAGGATTGTGGGTTCTACTATCGGCACCTTCATTGAAAACTCTACCAAACTTATTATTAAATATTTCAATGCCAGTAGAGGAGATAGAACTATTGTTTATGTAGATTCCTTGAATTACCTCTCCACTAAAACCATTTCCTTCAATCTTTAAATTGGTGTTGGTGTTATCAGCTGCGGTACCAACAACAGTACTTGATCCTGAATATATCCCTGTTGAAAACGAGGAAATTCCTGCATGATGCCCTTGTGCAATATCAAGATTTCTGATTACCACGTTATCTGTATTGTTTGTAAGCCAGATAACCGTCCTATGGTTTCCATCGACTACATAGTCATTGTTTATCAAGGTCAGGCTGCTGTTTCCATTGAGACCTTCAAAAATAATATTATCTGTACCGTTTAATTTAAACAAAGATTGTGGTTTGATCAAGTTGAAGTTTACGGTTACGTTATTTACCCTAACCGTAACGTTTGTGTTTGGTGCAGGCTTAAATGTAACGGTATTTACTGAAGTCGTATTGATGGCATTAATGGTAAGTGGAAACACCTCTCCATTTGCATTCCCATCAACGTTTTGATATAAAGTATTGGTCAATAAGAACGTAACCGCACAGCTAACGCCATTTGCATTTAAATAGTTAACCGCCTGTGTTAGTGTTGTGAAATGTCCAGCAGTTCCAACATAGTATTCACCACACAAAGGTCCAGATGTTGGGGTTTGTGGTTGAACAGTTAAACTCACTTGAACATAAGAAGAAGTTCCGTAGATGGTTTGGATACGGTAAGTAAAGGAATCGCTACCAATATAACCAGCAGCCGGAGTGTAGCGAATCGTATTTCCCGCATTTACACTAACTGTTCCATGACTAGGAGTTGTTGTATTGATTGCTGTTACAGATGCTGCCGAACCTAGATTATCATTTGATAAAACATTCAAATCCGTATAAACTGTCATGTTTACAGGGTAATTATCTGCTACTGCTGTTGGAGCGATTGGAGCTGTTACTGTTACTGTTACTGTAGCAGAAGATGAAGTTCCATTTGCATTAGTAAGTGTATAAGTAAAAGTTGCATTTCCTAAGAAACCATTAGCAGGTGTAAACACCACTTGATTTGAATTTAGAACTGCAGTACCGTTAGAACCTTGTGTAAGATTTATTGTAGTAGCCAAACCGTTAATGGTATCATTATTTAATACATTAATAGTTACCGCTTGATTTTGCAATGTGTTTGCTGCATCATTAACTGCAACAGGAACTGGTGGCACTACATTTACTGTTAAAGTTGCTTCGTTAGAAATTCCGTGAGCAGTTGTAACTGTATATTTAACTGTATTTTGACCCGTAAAATTTCCTGTAGAAGTATATACTATTTGACCAGAACCATTTACAGTTGCCGAACCATTTGCTGGGTTTTGTGTAATAGTAACGGTTGCAGTACCACTAGTGATATCATTTGTTAAAACCGATATTGCTGTAGCAACATTTTGATTTGCTGATGCTGTATCATTATTAGCACGTGGAGCTACGTTTACAGTTACTGTTGCTTCATTTGAAGTGCCGTTTGTATTTGTAAGAGTATATTTGAAGGTATTTGTTCCTGTAAAGTTTGAAGTAGGTGTAAAAACAACTTGGTTTGAACCATTTACAGTTACAGTACCATTTACTGGATTTTGTGTAATGTTTATTGTAGGTGTAGGAGAAATATTCGTGTCGTTTCCTAAAACACTTATTGCCGTAGCGGTGTTATGTGCAACAGGAGCAGTATCATTGTTGGCTATTGGCGCGGTAGGTAGATCTGAAATTGTCCCATATATTGCTGGACCATCACTATATGCATTTCCCGGACTGTCTTTTAGTTGCCAAGTAGTTCCTCCTGTACTTTCGTATCCGTATATCCTTACATACAAAGTCTGGCCCGGCAAAACAGTTGCATTAACACCAGACAAAGGGATTGTTAACACAGCATTATTATTATTTGGATTTAAACCAGTAATAGGCGTTGTTGTTGTCTCACTAGAAAAATCATCATTCTTGGAATACTTTACAACCATTCTTTTATTATTACCCTTGTAATTAATCACCAAACTAGTGGCATCAATCTTAAATCCTGCACTTGGTCTCACTCTTAAAAGAAAGTACTTTCCTAAATCAGGCGTTGTAGCACTTGGCCATCCTGTTCCTGTAAAACCATTATATGCATTATACTGAAAATTAATTCCAACACCTGTTATCTGTTCAGCAGAGACCTTAGAACTAGTAGCCGTAGCATTTGGATAAAATGTCGGATTAGTTGTGGGATTCCAATTTACAATAGCTCCATGCCATTTCACAATCGGATCCTGTCCAAATCCAAAAACAGGTAAAAACACAATAACTAATAATAATAATAATTTTTTCATAATAGGGTTACTTTTGGGGGTGAAAAGTAGGTTCCAAAAAGGGGTACTTATTTTAGAACAGGCCAAAAGTAATATCGAGAACGAAGTCAAACATAGCTTTGATTGCAGTAAATTCAATGTTTTCGATGACTTGCTGCATTAAATCGGTGAAATGCACTTTTTACGAAAACGATTTCGTTGAATCTTCATCAAAAAAGCAAAAATTTAATGATTTCTTTAAAAAAAGGGTGTCTTATTTCCGTAAAGAAAATAGTGGCTAGAAAAGCTAATTGATTGTAAATTAGAAAAATAAAAAAATCTAAAAGTAATTCTGGAAAAGACAAATGACAGAATATCAAATAAACATTCTAATCAAAAAGGGGAAGAAAATAAACAGGAATCATTCGCAAAAAAACCTAATTATGTTTACAAAAATTCACAAAAAATCTGCTGAAATGGATTTAGGAAAACAACACTATTTTCCCGACTCTAAATCCTTTACTTTTTCATAAATGAGATTGCTTTCAAAACCTTTACGAAGCAGGAAATCGCAAAATTTTTTTCTTTTTTTTAAGGTGTCGCGTTCTTTCATATTTTGCCAATGGTTGTCGGCCAGCTTATGAAAGTTTGAAAGATATTCCTCCGGTGAAATTTCCTTTAGGGCAATATCAATATTGTATTTAGAGATGCTTCTGAATTTTAATTCATTTACGATCCTGATTTTACCCCAACCTTTTATACGATGCTTTCCTCGTGCAAAACTGCAGGCAAAACGTTCCTCATTGAGAAAATTATTGTCCAGAAGATGAACAATTATTAGATCTATGGCATCGGGAATCATCCTCATCAATCGAAGTTTTTCGACAACTTCGTTATGACAGCGTTCTTGATAGGAACAATAATGTTCCAGTTTTTGCTTGGCTTCGTCAACAGTGTATGTTTTTACTGAATTCATTTAACTTTCATAGAATGACAATGATTCAAATGTACTATTTCCTCATTGATGCAATAGGTTTTTTATCAAAATTTCTTCCAATAAATTGTTTTCAATAAAAACAGTAACGTTAGCAAGAATGATTTCGTTAAATATGTTCGTTAAAATAGTAATTTGAACTCCTATTAATTCGTTTTAAGACTAAAAATACCTACAAATAGGTATTTCTAAAAGCCGTAAATTTATGTTTCTTTACAAAATAAACGTTAGTGGATTGTTTTAAGTATTTTATGTTGTGATTATCAAAGTGTTGTTTGCGGAATACAGTGTTTTTTTAGACATTTCATCTAAAAAAACCTGTTTTTTAAACAAAAAATTTTAAAGTGTACATTTCAACAATTATTTTTAACCGTTCATCGATTTTTTATATATTTATAGCCTGTTATCAGATCCCCCAAATCTGCTTTTCAAACACCGCCTTCTTTTCTGTATTTCTTCAGGAATTAATTTGTTATGGTTTTAATTTAAAAACCTATAAAATTATGAATTGGAAAATTACAGTTGTTTTGCTATTGACTTCCTTATTTGGCTTTGCCCAAGAAATTAATGTGAGGGTTGGGTCTACCAATTATCTTACCGGAAGTACATACACTTTTGCCACAGCTGTGCCATCGGGCAACAACTCCACGGCAGTGACCTTTACTATCCACAACACTACTGCCGCAACTGTGCTGAACCTAACAGCTAATCCAAAAATAGCCGTTGGAGGGCTAGACGAATCGATGTTTACAGTTAACGAAAGTGCAACATTATCCAGCATTAATGGGGTTGGAAGCACTACTTTTACCGTTACATTTTCTCCTACATCAGTTGGAACAAAAGATGCAATGCTTATCATTGAAAATGATGATGCAGATGAATCTACTTACATTATCAATTTAAAGGGAACGGGGTTGCCAAGCAAAGCGTCTAGCATCATAACTACGCCTTCTTATGTTTATCCGACTTTTATACCTTATATGAATTATCAGGCAGATGACATCACTATAGCCAATTCTATAGAAGTTGGAAGCTTTACCATTAGTGACGGAAATGGCACTAACGACACCGACAATCTATCAACAACATTAACAAATTTGACTTTTGCATTATCCAATTCGGCAAATATCCGATCTGTTGCCCTTTATGACGGTGCTACAGAAGTTGGGGAAGATGTTGATGGTGCTGCAACCATAGTCTTTAACGATTTATCTTTGATTGCTCCAGATAACGGGTCGAAAACATTTACCATTAGAGTAACCTACAATGAAGTTGTAACCGATGGAGCAATTCCTGTATTTACTGTTACCGCCGCTACCGCACTTGCATCTGGATCTACTTTCACATACACCCATGCAGGAACAGGATCGTCCACCACTACAAGAGCAGTGACATCTGCCGCAAGTCCGAATAACAGGATTGATGTTGTGGCCACAAAACTAGAGTTTATGCAAGAACCTAGTGATACCGATACTTTTGTTGCAATGTCTCCATCAGTTACTGTTCAAGCAGTTGACGCTTTAGGTAATCGTGATACAGGTTATACAGGAATTCCGGTTATTTTGACAACTACAGGAACTTATAATACTGTTGGAATTCCGGTGAATGATGCCAATAACAATACTTCATCAGGGCTTGCAAGTTTTCCTGCTATAGTGCACAGCATTGCCGGAACAGGGCTTACTTTAACCGCAACTTCTACTACTTTGGAACCAGCCGTTTCAACTGAATTTGATATAGGACCAGCATCTGGTGCAAGTAATTTTTTCCGCAGTAGAGTTTCTGGAGACTGGAATGTTGCTAGTAACTGGGAGACTTCCCACAACAATATAGACACTTGGTTGGTTTCTACCTTAGTTCCAAACCAGCTATCAAGAGGTATTAAGATTTTACCGGGTCATACCATAACTTGTACTTCTACTATCGTTGCCGATCAAATAGTAGTGGATGCTGGAGGATCACTTGTAATAGACACGGGTGCCGATTTTACACTAAACAATGGTTCGAGCGATCTAACTGTTAATGGTACTTTCACATACAGCAATGGACTTTATACACAAGCTCCTGGAGCAAGAGCAAGCTTTGGAGCAACAGGGGTCTACAATCACAATATTGCTTCTTCCACTTTGACTTTGCCTTATGCGGCATGGAATGCGGCTTCTGTTTGTAATGTAACAGGGCTAAACAATGTCACACCTATTGTACCAACAAACATGAATCAAACCTTTGGCATATTAAACTGGAACAATCCCAATCAGGCTGCTCCAGTAATTGTTAATGATGATCTTTTTAAAGTCAATGGAATTCTGAACATAGGAACTACAACTGCAAATACAAACAACATCATTTGCCTTAATGACTCTGGAACGCACACAAATTCCATCAAGACATTGAACTTGAATGGTGGGAAATTAATAGTTGCATCCGGAACAGGAAGCAATACTCTTGCAATTACTGCTATTACTACAATTGCAGGAGGAGAATTAATCGCTTCAAGAACCTCCGGGACTGTTGCAATAAATGCAGCGAATGTTTTCAATATCAGTTCAGGAAAATTCATATTAATTGATGATGCAAACAGTGGCAATGTAAACTTCACATTAGCAATCAATAGAAACTTTAACTTGTCAGGAACGGGAGCTCTGCTTTTAGAAAACGTTTCGTCAGCAACAGGGGTTGCCAATGTAACATTAAACAACAGTTTTACTTCTACCTCAACTGCTACTCCAGCCGTTGATTTCGGAACAGGAAATGTTACGGGTAACGTCATCAATGTTAGAAGAAACTTTTCTAAAACAGAAAACGGAACATTCACAACATCATCCGTTACTCCTGCTGTTGGTTTTGTATTTACTTATGCAGGAACACAAACATTTAATTATTCAGGAACAAATTCATCTTCTGTTTCCTATACTGTAAACTCGGGGTCAACATTGTCTATGTCGTCCAATCTTACTTTTGGATCTGCCGCAGGTGCAGAATCTGTTTTTACTGTACTTAATGGCGGAAGAATTAATTTAGGTGCTAGAGTAATAACAGGAAATGCTACACATTCCCGTGTGGTTTTTGAAACAGGCTCAACATTATCTACCAGCAATACTGGTGGTATAGGAGGCGTAGGTGCTTTAGGTTCGTTCCAAGGTTTTGCAAGCGTAGATACTACTCCTGCAACAGGAAGACTTACTTTGCCTGCTAACATGCACTATCTTTTGGCTGGTGCTACAACTACTCCATTCCCTGTTGGTGCAGGAATAGCTTTTGGTAATCCGGCAACTATAACAACATCCGCCAATATTACATCAAATATGACTTCTCCATTAACTGTAAATTCTGCCTTTACAGTCCTTAGTGGTACTTTTAAACTTGCTCCTTCTCCAGCTACCAATAATTTGATCCTAGACAATGCGGTTTTAACCATTACCGGAACTTTTGACAATAATGGAGAAAATCAAGTGACCAATGGCGGAGGAAGCCCGTCCATTTTGGTTAATGGTAGGTTTATAACCCGTGACGAGCAAGGATTTGTGGGTGCGAATACAGCAATTCCAACAATAGTTCCGGTCTTAGGACCAATAAGCACTGTTGAATATGCTCGTGCAGGAACACAATCGGTTCAAGCAAATCCTGATTATGTTAACCTGACCGTTTCTGGAACAGGTGCAAAATCACTTCTTGGAAACACAGCCGTTTCCACGAAAATTACCATAACAAGTCCAGCTATTTTTGACGCTCAAACGTTTACTGTTGGTGGCGCTTCAACTGCCTTGACAATGACTGGAACATCTCAATATAGAATATCTGGAACAGGTGTTAAACCTGATGCGACTGGACTTTATACATTAGCCAGTACTTCTAAAATTGAATTTTATGGTGCTGGAAATGCAATTGAAATCCGATTAGGTTCGCCAGCTATCAATTATGGAAGAATTGACATCAATGGAACCAACATTTCTAACAACAGTGCTACCACAGGAATACAATTTGTTGCCGCTTCTTCTGTATTTACGGTGAAGAATGGTGCCACCTTTAAATTTAAAAATACGGATGGTTTTACAGGAAGTACTTCGACCGCATTGAGCAACTTAAATATTGTTAACCCAATATTAGAAGTAGGTTCAACTGTAGAATATGCTGGAGATGATCAAACCATAACACCTTATAATATTTCCACAAATAATTCCTATAAAAAAGTGGCTGTTTCTGGAACAGGTACAAAAACACTTGCAACAGATCCTATTTTGATAAGAGACAACTTAACGGTTACTTCGAGCTTGCTCAAAATTGAAGGCAATAAATCGCTTACGGTAACCAATGGTATTACAACGGTTGACACTACTCCTACTGACGGAATTAGCATCGACAATAATGGAAGCCTAATTCAGGTTACTGCCGTTGACAATGAGCTCACCAATAACAACATAGGTGAAATCAACATGCAACGAACCACACAACCTATGTACCGATATGATTTTACTTACTGGGGTTCTCCAGTAAAAAACCATACTTTGAAGAATCTTTCCCCAATGACGCTTTTTGACAAATATATGTCATGGAATGCCGATACTGGAGTTTGGGTAATCATCCCTGTGGGTGCTGAAGCAATGGTTCCTGGTAAAGGATATGCCGTTAGAGCTCCACAATATTTTTCCACTAATGTAAATGCGAAAGTCCCTTATGACGGTCACTTTATTGGTGTTCCAAACAACGGAAATGTTACCTATGCTACTCATGGAAACGGAGCTTCAACTCCTCACAAATTCAACCTTTTAGGTAATCCTTATGCTTCGGCAATTGATATCGAGAAATTCTTGTTGGCCAATAGCACAAAACTGGAAGGAACAATTTATTTATGGACACACAACACCGCTCTAGACAATTATCAATACAACAACAGTGATTATGCTGTTTATAATTTCTCTGGACCAACAACCAATTATCCTCTTGGAAGCACGGGTGGAGCTACTAAATATCTTGCAGCGGGACAAGGTTTCTATGTAAAAGGAATTTCAGCCGGAGCATCAACCGTAACGTTTACAAACGCTATGAGAGAAGTTTCTAACAATAACAATTTCTTTAGACCGGCAGCTGAAAATTCTACATCAGATCAAGTTGAAACAACACCAGAGAAACACAGGGTTTGGCTTAACTTGCGAAATAATGCAGATGCCTTCAACCAAATATTAGTTGGTTATATCCAAAATGCTACAAATGGTATTGATTGGGGTTATGATGGAGAACAATTTGGAGGAAATGAGCTGAAGTTCTATTCTATTATCAATTCAAAAAACTTTACCATTCAAGGAAAGGCATTGCCTTTTACGACAACCGATGAAGTTCCTTTAGGTTACAAAACTACAATTGCCGGTACACTCAAGATAAGCATCGATCATTATGATGGTATCTTTGAATACCAAAATGTATATCTGGAAGACAAACTGTTGAACATCATACACAACTTGAAAGAGTCTGAATATCAATTTACTTCTACAACAGGTACTTTTGATGAACGTTTCGTTTTGCGTTATGCTCCTTCTGCAGAACTGAGCAATCCTGATCATGAGAACATTGCAAATGGTGTGTTAGTTTATAAGAACAACAATCAGATTGCGGTAAAATCTCAACTGGAAAACATCCAAGACATTACGGTTTATGACTTGTTAGGAAGAGAAGTTTTTAATGCTAAAAACATCGGAGCAAACTCTTATAATATTACAGACGTGGTTCTCAACCAGCAGCCTTTAATTGTGAAAGCAACACTCATTAACGGACAAGTAGTGAACAAGAAAATCGTTTACTAAAAAAGAAAAAGAAATCAGGAAGAAATCCCACAGACTTAGGTTTGTGGGATTTTTCATTTTAAAGCATAATCACTTGAAAATGTAATAGATACATTTAAAAAAAGGATAAATATTTCTTAACGTTCCTAACCTTGTAGCAAGGAATTGGTAACCTAAGAGTAATTGTAGCTTATCATCTTTTGAAAAAACGCAGGCTAATTTTGTTTGGCAAAAACAATAGCCCAATAACCTTCGGGTACTGCTTTTTAAACGTGATTGATTATGAAAAACAAATTGCTCTTTTTTTTATTAGTTTCTTTTTTGGGGATGTTTCAAATATGGGGACAAACCTTGACCGCAACTTATACAGTTTCTAATACTACAACTGTATCCTCATCAGGAACTTTACCCAGTGGTAGTTCCGCTACGTATGCACAAACTTATAATACTGCATCACAGCTTACTAGTGGCAACAATGCTACTCTAACGTTGAATGGTTATGCTGGCAAAAAAATTTCTCAAATCATCCTGAGTATGAGATCTAATACAAGTTCTGGAGCTGGAAATTTAGATATGGGGGCTGGTACAGGCACGTATCCGACGGGCTACACTACAATTTATTCCATAGCGACTGCTCCATTTAATAATGCCGTATGGAATGGCGCTTGGTCAACCTCTTATACAAATTTAACGAAAACCTTAGCTACTGCTTACACGGTACAAACCAACGAAAAAGTCGTGATTAGGATAAATGCCACTACAAACAGTTTGTATATTGCATCTTTTTCGATTGTCTATGAAAATCCCATAACCGATTACTACTGGGATACCTCAACCGCATCAGGTCTTGGAGGTTCGGCTACTTGGGGGACCACTTTTTCTACTTCTACCACAGGAAATACTGCCTTAGTTGTAGCTCCATCTACTGCCGCTACAATCTTTCAAGGAACTGCAGGAACGATTACCTTGGCTGCCAACCAAACCGTTGCATCTTCTACTTTTAATGTAGATGGCTATACAATTGCCACTTCTGGTTCGGGTGCAAGAACTTTGGCCGGAACTATTAATCTTACTACAAGAAACATAACCGTTTCTCCCATTGCGGCTTCTGGATTGACCATCAGTGGTGTCATTAGCGGTACAGGAGCAGCCTCTTCAACGATATTTACTAAAAACGGTGCCGGAACATTAACGTTAAGTTCCTCCGGAAATACCTTTACTGGAAAAGTCCTTATCAACGATGGCTATATTGCTACAACAGGCGAAAGCCGATTTGGTGCTAATCCTGATGCTTTTACTGCAGACCAGATTACAATTAACGGAGGAGGAATCAGTGCTGTTAGTGGCGATATCAGTTTTACTAGCAACAGGGGCATCAGGCTTAACAGCAGTGGAGGAAAGTTTAATCCATCATCAGGCAGAACTATAACGCTTACCAATGTGGTGAGTGGAACTGGAGACCTTATTAAAGAAGGAGCGGGAACAGTAACCCTTTCTGGAGCACATACCTATACAGGAAATACAAATGTTACGGCAGGAACACTGCAACTCGCTTCCGCCGAAAGAATTGCAAATACCAGCAACCTAATCTTAAACGGAGGAACTTTCCGTACAGGGTCGTCAACTGGTTATGCAGAAACCGTAGGGACTTTAGAATTAAAAGCCAATTCCACTATAACGCTTGGAACAGGAAACCACAGTCTTGTTTTTTCAAACAGCAGTGGCATCACTTGGGATGGTACAGCACTAACCATTACCGGATGGACAGGAACGGAAGGAAATTCTGGAACAGCTGGAAAAATTTTTGTTGGAAATGATGCTTCTGGATTGAGTGCTGCCCAACTTGCCAAAATCACTTTTTCAGGATATACCAACGGAACAATGATCCTGCCAACTGGAGAAGTTGTTCCAGGCTTGAATACTGCTCCTTATTTTGAAATTGAAAGCATCACAAATACTGCATTCGGATCGGTTTGTGTAAACAGTACGGCTGCCACCGATGGAGTATTCGACTTATATGGTTTTAACCTGACAAGTGATGCAACAGTGGGCCCTTTAGACGGATTCACCTTCTCTATTGATGAAACCACATTCACCAACAGTCTAACATTATCGCCATCTGCTGGAGATCTAGCAGAAACAATCCGCATACGTTTTACTCCTACCGCTGCTCAATCCTACAATGGTTCCGTACCAGTTGACGGTGGCGGTGTTGCTGTTGCTTCTTCTGTTGCTGTAACCGGAACAGGAAATGCCAACAATACTCCATCGGTAAATATTGCCATTACAACCGGCACTAATCCTGAATGCAGCGGAGGCACGGTAGTTTTTACAGCCACTCAAGCAAATATAGGTGGCGGTAACGTTGCCTATCAATGGAAATTGAACGGTGAAAATACGGGTATGAATAGTCCTAATTACACCAACTCGACATTGGCCGATAACGACATCGTAAGTTGTGAGATTACCATAACAGGAGGTACTTGCATGAATGCCACAAACGCCACTTCTAATGAAATTACAATGACCGTGAACACCACTCCTGCCATTGTATCTATAAAGCCCGCGTCTGGAGGACCGGCCGGCACTTTGGTCACCATTACAGGCACTGGCTTCACACCGGGATCTGCTGTAAAATTTGGAACCATCGATGCTACCGATATACAGATCATCAGCCTTACCGAAATTCAGGCCGTCGTACCCGATGGAGCCGTTTCGAATACCATAGAAGTTTCAACAGCACTTTCTTGTCCTGCTGCTTCAACCTTTACCATTATCAACCAAGATGCTTCGGGCTGCAACTAATATAAAAGAAAATGACGATGACTAAAAAGCTATATATTTCAGAAAGAAAAAATACAAACTTTACATTATTATTCCTTTTCCTTTGTGTCTTTGGAACAATAAATAGTTCATGGGGACAGGTAATAACACTGTTTTCAGAGAATATGGGAACTGCCGTTGCTTCTAATCCAACACCTGCACAGCATGATTCCAGCAATCGTTTCCAAAACAGTGCCAATTATGAATTCAGTGGTGATTCTGACGTGAGAAATACAGATGCGTCAAGTGGCTATACGGATTCATCGGGAAGCAATAATATAATGTTCAATGGTCTTGAAGAAAACTTCATCATAGATGGTTTTGAGTTAAGTGAATACAAAAATATTATGCTCTCTTTTGGTTTACGGGTAGGAGCTGCTGCTGCAACAAGTGTGCACTTTAAGGCCTATTACAGTACAACAGGAGCTGGTGGAACATGGATAGAAATACCTATTGATATCAGTGGTCCCTACAGTTGGCGAATCGTTTCAACTACCACTGCAAGCTATGTTCCTAATGATGCTAAAGCATTAAAATTTGAAAGAACTTCAGTCGGAACTGGAGGATGGGTCTTTAGATTGGATGACATACTATTAACAGGAGAACTAGACTGCGATCTCCCTTCAGCACCAGCTGGAACGGTAGCAACAGTAGGAAATGCTCCATTCTGCGGCAACTCCATCTCTTTTGACTATACCGGTGCTGGAGCTCCTGCAGGAATTGTATATTATTGGCAGACTACCTCAACAGGTGAAAGCACTTCATTTCCACTAACTTCTAATCCTACCTTTACCATCAACGGAACGGGTACCCGAACAGCTTATCTAAGAGCAAGGCGAACCGACGGAGGCTGTTGGAGTTCGGGAAACAAAAGTGCATCCGGAACGGTATATACTATTCCGGTAATAACTGCCCAACCCATCAACCGATTTATAGCACCCAATGCCAACACTACCTTTAGTGCCACAACTTCAGGAACCGTAACCTCAAGGCAATGGCAGGTTTCTACCGATAATGGGGCAACTTGGGAAAACATTACCAACAGTGCTCCTTACTCTGGTGCTACATTGGCTACACTAAACATTACCAATGCCACTACTGCACTTCATCTAAACCAATACCGTATGGTGGCCACCAATAATGGCTGTTCGACAGAATCGGATGCAGCCCTATTATCCATAACAGGAATACCTAGCATCACCGTTCAACCTGCCATCGACTACACCTCTTGCAACAGTGCCACCATTGCCCTAACAGCCTTGAACGCTCTGGGTACTACTGCCGATTTGAACTATACCTGGTTTGCCTATCATACCATCACTAACGACTGGACGGTTATTACCAACAATGTGGTATATGATGGTGCCACGACGTCTACACTAATCATCAATTCTCTTGTTGATTTAAACAATACCCAATTCTATGTAAGAGTCAATTATAAAAACCAAACCTGTTACAGTTCTTCAAGAGCTGTACAAGTTACGGTTACTGCAAGTACTGCAAGATGGGATGGAATTTCATGGACTGCCACACCCGATCAGGACACGGTGGTTATCCTGGACGAGGATTATGATACTGCAACCGCCAACCTAACGGCCTGTTCTATTGACCTGAACGGAAAAACGATTACCATCAACAAAGACCAATTTGTGCAAGTTCAGGGCAACATCACAGGAACAGGAACCATAGACATCAAAGACAGTGGCAGCCTTGTGCAAGTGGAAGATGGAGTGACCAATGGCACACAATGGATTCTGAAAATGGAACGCTTTACCCAAAAAGTGTTCCGATATGACTTCACCTATTGGGGATCGCCCCTAACGGAAGACAGTGATTTTACGCTAAAGAAATTGTCTACCATGACACTTTTTGACAAGTACTATCAATGGAATGCAAACACAGGAGCTTGGACCACACTTGCCTACGGAAACTATAACATGGTTCCCGGTAGAGGCTATATAGTGAGGTCTCCACAAAATTATCCCATAGAAGGTGCCAGCGGAGCTGTGGCACAAACCTTTACCGCCAATTTTATAGGACGCTCCAACAACGGCATCGTGTCGCACAACGTTATCGGCGACAGCCAAACAAGCAAATGGAACCTCCTGAGCAATCCTTATCCTTCTGCCCTGGACATAGAGGCTTTCTTGGAAGACAACAAGACCTTGCTCGACGGAACCATCTATCTCTGGACCCACAATACCCGAATTATTCCGGCAAACGGCAATAATGATGTTTATTCCTACAATCCGAGCGATTATGCTTCCTATAACTTTTCCGGACCTGTGGCCACTAGAGGACAAAGTGCTTTGAGTGAGGAAAATCCCGCAGAAGATACCGACATCAATAGCAATTTGCCAACACAATATCTTGCCGCCGGACAAGCCTTTTTCGTAAAAGGGCTAAGCAGTGGAACGGTCACTTTCTCCAATCTCTACAGAGGAGGCAGCAATGATAATTTCTTTAGACCCACTCCAACCACACCCATAGACAATTGGGAAATGACAGGCAAGCATCGGGTTTGGCTGAACCTTACTGGAACAGATGCATTCAACCAAATATTGGTGGGCTATATCCAAAATGCAACCAACGAAATGGACTGGGGCTATGATGGAGTGCAATTTGGAGGCAACAAAGTAACCCTCTACTCTATCCTAGACAATAACAATCTGGCCATACAAGGAAGGGCACTCCCATTCAACAACCAAGACCAGATACCATTGGGCTACAAGACTACGCTAACAGGAACTTTAAAAATGAGCATTGACCATTATGATGGCCTTTTTGAAGGACAAGAGATTTATCTGGAAGACAAACTGCTCAACATTGTGCACAACTTGAAGCAAGCCGACTACAGCTTTGCCTCTGTGCCTGGTACTTTCAACGAGCGTTTTGTGTTGCGTTTTCTGCCTTCAGAAGAGTTGGGCACGCCCGATCAGGAGCTTGGCAATGGCCTGTTGGTTTACAAAGCCAAGGGTGCCATCAGGATCAAATCAGATCTTCAGGACTTGGAGCAGGTAACGGTTTATGATCTATTAGGGAGGGCTGTTTTTGAAAACAAGGCTGTCGGAAGCAATGAATTGGCAATCGAAAATGTAGTGATGAACGAACAACCGCTTATCGTAAAGGTAAAATTGGTCGATGGAACGGTAGTAAGCAAGAAGATTGTTTATTAGAAGAGAGATGGAAGTTGGAAGATGGGAGATGGAAGTTGGAAGATGGAAGTTGGGAGTTGGAAAGATTGAAGGATTTAAAGATATTAACCTTCGACTGAAAACTGACCAACAGTCCATCAACCCCAAAATCCAAACTGCGACTGAAAACTGACACTGATCACTGATCACTGGACACTAAATAATTTAGGTTGGAGTTTTTTGTAGTTGATCCCGTGGGCTTAGGCTTGCGGGATTTTTTTTGTTTAAACATAAAGGTTAAAAGATTAAAAAGAAATTGACAGCTTATAACAACCCGAAGAAATTCAAACGAACAAATACGGGCAACTCTTATATATTTTAAATTCAGGAAACAGCTTCGTTAAGCAAATGTTACCAATCCTTTTCGCATGTTTCCAATTCGTTATTTTTAGGTTAATTACTTCAAAATCGGCACTATAAAAAAATTTAAACACCAAAAGTCAGCTTACTTTTGTTGTCCCAAATTCTTAATATTAACCTAAAAAAAGTATTTAAGCAGGAAAAAAAAGGCTGGCACATATGAAAAAAGGATTAGGTTTAGGTTTTGTTGCAACTGGCAATGAAATCTTCAATGTTTTAAAATCTAGTGGGAATAGATTTTATTTGGCTATTGTTTTGATGATGATGAGTGGGGACGGTTTTGCACAACTTAATATTGGAACCGCAGGAACAGCAACTACCCAAAATTTTAATGATTTAAGACAGTCGGGTACTTCTACAGCTGTTACGGGAGGTGCACTAAACAATGTCAATACCAGTTTAAACGGATGGTTTTTCTTGGAAGCAGGCAGTAATGCCAATACAACTTATACAGGAGGAAATGGTTCTGGAAACACCGGCGACACCTATAGTTTCGGTCCCGCTTCCAATACCGACAGAGCCTTGGGAATGCTTCAATCTGGAAGTCTTACCTCTATCATAGGGTTTAAATTCACTAATACTACAGGAGTCACGGTTACTTCAATTAGCATAACCTATACAGGAGAAGTGTGGCGAACAAGTGCATCAGCAGACAATTTGGCTTTTTCCTATCAATCCGGAAATCAAGCTTTAAATGCTGCTTCTGGATGGACAACGGTTAGCCAGTTGGCTTTTACGACACCTGTAACGGGTACTGCAACCAATATTGACGGGAATGCAAATGCAAACAGAACAACAATAACGCATACTATAACAGGATTAAGCATTGCAAATAATGCCTCCTTTACGATGAGATGGGTTGATGCATCGGCAAGCTCTTCTGCTGGTATGGGAATAGACGATTTTAGTATTGTTTTGAACCCGGTTACCTCTTCCTCAAATGTAACAGCAGGTGCAGGAACAGAACCCGCAACAATATCTTCTTTAACCACGGCCTTGACAGGTGCAACAGCTCCCCAACAAAATGCTGTTGTGAATTTTGATTTCACCGTTACAGATGATTCGAGTGGTAATGATGCCTTGCCAACCTTGATCAGCCAAATCGTGATTGCCCAAGGAACCGGAAACGACATTGGCAACTGGACACAGGCCATTGCTGGAGCACAATTGAGCGACGGAGTCAATACCTCAACTGGAACCGTGGCCGCCACCTCTATTACCTTTACTACCAATACAGCCAATTTAGGAAATATTGCAGATGGAGGCACAAAAACCTTTTATTTAAGAATATGGCTCAATACCACCTTAGGCGGGACATTACCAATAACAATCGACGGACTGAATCTTGCTTTTAAAATAGACCGTTCGAACTTTACAACTGCCTCATCGGCAACCTCAACACAATTTGAAAGCGGTGCCGGAACAGCCGTAGAATCTGGTAGCACCAACAACGCCGTGACGGTTGTAGCAACAGCATTGAATTTTGTTACCCAACCTTCAAATGTTGTGCAATCGGCCACAATGAGTCCTTCTGTAACAATAAGTGCAAATGATGCCAACGGAAATAGAGATTTGGGGTATGTTTCAAGCGTTTCTTTAACCTCTACAGGCACAATGACGGGAACACCTTTGTCTGCAACTCCTGTATCAGGATTGGCTACATTTAGTTCAATCGTGCATACTGTTACTCAAACTTCAAGGACTTTGGCAGGAACTTCTGGAGGGTTAACGGCTACAGGAAATAGTAATACTTTTAACGTTACAGCACCACCGGCTCCTGCCATTTCATTCGGCACATTTACTACAACAGCACTCACCTATCCTTTGGGAGCCGGACCATCTGCATCAAAAAACGCAACGGTCAGCGGCACGAATCTAACAGGAAATATTACCGTAACAACAGATGACACTTTAATTTGGGAAGTTTCAACCGATAATGCAACTTGGGCAACTTCGGTTTCCTATACTCCATCAGGAGGGACGGTTGCTGCAGGTTCAAACAGAATTTATGTTCGTTTAAGAGCAGGCTTGGCCGTAAATACCTATTCGGGAACTCTTACTGCAACTTCTACCGGAGCAACCAACCAGACCAATAGTTTGACAGGCGAAGTTTTTCAACCCACTACGGTACTGACAGGAACACCAACCTTGTTCACCTATGCGGAAGGACAAGGGCCATCTGCCTACCAAACCCTTAATGTTTCGGGAACAAACCTTGCCGAGAACATTACGGTTACCGTACCAAGCATCAATTGGGAAATCTCAACAAACACTGCTTTCACTGCTCCAGTAAGCCCAAACACATCATCATCAATAATTTTAAATAAAAATGCTTCAAACGCCGTTACTTCAATACCCATATATGTTCGGTTAAAAGCGGGTTTGGTGGAAGGATTTTACGAAATCCCTACCGATACAGATTTTCAAGTAACCTCAACCAATACGACAACAAAAACGGCCGATTTAGATGGACAAGTAACAGGGCCTGTTCCGTTTATAAATGTTGAAGGAAATTTAGGAGCTTTTCCAGATATTACACCAGTCACCAACAACCCAACAGGTACAGACAATACCTTATTTGCGCAACAAACTGTTGGCAACTCGCAAGTGAAATCATATAGAATTCAAAATCTAGGTGGTTCAACTTTATCTATCTCATCGGTAACAATTGAAGGAACAAACCCTTCGGATTTTACCGTATCTACACCGCCGCCAACTACTATTGCAGCTGGTGCAACAGTTACCTTTGAAGTCACTTTTTCTCCAACCACGCATGGCGTACGAAATGCAATTGTACGTATTGCAAACAACAGTAACAACGTTAGCCCTAATTTTGATTTTAATATAAGAGGAACGGGTAATAATCCAGAAATTTCCGTTACAGGAAATGGAAATGATGTTCCCAACGGCAACACGGCAATTAGTGCCGCCGACAATACTTTAATTGGTTCGGCCAATGCCAATGCAGCCAATGCCACAACAGTTTCTAAAACCTTTGTGATCAGCAATACGGGAAATGTTACGTTAACTGTTTCAAGCATCAGCCTTTCTGGAGCCGATGCTTCACAATTTAGCGTTTCGCCAACCGTAGCCTCAATTGCATCAGGAAACACGGCAAACTTTACTGTTGTTTTTGCTCCAACTTCCTATGGTGCAAAAAATGCTGTCATCTCTATCGCTAATAATGATGCTACCGATAATGAAAACCCTTATACTTTTGCGGTTCAAGGAAATGCTTTGAATTATGTGGCTTGTGCTCAAGATGAAATCATCTTATATCAGACAGGATTTGAAGAAAGTGCCTTTACCGCCCAAACCGATTATCAACAAACAGTATTTGACGGGCCAGCTGGGCAGCAATGGAAAACGTATTATGGAACACCAACTACTACTAATCCTTCTATATCAGGTTCAAAATGGATTCAGATGAGGCTTTATAATAATGGTAATATAGGCTATACTCAAACTGAATTTGACCTAAGCAATGTCACCAAGGTTGATTTTCGAGCCAAGACTGCAAATGCAGAATTAGACCTTATGGTTTCCTATTCTATTGATGGAGGAACAACCTTTAACAATCCGCAAATTTATGATGTTACCAACAACCCTACTGACTTTAGTAATCCTCCCGTTCTGACCTATAGTGTGAGCCCAACAGGAGAACATCCAAACGTAAGAATCCGGTTTACAGTATCAGGAACACCACCTAGTTCTGGTAGCAAAACCATCAGTTTAGATGATATCATTATTTATGGCGGCAGCAACAACACTAAAACCTGGAACGGAACCGCTTGGTCGGGCGATGGTTTGCCTCCAACTTCATCACAAAGGGCTATTATAGATGGTGATCTGACATTGCCTTATACTTTGGGTGCCACTACCTATACTACTTTAGAAGGTTGCGAATGCGAAGTCCTTTCTGGAAATAACTTAACCGTTGGTAATCCTGATGGCTCGGTACCTGGTGTATTGAACATACAAGGAGTGGTAGAAAACAGCGGTACCATACTCCTAAACAACAACAGCAGCTTGATGCAACACAATGACGAAGCGGCAAACATCGGAAACGTAATCATAAAAAGAAACACACAACCAATGTATCGTTATGATTTCACTTACTGGAGTTCGCCCCTGCTTGCAAATGACGATCCATCAGATGATGCAACAGAAGACGCCTTTACTCTGAAGGAATTATCACCCTTTACCTTGTTTGACAAATACTATAAATGGAATCATGCAGCGGCAACACAAGCTTGGCAAATCATTCCAGTAGGTGCCGAAGTGATGGTTCCAGGAAGAGGCTATATCGTTAGAGCTCCTCAAACCTACGGAACCGATCCGGCTGATCCTAATTCGTATGAAATTTATACTGGTAATTTTATCGGAAAACCCAACAACGGGTTTGTTGAGCATGCTGTTACTGGAGGAACAAATAAATGGAACCTGCTTGGAAACCCGTATCCATCGGCCATCAATATAGATAACTTTCTTCTCTTGAACGAAGATTTACTAGAAGGAACCATTTATTTGTGGACCCATAATACTCAAATCCAGGAAACAGGAGTGCCGGGAATATATACCTATGGTAATGATTATGCTACTTACAATCTTAGTGGAGCAACCGCCACGGCTCCTGCCGATTCTGGTGGAGCCGAACCAGATGAATTCCTCGCCTCCGGACAAGCTTTCTTCGTGAAAGGCACAAGCAATTTTACTTCGGGAAAAGTCACTTTCAACAACGGCATGAGGGTTGCAGGAGATAACGATCAATTTTTCAGACCAGGATCACAAGAGCCCATCAATGATTGGCAGACAAGCGGGAAGCACCGCGTATGGCTCAACCTGACCGGACAAAATGCCTTCAACCAAGCAATGGTGGGCTATATCGAGAATGCCACAAACGGCAAGGATTGGGGTTTTGATGGAGAAAGTTTTGGCGGAAACAGGGTTACTTTATATTCAATCCTCGAAAATGAAAAAATGGCCATCCAAGGCCGTGCTTTGCCTTTCAACAATCAGGACCAAGTGCCTCTTGGTTATAAGACGACCTTGACGGGAACTTTGAAAATCAGCATCGACCATTTTGACGGTTTGTTCGAAGGCCAGGACATTTACTTGGAAGATTTGCTTTTGAACGTGGTGCACAATCTAAAAGAGGCAGCTTATACTTTCACTACAATTCCGGGTACTTTTAACGAACGTTTTGTATTGAGATATCTTCCGTCAGAAGCATTGGACACGCCAGATCAGGAGCTTGTTGCCAATGGTTTATTTGTTTATAAAAGCAATGGTGCCATCAGGATCAAATCGGAACTTCAAGACCTGGAGCAGGTTACCGTTTATGATTTATTAGGAAGAAACATTTTTGAAAAGAAGGCTATCGGCGGAAATGAATTGGAAATTGAAACCATAGTGATGAACCAACAACCACTCATCGTAAAGGTAAAACTAGCCGATGGAAATGTAGTAAGCAAGAAGGTTGTTTATTAAGGAGAAGATGGGAGATGGAAGATGGAAGATGGGAGATGGAGGTTGGAAGTTGGAAGTTGGAAGTTGGAAGATGGAAGTTGGGAGATGGAAGTTGGAAGTTGGGAGATGGAAGATGGAAGATCGAAAAGTAAACCAAACTGACAACTGAAAACCGATAACTGAAAACTAATTTATAATTGATCCCGTGGAGATAGCTTCACGGGATTATTTTTTACCGATAACTGACAACCGACAACTGACAACTGACAACTGACAACTGACCACAAAAACTCAACCTCCTCATTTCTTAACACTTACAAATTATTAAATTGTAATTTTAAGGTCAAATGTTCTTGCGTTTGTTTAATATTCGTAAAATTCATACAAAAACAAACAATATGTAACACAAAACCACTATCCGATCAGGGAATCACACCGATTACTGTTATACATTTGATATAAAAAAATAATTTTTATTAAATTATTATTACCAATATTGCCGAAATGCTGCGTATTGATTATTTTTTACACCAACGTTAAAAAAAACTTAATAAAAAAGTTCCATTTAACACAAACACATCCTACTTTTGTTGTCCCAAATTTTTTAAATAATAACCTATAAAAGAAGTATTTAGCGAGAAAAAAAAAGCGCACATATATGAAAAGAGGTTTAGGTTTAGGTCTTGTTGCCAATTGCAATGAAACCTTGAATACTTTAAAGTCTACTGGGAATAGACTTTTGATGGTTATTATTTTGATGATTAGTGGGGGGATGTTTGGGCAGGTAAATACGGGTCCTTTACCATTTACAAAGACAGATGATTTTAATAGTTATAATCCGTCCTCTGCCGCAAATGTAACAAGCACACTTCCTACTGGATGGGCATATTCATTCACTGGAGCCACTGCATATAGAGGAAGAACAAATAGCGTTGGCACAAATAATGGCGTTTATGCATTTGGCACTAATCCCGATTATAGTCTAGGTGCTTTTAGAACAGGTTCAAACGTACACACTTATACTGTTAGCTTTACAAACAATTCCGGCAGTACAATAACTTCAATTTCAGTAGCGTGGAATTATGAACAATGGACTTTTGCAAATGCTTCAGGTTGGAATGTAACTGGAACTGGGCAATTAGCTTCGAATACAACTTTAAATGCAGCCGATTTTGTAGGTTCTGCTACAGGATCAGCCGGAGCCTCTACTCCCATTAGCTTGAATTTAACAGGTCTTAATATTACCAATGGTCAATCCTTTGGGATAACCTTTTCTACTACTGATGCAAGCGGGGCCGACAATGGGATTTCAATCGATGATTTTTCAATTACTGCAACAGGCGCTCCTGCTTGTTCCGCCCCAACAACAGAAGCAACCAACATAGGTTTCTCATCTGTATTAACAACATCTGCAACAATTGGCTGGGATAATGGAGATGGCACCAACCGTGCTGTGTTTGTCAAAGCAGATAATACAGATACTCCAGTTCCTCTAAACAATACAACCTATACAGCCAATACTACTTTTGGCAGTGGCACTCAAATAGGAACATCAGGTTGGTTTTGTGTATATAATGGTACAGGAACATCGGTTTCTGTAGCAGGACTTTCGCCTACCACCACTTATAGGGCAATGGTCGTGGAGTATAACTGTGCCGCAGGCTCAGAAAAATATCTAGCGACAGCAACCGCCACTGAGAATATTGATAATTTTACTACTGCAACGCCATCGGCTCCAACCGTAAACATCAGTGCAAGTGCACTAACCGATTTTGGTTCTATCTGTACGGGTTCGAACAGTGGTTCTCAAACCTATAATGTTTCAGGAATAAATTTAACAAATGATATTATAATTACTGCACCTTCACAATTTCAGTTGCAGCAAGGAGTAGGTGCTTGGGGGAACTCTGTAACGCTATCTCCAACATCAGGCACAGTAAGTTCAACCCCTATAAATGTTAGGTTTACGCCTTCATCAGTTGGAGCTACTGGAACTTTAGACATTACCAACGCTAGTACTGGAGCTACAACTAAAACGGTCAGCGTTTCGGGAACAGGAACAGCAGGAACAACAGCTGTAACTACAGTAACCGCAAACACCATAACTACTACAACAGCAGCATCTGGAGGAACAGACGTCAGCACCACTTGTGGCACAATAACTGCTAAAGGAGTGGTTTGGGGAACAAGTGCAAATCCAACGGTTCCATCAGCGAATTCAACCACAGATGGCACCGGAACTGCAAATTATACTAGTTCCATAACAGGATTAACAGAAAATACAGTCTATAATTATCGTGCCTATGCTACCAATAGCAACACTATAACAGGCTATGGCACTAACGCCACGTTTACCACAGTTTCTAAACCGGCTACTTCGCCAACTGCAGGAACAGAAACAGCAACTGGCTTTACTGCTTCATGGACAGCTCCTACCGGACAGGGAAGTGCAACTTTGACTTATACGGTTAGGATTTATTCAGATTCAGGCTTTACGTCGCAAGTAGGATCCGATATTACTGGGATTTCTACAACTAGCCATGTCATTAGTACTTTAAGTCCTAGCACAACGTATTACTATCAAGTAGTTGCAGTTAATGCCGGCGGAAGTAGTGCTAGTGCTAATTTTAGTGCTGGGGTTACTACTTTGGCAGGGCCTTGTTTTGAAGGAGCGGCAGTAAATACATCTATTTTTACGAGAGGAGGAAGTACAACTCTAACTGTATCAAGTACTGCTTTACGACTAGCTTCTGGATCAAATCCTGGAAATATTTCAACAGGAGTATTAGCAGCAGTTTCTGGTAATGTAACATTTAGAGCTGAAGTAAGAGCATGGACATCAGGTGATTCTTTTACTGTTAATTTAGGAGGGGTTACTGGTACAGGTACAGTCACAGGTACAGTTGCCAATAATGACACTAGCACAGCATTTGAATGGATGGAAATAACTCTAAATAGCGTACCTTCAAATCCAACATTAACTATTTCTTGTCTAGGAGGTCAAAGAATTACATTTAGAAACATTCAACTTTTCTGTGCTCCTTTATGCTCAACCCCAGCGAATCCAAACGGATCAATTGCAGCAACACAAAACTGTGGCAACACATCACTAGCCTATACACACGGTTCAGGTCAGCCTGTTGCAGGCGTAACCTATTACTGGCAAACAACAGCCGAAGGTGAAGATACAACCTACCCTACTTCAGGCGATTTCGTCGCTACTCTGGATGGAACCTATCATGTTCGTGCAAAATCTACAACAGGAGATTGCTGGTCAGCAGGAACCGTTTCTCAAGTAACTACCGTAATTGCAGCACACGCCATTACAACACAACCAACCAACCAAACAGTTGACGCAGGAACAACCGCTACTTTTACCGTTGCCGCGTCAAATGCAACAGGCTACCAATGGCAAGTCGATACAGGTTCGGGATGGAACAACGTGAGTACGGGAACAGGCGGTACGACAGCTTCCTATACTACACCAGCCACCGCTTTAGGCATGACTGGTTATCAATATAAAGTAATTGTTACAGGAACAAGCCCTTGTACGGCAATAGAATCTGCTGTACGAACGCTGACGGTTTCGCCGGTGATTACGTGGGCCAATTTACAATGGCCTCCTACACACAGTATGGAAGAAGGAAGCACTTTTGATGTATATGGTCGCGTTTTTGCCGATGGCATAACCAACAGTCCTGGTCAAGGAGCAGGATTAACAGCAGAAATAGGATACAGGATCACAACAAACTCCGACCCTAGCTTAGGAGGATGGACTTGGGTCGCTGCCACTTATTTTGGGGATGACGGTGCCAATAATGATGAATATAGAGGAACACTCGGAACAGGAATGACACCTGGAACTTATTATTATGCCACACGTTATAGAATTGGTGCGGGAAGTTATGTCTATGGAGATCTTAATGGCGTTTGGAGTTCTACTGCAAACAACGGTGTCCTGACTATAACTTCTAACCTAGTAGATTTTGGTAATTATCAATTTCCGCCAACAGGAAACATAGTCCTTGGCGATGTACACAATATTTATGGTCAGGTTTACGAAGCAGGTGTAACAGAACCCGCACTTTCTCAAGGTGCTGGTATTATTGCAGAAGCTGGATACAGTGCCACAAACTCCAATCCAAACACATGGACAAACTGGTTTCCGACTACTTACAACAATGTTGCTTCAGGAAATAATGACGAGTACACCACTAATATGGGTGCACATTTCCCATCTGCAGGAACCTATTATCTGGCTTTCCGATACAGAAAAACGGGCAGTACGGAATATGTATATGGTGGTACAAATGGTGTGTGGAACAATGACAATGCAACGGTAACCGTTGTGGCTCCAAAAGAAATCAACGTGAAACAGGATGCTACGGATATTGCATCAAACGGCACCTATGCTTTTGGAAACCAAGTTGTAACTACAACTTCATCAGTCATTACTTTTACCATTGAAAACACTGGAGGTCAGGTGCTAAATCTTTCAGGAATTCCAAGAGTAGACATTACAGGATCAAATGCTTCTGAGTTTACAATCAACCAGGCTTCTTTGCCTGCTACTGTTGCGGCAAATAGCTCTGAAACCTTTACGGTTACGTTTACTCCTACCAGTCTGGGTGCCAAAACTGCTCAATTGTCTATTGCAAATGACGACAGTAATGAAAATCCTTACCTAATTAATTTAACTGGAACTGGAACAGCAAGTGCGGCATCAAACATTATTGCAAATGCAGGTTTTACATCCAGTCCCATCAATTATTTAAACTACATCAATTCGGATATAACAATCGCTAACAGTTTTGAGTTGGGACAATTCATCATTCAAGATGGTGGTGGCAGTCCAGATGCTGATAATTTAGGAACTACACTTACCACGTTATCATTACTGGTAGGAAATGTTGCGTATTTGGAACGTATTGCCATTTATGACGGAACAACCGAAATCGCCGAACTTCCCGCAACTTTCTCAACTGTATTTACAGGACTTTCGTTAACTGCAACTGATGGTGGTACTAAAATATTCAGCATAAGAGCAAGCTTTAAAACAGTTGTTACCGACAACCAACGTATTATCGTAACAGTTTCTGGAGCTACGGCAGCAACATCAGGATCTACATTTGGAACTATTAGCGCTTCAACTTCTTCTGCAGGACTTACTGATAACGTGATTCAGGTAACGGCGGATCGTTTGGCTTTTGTGCAACAACCTTCAAATACATCCATCAATGTTGCTATGTCACCAGCAGTAACGGTTTCGGCAAATGACGTTAATGGAAACAGGGATTTGGATTTTACGGGTAGTGTTGAAATTACTTCTACTGGAACTTTGACAGGTTCTCCTGTTAGTGCTTCATCCTCTTCAGGTCTTGCTACTTTTTCTACATTGACGCATACTGTTGCTCAAACGGGGAGACAGTTAAACGCCTCAACAACTGATTTTGGCATAAGCGACAGTGTTAATTCGTCCATTTTTGATATTGTAGAGGTAGAAAATGGGACGTATGCAACCCTAACTAATGGTACTTGGCCAGCAGGTACAGCAACGTGGGAAAGGTTTACTTCGGGGTCTTGGGGAGCATCTACAGCACCGGCAGCCAATACTACAAATTTATTAATTATTAGACATACAATAACCTCAAGAGATGTATTTGCTGCCAGTGGCGGTGTAGGTACTAAAATGAAAGTTGAAGCAAATGGTGTGTTTAATGGAGGACATAGCTGTACTTTTAGCGATTTGACTATAAAAAATGAAGGTACATTTTCTGTTAATAGCCCTAGTGTAACAATTAAATCTACTGCTCCACTTGGTTTACTTACAGTTGAAAATGGAGGTAAATTAATATTAAATTCAGCGACTTTAGATAATACCGACGGTTTATGGGACGGTACTGAAAACTTTATGAGTGGTTCAACAGTAGAATTACAAAATTGGGATTGGGATAATAGTGGAAGTGCGGCATATTGCTTAATTGGTTCAACGACACAAATAACACCGAATGCAGGTGGCTATTATTTTGGTAGACTTTTCATTAATGCTACTCCTTCAGAAAATTTTAGAATTCTAAGAAATAGTGTTGATCCTGGTGTTGGCAATTTTATAAAACTAACCCAAAATGATTTAGAAATAACCAATAATGCAGCCTCAGCAGCGGTACAATTAGGGATTGCAACTTCACATAATGTTGAAATTGGAGGTAATGTGATTGTTAATACTGGTCTATTTAGATTTGCATCGGTTAGTGGTTCAACTCTTCAACATACTATTGATGGAAATTTGACCATCAACTCGCCTGGAGTTCTACAGTTTAATCCAACATCAGGAGGAGGAGCTCATGTTAGCTTGAAAGGGAATTTGGATGTTAAATCTGGAGCACAACTAAACGGCACACAGACTGGATCTAAATTAATATTTGCAGGTGATGCCACTTTACCTCAAACGATAAGTGTTGCAGGAACCATTGGAACGCAAGTTGATTTTGAAGTGGCCAATAACGCAGAAGCACAATTAATCAATCAAAACTTAAATTTATCAAATACTACAAATGATTTCACGGTTCTTTCTGGAGGAACTTTAAATTTTAATTTTAACACATCAAATGTTGCTTTAAATATTACAGGAACCGGAACTTTCACTTCTCAAGCAGGAAGCACTTTAAAAATAACTTCAGATGCAGGTATCAATTCAACCGGATCTGCAGGAAATGTTCAAGTAACAGCAGCTAATAGAACATTCACAGCCCTAGGAAACTTCCATTACATCGGTAAAAACACTCAAGCAACAGGAACTGGATTACCTACAAATGTCAATGACCTTTTGGTTCACAATGAAGGAGCCACAAACAACTTGACCATCTCAAATGCAATCGTAAATGTAAATGGTTTACTAACGATGGAGCAAGGAAATATTGTTTCAACCGCTTCAAATCTATTGAGTATCGGGGCCAATACAGGTGCTGGAAAAGGAACTTTAGCCCGTAATGCAGGTGTGGTTAAAGGAACTACAAACGGAAACGGAGTACTACGCCGCTATTTTAATGGAACAAATGGAAATGAGACAACGGGTCTTTTCCCTCTTGGTACTTTATTGAACCAAGAACGTTTTATAACCCTTGAATATTCAAGTGCTGCCGCAACAGGCGGTTATATAGATGCCATCTTTACCGAAACGGATATGGGAGATGCTGGTGTTACCAGTTTGTCTAGTGTTCCAGCTGTAACAGGCTGTCCTGCCTTTACGGTTCTAAACACGGATGAAAACTTATTCTGGACGTTAACACCTCAAGGCGGTACCTTAACGGATGGTACTTATAAAGTTTCGTTGAGAAAAGAAAGTACTACTGGTGTTTGCAAACAAACGGTCTTAAAAAGAGAAACCACCAATTGGTTGAACCCAGGACAACATCTTCCAGGAGACGATTTGACTCTTGAAGGCGATATCGTAGCAAGAAGACAAGGAATGACGGGTGCTTTAAAAGACTTTGGTTTAGGAAATGGCTATTGCTCTACAACTCCAATTGTTTATAACGGATCTTGGCCTTCGCCTCCAACCAAATACGATTCAGTTCTAATTGAAGATAATTTAACTCTAACTCCAGGAAATGATCTACAGGTTTGTGAGTGTGTTGTAGCAGAAGATGCAACAGTAACCATTGAAAAGGACGCAACTTTCGAAATTATAAATGAACTTACCGTTGAACCGGGAAGTGATTTGGTGATCGAAGACGGCGGTAGTCTTGTGCAAGTTACCGATGTTCTGAACGCCACCGCCAACAACAACACCGGAAACATCCAAATGGAACGAATTACAAAACCAATGTACCGTTATGATTTTACCTATTGGAGTTCACCTGTTTTTGCAAACAATGACCCAAGTGATGATGCCGCTTCTGTTCTTGCTGGTACAGAGTTTAACTTGAAGAAATTGTCGCCAATGACCATGTTCGACAAGTATTATAAATGGAACCATGCCGCAACTACCCCTGCTTGGGAAATAATTCCAGTAGGTGTCGAGTCGATGGTTCCGGGAAGAGGCTATATTGTGAGGGCTCCTCAAACTTCCACTTATGGAACAGACCCTAACAATCCAAGCTCATTTAATATCTATACCGCTAATTTCATAGGTGTACCTAACAACGGTATTGTACGCCACGACGTTTCAGGTCCAGAAGTATGGAACCTGCTTGGTAATCCTTATCCGTCAGCAATTAGTGCAGATTTATTTTTCGATGCCAATGTTGGTTCGGCTAATGGAAGTACAAACACTCTTGAAGGTAGTATTTACCTATGGACACACAACAGCTACATTACCGAAACTGGAACCACAGGCATCTACACCTATAACAATGGCGACTATGCTTGCTACAACGGAACTGGAGGTACAGACACAAAAGAAGCTGAAACCGATGCAACTCCAGACGACCCTGAAGACAACAAGCCAAGAGGGTATATTGCAGCAGGACAGTCCTTTTTCATTAAAGGTACTGCAAGTGGAGAGGCAATATTCAATAACGGAATGCGTGTTGCTGGTGATAACAATCAATTCTTTAGACCTGGAACAACAGAACCACTAAACAATTGGGAAACCACTGGGAAACACCGTGTTTGGCTGAACATGAAAGGACAAACAAAAGGATTTAATCAATTGCTGGTTGGCTATATACAAAATGCCACTAATGATTGGGACACCCGCTATGATGGAGAGTCTTTCGGAGGTAATCAGGTTACTTTTTACTCTCTGCTAGACAATAAGAAATTAACCATCCAAGGCCGTGCATTGCCTTTCAACAATCAGGATGAAGTACCTCTAGGATACAAGAGTACCTTGAATGGAACGCTAACCATCAGCATCGATCATTTTGATGGATTATTTGAAGGGCAAGGAATTTATCTTGAAGACAAACTATTGAACATCGTTCACGACTTGAAAGCTTCGGCTTATAACTTCACAACAACAACAGGAACATTCAACCAGCGTTTTGTGTTGCGTTACCTTCCATCTGAACAATTGAGCAATCCGAGCCATGAAAATATCGCAAACGGATTGATTGTATATCAAGAAGACAACAAGATTACAATCAAATCCCAATTGGAAAGCTTGGAACAGGTTACTGTTTATGACTTGTTGGGAAGAACTATTTTCGACAAAGCCACAATCGGCAAAAATGAATTTAGCATTGAAAACGTGGTGATGAACGAGCAACCACTTATCATTAAAGTGAAACTTGCCAATGGACAGATTGTGAACAAGAAGATTGTTTATTAGATGCGATTCCAAGATTTAAAGATTAAAGGGATTGAAGATTCAAAAATTTAAATCTTTAAAGACTTCGAGAATAAATACAAATCCCGTTTCGGTAAAACTGAAGCGGGATTTTTTATTGGCTTAAAATTCCTCTTGTTGGATTAGTTTTAAGACCTTCATCCTTTTGTGCGTTGTTGCTCACGAAAACCGAAAAGTTATAAACACGAAAACGTTATAGTTGTGTTTTTTTAACTCCAGATTAAATCCGCGTAAATATTTTGTTAAATTTACTATTCCCAAATTCTTAAATTAAGATATCTCATATCTTTTTGACTGATAATGTTTGATTTATTTTAAACAAAGTCAGCGTGAAGCTACTGTTTAAAACAAAACATAATGCTATGAGAAACTTTATTTTTATTTGCCAAAGGAGGAGGGAATTGGTTTTAAATCTTCCACAATTTTTACGATTTGAAGTGCATGTTCCTATAAATTGGGCAAACTTGTTATTGCTTCTTTTTTGTGGCTTTCTCTTTCCCGAAGGGTTAGTCGCACAGACTGCGGTTACATATCAAATGCAGACCAGCCGTTTCTCGACAGTCGCACCTTATACTTCTGGAGGTGGAATTTATAATCCAACAGCAGATGAATTGGGCATGTGGGCCAACTTTGGCGACAAGCACATTGCTGCTTGGAGGACTTTTAAAACAGCCGGAGATGATTCTGGAAGCAACCGACCGCTGCAGGTTGGCGATGAGTTTAAAATTACCGTCAACAGCAGACACGTTCGTGGAGAAATTGGATTTTCATTAAATTCAGGAGGAAGTTCTGGTTCAAGTTATGCCAACAGAACAAGCGGATCGAGATTAAATTTCAAGACAGAAAATTTCACTGCTTGGAACGCCATCGGAACGACCACCAGAAGTTTGTCTTATAATCCTTTTGGAACTGCCAAAAATTTTGAATTTACCATAAAAATAACTTCCAGTTCCACGGCAAATGTATTTCTAACGGTTGACGGAACAAATTATCCAGCCAACGGTTCAGGTTATAACCTTTTTATGAATGGTTCAGGAAATATAGATTCTTTTTCAATCTATGGTTTTGATATAAATGATGGAAGCAGCAATTTTGATGTTTTTTGGAAACAAACCTCAACCGTTACCAACACAAAAACAGTAGAACTGGGCTACTTTTTAGCATCCGGAACTTATACTCCAGGATTGATTTCTGACGGGTTGGAAGCCAATAGCACAGGTACTTCTTCTGTGAATGCTGTTCTGGTTGGCGGAGATGCAAGCTCGTCTGTTATTTTGAGCAGTGCCAATACTTATACCGGAACAACAACCGTAAATTCAAATGCCACTTTAAGGCTAGGCATTTCATCATCCGCTTCTACCTCTGGACCTTTAGGAACTACCACAAATGGAACAACCGTTGATTCTGGAGGAGTTTTAGATTTGAATGGTTTTTCATTAACAGGATCGGCTATCGAAAACCTGACACTTAACGGAACAGGAATATCGAATGGTGGTGCTTTGATCAATTCGTCTGGAACAGCTTCTGCATGGCAGGGAAATGTCAGCCTTGGTTCAAACAGCCTCATTTCAGGAACTGGAACCATTACCTTGAACGGAGTGGTTTCGGGAAGCAATGCTTTAGAAAAAAACGGAACAGGAACACTTGTTTTAGCCAATACTTCCAATACCTACACAGGAAACACAACAATCAATGCAGGAGAATTGAGACTCAACCCAACGAGTACAACAGCAACTCTTGCGTCTCAAATAAAACTAAATGGAGGAAAATTAGGGACTTCAGGAATTGCAACAGGGACAACAATAACCTGTTCCTCTACCTTGAGTTTAGATGCCAATAGCACAATCGAGTTGGGAAGCAACAACCACTCCTTGGTATTCGCCAACAGCAGTGGGGTGACTTGGGCAGGAACAACATTAACCATTTATGGTTGGACAGGAACTGCAGGAATTTCTGGAACAGGAGGAAAATTGTTTTTTGGCGTTGGAGGATTAAGTACTGCTCAACTTGATAAAATTTCTTTTGATGGATATGATGGCAAACCTATACTTTTGCCTTCAGGAGAATTAGTTCCGTCATCAGTTACTGTAACCTCTTTTACTCCAACATCGGGCTATTCAGGAACGTCAATTGTTATTACAGGAACTAATTTTACAGGAGCCACTGCTGTTAGTTTTGGTGGCACCTCGGCAGCCTCATTTACAGTTGATAGCGACACTCAAATAACTGCAATTGTAGGAGCTGGAACAAGTGGAAATGTCAGTGTTACTTCACCTATTGGAACTGGAATTAGAACAGGCTTTACTTATGTTTCGGGCTACGTTACAAAACAAAATGGCGATTACAATACAGCCTCTACTTGGCTACTAAATGCCATTCCTCCTGCTGGTGCAAACGTGATTATTGATCATGCCGTGACATTATCTGCTGCTGCAACAAATACCCCTACTTCTGTAACCATCAATACTGGCGATTCACTAGCTTTTGATAATGCCACTTCACAATTAACCACTACAACTCTCACCAATAACGGAACTTTAAGCTTTACTGCCGCAGGAACTTTAAACATGGCTTCTACGGGAACAATAACCAACAACAGCACGTTTACCGCTGGAAATGGATTGGTGAATTTTGCTGGTGCAGGAACCGTCAACGGAAGTTCGGCAATTGCTTTTAACAACATTACCATAAACGGAACGGTAACACTTGCTACCATTCCAACCATAAACGGAATTTTCACCATAAGCGGTGGAAATGTAACGGCAGCTCCAACTTATGGAAATGTTTCTACTCTAATCTACAACACTGGAGGACCTTACGGCGTGAGCTTTGAGTGGACAGGAAATGCTACAACGGCAGGAAGTGGTGTGCCTCAAAATGTTATCATAAACAACTCCACCTCTTTAACAATGCCAAATGCAAGCAGAGGAATAGCTGGAAATCTGAACATTACCAGCGGAACATTAGCCTTGAGCGGAACAGTAAGTGCCGATTTATATATTGCTGGAAACTGGACCAGAGCTTCCGGAGCCATTTTTACTCCAAACGCAAGAGCTGTTTTCTTTAACGGAAGCACGACACAAGTCCTAACAGTAACCGGTGGCGGAACGGAAACTTTTAATTATTTAGTCATCAGCGGAAGCGGCACTTTGCAACTTGCAACGGGAACCAATGCAACTGTCAATACAAGTAACGGAGTAACATTATCATCAACGAATGCAACAAGCACAATAGACTTAAACGGACAAACCTTTACCATTTCTGGAGGGGGAAATTTAAGTCTGGCTTCGGGTAACCGAAAAATAACAAGCAGTCTTGCAGGAGGAGTTTTTAGAGTGAACACTTCCCAACTAACAATTACAAATCCTGGAACCCTTGAATTAGATACTGCAACTACTTTAGTATTAGAAACAGGACTTAATTTTGGAGCTGGAAACCCTACCACCATTAACGGAACGTTGCAACTCAACACCAATTCTTATGTAGATGTAAACGCCCCAAAATACGGGTCAGCTTCTTCACTGATATATAATTCTGGCGGAACTTATGGCAAGCGGATAGAATGGACCTCAAACATTGGAGGCACTTTTGGCGTTCCACATCATGTTACCTTAACCAATAACACAACTTTAGAATACGATTATGACACCATTGGTCCTAGAGGAATGACGGGAAATTTAACCCTAAATTCTGGAAGCAAGCTGCAAATGGGAGATTGTGATGGAGCTTTGACGGTAATGGGTTCAATTGTTTGCACAGGAGAATTGGCTTTAGGAATCGATACGGGTGATGACTTGAAAGTGGGTGGAGATATCACCTTCAATACAGGTTATACCTTCAATGCCAATAATCGAGCCGTTTTCTTTATAAAAAATGCAAGTTCAGGAACACAAACCATTAATGCTCCAGTTGGATCACCCCCTACTTTTCATTATGTTGTTTTTGAAGTGCCGTCAAGCGGAAATGCCACTGTTGTGTTAAACACAGACTTGTCTATTACCGCTCCAAATACAGGAAACGTAATTTCTTTCGGTAGTGCAAATGACATCTTGGACTTGAACGGAAGGACATTGACACTTGGAACCGCCAGTACTAATAATATCATTTCAGGTTCAGGAACATTCAAAGGAAGCAACACTTCCAACATGACCCTTCTAGGAAACGGGAGCATCGGAACAATGAATTTTACATCAGGCAGCCAAATCCTAGGAAATCTAACAGTGAACCGTCAAGACAATGCAATTGCAATGAAGCTAGGAACTCCTCTAACAATCAATACTTCTTTGACGCTAACCAAAGGACTGGTAGATTTGGATACTTTTGACATGTCGCTTAATCTTTCTACGACAGCATCCGGAGGACCAACAAGCTATGTAATTGTAGATGAAGCAGGAACTTCTGGACGATTAAGAAAACGTGTGACATTAGCCAACAACACTTTTACTTTCCCAATTGGAGATAATGCCGCTTCCGCAAATGGCTCTCAATATACTCCAGCAACCGTAAGCTTTACAGCTGGAACTTTTTCAACCGCCTACATGATGGTTTCTGTTAATGACATTAAACATCCCGAAATGGAAGCCTCTACCGATTACCTGACACGATATTGGAAGCTATCTTCAACGGGAATTACTGGTGCTGCAACCTACATATTTTCAGGAAAATACCACTCTACTCCAGCCAACTACGATGTTGCAGGAACAGAAAGCAACTCTAAACCTGGAAGATGGAACGGTATTCAATGGACGGAAGGTCCAACAGCAATTGACACAACCGCAAATACGCTAGAAATTACAGTAACAGATGGTGGTGCAACCTCAAGCATTAATGAACTTTCGGCAGGATTTCCTCTGGGAGCTCCAGAAATCAATGTCGTAGGAAATGATATGAACATTGTTGATGGAGACACTACTCCTGATGCAGCAGATTTTACAGATTTCGGCGACAGCCCAGCCACACGATCAAGCACTTTCTTGATTCAGAATCTTGCTGGAGCAAAAGGAAATCTGGAAATCAATAACGTAACTATTAGCGGCATTCATGCATCTGATTTTAGCATTACAACTTCGCCAGCATCATTGGTTGCAGTTGGAGGAACCACCTATCTGGTAATAAAATTTACACCTTCAGGACCTGGAATTAGAACGGCGACAGTAACTATCGAAAATAACGACCCAGACGAAAATCCTTATACTTTTAATATTCAAGGACAAGGAATTGACTATATCGAATGTGCCTTTAGAGCCGAAGAAACAATTGCCGTTCAAGATTTTGAAGACAGTCCGGCAACTCCAACTTGGGGCTACACAACGCCACTTCCGGCTGGAGCTACTGTAACAGGAGGAACCGCCTATGGAGCATCTGGAGACGGCGGAAGCTCTGCTAAATTCATTGGAGCAAAAAGCCTACAAGTCAGTAATGCCTCCACCGAAATTGTTTTTGATGCAATAGATACCTCTCATCTATCAGATGTAAATCTATCGATGAGGGTTGGGGCATTTTCTGTGACTTCTGGAAATGGAATGGAAGCCAACGATGTAGTTCGAGTTTCCATCAGCAAAGACGGAGGAACAACCTGGACAAATGAACTTTCCGTATCAGGATTCAGTTCCAATTGCAGATGGAGCTTTACAAGCGGAACAGGAATTGGAGTTACAGTTTATGATGGCAATGGAACTATAGAAAACCAATATAAACCGCAAGCTGGTGGTTTTGCAACAACTGATGGATACAGCACTTTGCGAATAACGAATTTACCGTTAGTAAATTCATTGAGAATGAAAATTACCATCGTAAATGATACTGTTGGCGAAATCTGGGCCGTCGATAACATTGAGCTAAAAGCAAAAAGAAAAGCCTCCAAAACTTGGAACGGAACCGTTTGGAGTGGCGACGGAAACCCTCCAACTTCTACACAAGTAGCAATTATTGACGGAAATTATGATTCGAGTACAGAAGGAGCAGGATTTATTGGTTGTGAATGTGAAGTAAATTCTGGAAATACCCTAACAATTGCTTCCAACCATACCCTGGACATCCAGAGTGATTTTACAAATAACGGTATCGTGATTTTTGAAGACAGTTCTAGTTTGTTACAACATAATAATAACGCCATAAATACAGGAAATGTAACGATAAAAAGAAATACACAACCTGTTTACCGATATGATTTTACTTATTGGAGTTCGCCCCTATTTGCAAACGACGATCCATCTGATGATGCAACAGAGGATGCCTTTACCCTCAAAGAATTGTCACCAATGACGCTATTCGACAAATATTTTAAATGGAATCACGCAGCGGTAACGCCTGTTTGGCAAACTATTCCTGTAGGAGCCGAAGTGATGGTGCCAGGAAGAGGCTATATTGTTCGTGCACCACAATATTTTGACATCCAAGGACAATCCGGTGCAACCGCAGAAGTATATACTGCCAATTTTATAGGAAAGCCTAATAATGGAATTGTAGAGCATGCCGTTACAGGATCTGACACTGTTGACAAATGGAACCTGCTTGGAAATCCTTATCCATCGGCCATCAATATCGAAGAATTTCTTCTTTCGAATAATCAATCTCTAGAGGGCACTATTTATTTATGGACACATAATTCTCAAATTCAGGAAACAGGCATTCCGGGAGTATTCAGCTACAATCCTAGTGATTATGCCACATTCAACTTTAGTGGTGCAACTGCAACCGCTGCCGCATCAACCGGTGGAGTCGAACCCGATGAATTTCTCGCTTCAGGACAGTCTTTCTTTGTCAAGGGCATCAATCCGTTGGCAAGCAATGTCACTTTCAATAACAGTATGCGGGTTTCTGGAAATAACGATCAATTTTTCAGACCAAATACAACACAGCCAATCAATAATTGGCAAACAAGTGGAAAACACAGAATTTGGCTCAATCTGACTGGTCAAAACGCCTTCAATCAAACAATGGTTGGATATATTGAGGGTGCCACAAACGGCAAAGACTGGGGATATGATGGAGAAAGTTTTGGTGGCAACAGGGTTACTTTATATTCCCTTTTAGCAGATGAAAAAATGGTTATCCAAGGGCGTGCTCTGCCATTCAACAATCAGGATCAAGTTCCATTGGGATATAAGACCACTTTAACAGGGTCTTTAAAAATCAGCATCGATCATTATGATGGATTGTTTGAAGGACAGGATATCTATTTGGAAGACTTGCTTTTAAACGTGGTCCACGACTTGAAAAATTCTGATTATACATTTACTACCATTCCTGGAACTTTCAATAATCGTTTCGTTTTAAGATACCTCCCGAATGAAACGCTCTCCAACCCTGAACTTGAAAAAAATCCTTCAAGTATTATGATTTGGAAAAATCAAGATGATTTAAACGTGAAATCAACATTTCCAGACATCAGAAAGATTACTATCTATGATATTTTGGGAAGAAAGGTTTTTGAGCAAGATGATGTTAATGAAAGTCAATTTAGCACTTCAAATGTAGTCTATGGCCAGCAAACCCTGATTGTAAAAGTCGAATTAAACGACCATACGATCATCACCAAGAAAGTAATTTTCTAATAACTTATATCAAAAACTATCAGGCCGGAACATTCTTTTTTCCGGCCTCTTTGTTATAGCTCACAAAAATATTGATGTAGATATTTCTAGATATTCGGGTGATGATGGGCATCAATACAATCAATCCCGCAAATATGGCTATGAAGATGTGGAGCAGATTCATTTTAAAACCAAAATAGCAAATCAGGAAAATCATTATCCCTGTAAATACAGAAACCGCATAGCTCACAAACATAGCCCCAAAAAAGAAATTAGGTTCTACTTTGTAGCGAAAACCACAATTATCACAAGTTTCGTGCATCTTCATGGTTTCCGTTAACATGTATGGATTCTTGTTCACATACATGTGGTCTTCATGACATTTTGGGCATTTGCCCGTAAAGATGCTGTATGCCTTTGTTCCTTTGCCAAACATAATATTCCTTTTTTAATGTATTAGATAGAGAAGAAAATCTTCCTATTTTATAGAACAAATTTACAGCTTCAGGAGAGTTTTCCTGTTGTGGTATTGTCGTAAAAATTTGCACTTTTTGGACACTTGATCGAAGATTTGGAATTAGAGAAACACTAAAAAACAAAAAAGCCAGGAGTCGAATCTATAAAATAGTTTGACTCCTACCACCTTTTTTCGTCAGAAACACTAAAAACAGAAAAGCCCCTTCTTTCGAAGAGGCTTTCGTACCCGGAGCCGGAGTCGAACCTATAAAATAGTTTGACTCCTACCCCTTTTTCCGCAAGAAACACTAAAAACAGAAAAGCCTCTTCTTTCGAAGAGGCTTTTGTACCCGGAGCCGGAGTCGAACCGGCACGGTTTCCCACAGGTGTTTGAGACCAGCGCGTCTACCAATTCCGCCATCCGGGCTTAGCAGACGAAGAAGCAACAGCTTCGACGCAATAGAACCAATTGCAACATCGATTCCTTTAACACGGTGCAAATGTAAAAAATTATTTTACATATTCTAAAAAAAATTGTCGAAATTTTCCTTTCAGAGTTCGTTTTTATTCCTAAATTTGCACCTCGTTTCGGCGACACAACACTAACTAACTACTAAACAACTAATTAAAATGCCACACCAAGAACCGGAAGCAAAGATATTTGCATGTTCTCAAAGTGTATATTTGGCAGAAAAAATAGCCAAAAGCTATGGAATTCCGCTAGGTAAAGTTACGTTCTCAAAATACAGCGATGGTGAATTTCAACCGTCTTTCGAAGAATCAATCAGAGGATTAAGAGTGTTTCTTGTTTGTTCTACCTTTCCAAGTAGCGACAACTTGATGGAACTTTTACTGATGATTGATGCCGCCAAAAGAGCTTCAGCACGACACATTACGGCTGTTATACCTTATTTTGGATGGGCCCGACAAGACAGAAAAGACAAACCTCGGGTTCCGATTGGAGCAAAACTAGTTGCAAAATTACTAGAAGCTGCAGGAGCAACTCGTATCATGACAATGGATTTACATGCAGACCAGATCCAAGGATTTTTTGAAAAACCAGTAGATCACCTGTTTGCATCAACAATATTCCTGCCGTATGTAAAAAGTCTTGGTTTAGAAAACCTGACGATTGCATCACCGGACATGGGAGGTTCAAAAAGAGCTTATGCCTATTCTAAATTCTTAGAATCAGACGTGGTAATCTGTTACAAACAAAGAAAAGTAGCCAACGTGATTGACACAATGGAGCTGATCGGAGAAGTAAAAGGAAGAAATGTCATCCTTGTAGATGATATGATTGACACCGGAGGCACTTTGGCGAAAGCCGCCGATTTAATGATGGAAAAAGGAGCATTGAGCGTTCGCGCCATTTGTACGCATCCAATCCTATCGGGAGAAGCCTACGAAAAAATTGAAAATTCTAAATTGTTGGAATTAATCGTAACCGATTCTATTCCGTTAAAGAAAGAATCAAACAAAATCAGAGTCGTGAGCTGTGCACCACTTTTTGCAGAAGTAATGCAAATGGTGCAACATAACAACTCAATCAGTGGAAAATTCTTGATGTAGAACAACCACTTTAAGAAGTATTTTTTATTAATTATATATTTTTACAATGAAATCGATTACAATTAAAGGATCAGAAAGAGAAAGCGTGGGCAAAGTAGCTACTAAAGCCTTACGTAATGCTGGAGCGGTTCCTTGCGTTTTATACGGAGGAGATCAACCAGTTCATTTTTCAGCAGATGAAAAAGCATTTAAAAACTTGGTTTACACTCCAAACGCTCACACAGTTGAGATCGACCTTGAAGGTGGTAAAAAATTCAATGCAATTTTGCAAGACATTCAGGTTCACCCGGTGTCAGACAAAATTTTACACATTGACTTCTTCCAACTACACGATGACAAAGAAATCACTATGGAAGTTCCAGTTAAAATCACTGGTGTTTCTCCAGGTGTACTTTTAGGTGGTGTTCTACGTTTGAACACTCGTAGATTGAAAGTTAAAGCTTTACCAAAAAACCTTCCGGATTTTGTTGAAGCAAACATTTCTGAACTTGAAATGGGTAACAAATTGTATGTGACGAAACTTGTTTCTGACAACTACAAATTGCTTCACCCAGAGAACACAGTTGTGGCTCAAGTAAGAATTTCTCGTGCAGCTATGAAAGCAGCTCAAGAAGCGGCAAAAGCAGCAAAAGCACCTGCAAAAGGAAAGAAAAAATAATCTTACCGTTATATTTTCAAAAAGCACCAGCCTCAAAACTGGTGCTTTTTTTATTCCCCTCCTTTGGAGGGGTGTCCGAAGGACGGGGTGGTTTCAATTTTCAGGAACGAATCGGTAGCGTATTTTCAAAATCCTTGTTCCTGCTTTCCACTCTATCTTTTCCTCGCTAAAGAAGCGAGAAAAAGGATGCCGTTCCAAATGAAATTCACTGAACTCCTATAAAAATAAATGTATTGTGAAGTAATCAGGGTTAGAAAGCAAAAGTATTTGTGTGTTTGGAAACTTTTCAATGGCAATGACAAAATCAATTGCAATGGCAATCACAATTTCAAAATTATGCAAATCTAGTTATTATTGATTTTTGATATTGCCATTGAAATTGTTATTGAAAAATATACTTACTTTTGAAAAATGAAATGGCTCACCAATTTATTCCACAAACAAGAAACAAAACTTACAGAAAACACAGACCCAATGAAGAAATTCTTAATCGTTGGCCTTGGCAACATTGGAGCAGAATATGTCAATACACGTCACAACATAGGCTTTAAAGTCCTAGATTTTTTCGCCAAGAAAGAAAGCCTTACTTTCGAAACCGTAAAGCTGGGCACTTTAGCAGAATATAAATTCAAAGGCAGAACTTTCCTTCTCTTGAAACCCAATACCTACATGAACCTATCCGGAAAAGCCATAAAATTCTGGATGGACAAGGAAAATATTCCACTTGAAAACATTTTGGTGATTACGGATGATTTGAATCTTTCTTTCGGAACAATTCGAATCAAACCAAAAGGAAGCGACGGCGGTCATAATGGTCTAAAAAACACCAACCTAGTTTTGAATACGCAAAATTATGCCCGATTCCGTTTTGGCATCAGCGACGAATTCAAGAAAGGACAACAAGTTGATTACGTGCTAGGCGAATGGGACGAAGCTGAAAAAACGGCCCTTCCTGAACGATTGGAATTAGCTTCAGAAATCATCAAATCTTTTGGAACAGCTGGATTGGAAAACACGATGAATGCTTTTAACGGGAAGTAAGTTGTAGGTTATTGGTTTATGAGGTTAAAAGGCAATAAACTGAAAAGTGTTCCCGAGGCCTAGGGATGAAAAGTGAAACTGAAAACTGACCACTATTTAAAATTTAAAAAATTCGCTCTATGAAAAAAATAGTAGTATTATCGCTAATTTCGTTTTTGATATTTTCCTGCAACTGCAAGAAAAAAGCTACTGAAGAAAACAAAAACATGAAAGCACAACTTCTAAATTCTTGTCCTGAAAATTTTGAATGTACATTGGAAGTTTTTCCAAACAAAACCATGAACGTTAAAACGGGCGATGTAAGCGGCACCTATTTTGAACTCGAAGACTTTAACGGAACTACAGTTTACCACTATACTTACAACCAAAAAACCAACAAGCTATATCAAGATGCTGGCTACCGAGAGGAAATCATCTTCGAACTCGCATCGGATGTTTCGGATTTGAAACTATCGGATGAGGAACTTCAAAAGGCAAAAATGATTTTTGGTGTTTGGTGCTACTGCAAAGGAAAAGCGGGGAATTATAAAGTTGCGAAAGGAAACTTTTCTAAAAAAGGAAATGAGATTTCGATAGATTTTCCTGCAGTTGTGGATGATCAGAAGGTAAAAGAGCTGAGAATAAAACTCTAATTCTTCCTCCTCTCCAAGAAAAACCGCCTCATCAATTTCCCAGCTTCATCAGCCAAAACACCGCGAACAATAGTTGTTTTGGGATGAATCTGAGTGCCCATTTTTTCAAAACCACGTTGTTCGTCACTTGCTCCAAAAACAATTTTGGAAATTTGGCTCCAATACAAAGCTCCAGCACACATTTGGCAAGGTTCTAAAGTCACATAAAGCGTACAATTTTTTAAATATTTTCCGCCAAGGAAATTTGCAGCAGAAGTTATGGCCTGCATTTCGGCATGAGCGGTAACATCGTTCAACATTTCGGTTAGGTTATGGGTTCGGGCTATGATTTTATTGTCAATCACAATCAAAGCTCCAACAGGAATTTCGCCTTTCTCGAAAGCCATTTCGGCTTCTTGAAGGGCTTTTTTCATAAAATATTCGTCGGTAAAGAAGTTCTCCATTAAAGGAATGAATTGAATTTTATTTATCGAAATAATGCCCTAAAGCGGAAATTACAAAAACGGTAACCGTATTTTCCTCTACTCTATAAATAAGTCGATCTTTTTGGCTGATTCGTCTTGACCAATATCCCGACAAATTATTTTTAAGTGCTTCGGGATTTCCTATACCTGAATAAGGAGTTTCAGTAAGTTCTATTATTATTTTTTCAAGCTTTTAATAATCGCTTTATTTCCAGATTTAATGTGCTTTTCAATATGACTTTTAGCTAACTCTTCTATTTCAACCCTAAACTTCCCCATATATCATCTGGATTTACGGTTGTAAAATTACCTCTTTTATCCGCCTCTTTTATCATCTTTACAAATTCAGGATTGTAAACTTCATCCTCCTTTTCATCTGTTTTCTCGGTGATTTCAATTCCTTTCGCATCTTTAAAAAAGGTTTCCGTCAACATTCTAAACGCTTTTCCAGCTTTAGTACGTTCGTTGATCTTTATCGTGAAAGTTGTCATAATACATTGATTTTTAAAATACAAATATACAAAACAAAACCATTGCCAATAGACTAGTAGAGTTGTAGCGATTAATGAAAATCGAATTTAGACATTAAAACAAAGAGTGCTTCATATCTTAACTGCAATTTGTACATTTGTTTTATGAAGCTCAATTTACTTTCACATATAAATTCCCCAAAAGATCTTCGCCTTATTCCCGAAATGGCATTGCCACAACTCGCCAAAGAATTACGTGATTTTATCATTGATATTGTTTCGGTTAAAGAAGGTCATCTTGGTGCAAGTTTAGGTGTTGTAGAACTGACAATTGCCTTGCACTATGTCTTCAACACGCCAGAGGATTTATTGGTTTGGGATGTTGGACATCAGGCTTATGGACATAAAATTTTAACCGGAAGGAAAGATATTTTCCATACCAACAGACAACTTGGAGGTGTTTCCGGTTTTCCAAAAAGAAGCGAAAGTGAATACGATACTTTTGGTGTAGGCCACTCCTCTACTGCAATTTCCGCCACTTTGGGTATGGCAATTGCCTCCAATCTAAAAGGTGATTTCGAGAAAAACCATATTGCAGTTGTAGGCGATGCATCGATTGCTTCGGGAATGGCATTTGAAGGCTTGAATCACGCTGGTGTTACCGATGCCAATCTATTAGTGATTTTGAACGACAATGCTATCGGAATCGATCCAAGCGTTGGTGCGTTGAAAAATTATCTAACAGCTGTAAAATCAGGCAAAAATCCGAGGCAGAATAATATGATCAAATCGTTGAACTTTGATTATTCAGGTCCAATTGATGGTCATGATATTTTTGCCATAATCAAAGAATTGAAACGATTAAAAAACACGAAAGGCCCAAAATTCCTTCACATCATCACAACAAAAGGAAAAGGTTTGGAGCAAGCCGAAAAAGACCAGGTAAAGTATCATGCTCCGGGAAAATTCGACAAGCTTACAGGCGAAATCATTCCAAAATTTGAAGAAAATCTACCTCCAAAATTTCAGGATGTCTTTGGCTTGACCGTATTGGATTTGGCTAAAAAAAATGAAAAAATCATCGGAATTACACCTGCAATGCCTTCGGGAAGTTCATTGAAATTTATGATGGATGCTTTTCCAGAACGTGCTTTTGACGTTGGAATTGCCGAACAACACGCCGTAACTTTATCGGCCGGAATGGCAACCCAAGGAATGATTGTGTTTTGCAACATCTATTCTACATTTTTGCAAAGAGCTTATGATCAAGTGATTCACGATGTGGCTCTGCAAAATCTTCCTGTGATTTTTTGTCTGGACAGGGCTGGTTTGGTTGGCGAAGATGGAGCTACTCATCACGGTGTTTTTGATATTGCTTTCTTGAGATGTATTCCAAATATGATCCTTTATTCTCCAATGAATGAAATGGACTTGCGAAACATTTTATACACGGCTCAACTAGGTTTGAATCACCCAATTGCCATTCGTTATCCTCGTGGTCGTGGGTTGCATCAAGATTGGATTAAACCCTACGAAGAAATCGAAATTGGAAAGGCAAATTTGATAAAAAAAGGCTCAAAAGTGGCAGTGCTTTCAAATGGTTTTATAGGCAAAAATGTGACTTTGGCTTTAGCCGAGATGGAAAATGTCGAACAATTTGCCCATTATGATTTTCCTTTCGTAAAACCATTAGACGAAAAGCTTTTACATTTAATTTTAACCGAATTTGAACACATAATTACCCTTGAAGATGGCGTTATAAATGGCGGTTTTGGAACTGCAATACTTGAGTTTTCAGCACTTCATCAATATTCTCCCAAAATAAAAATTCTTGGTATTCCAGATGAATTCATCGAACATGGAACAGTAGCTCAACTACAACGTTATAGTGAAATTGATGCAAAAAGTTTGCAAATAATTTTTGAAAGCTACTAAATTTATTGACTTTTGTACTTCCCTAAAATTTAATTTCTTCATTATGAAATTCTTTTCCTTAACCCTTGGGTTATTGCTTTTTGTTGCAATGGGTTCTTTTGCTCAATCTGTAGATACAATAAAAGTGAACGTTCCAGATTCAACTAAAATTATTACTTCCCACTGGAAAAAGGAAAACATTGTGGGTTTTGACCTTAATGAAATTGCATTTGTCAATTGGAGTGCCGGAGGTAACAGTTCGATTTCGGGCTTATTAAAAGGAACTTTTACTCGAAATTATAATAATGAAAATCTAAAATGGTCGAACGAATTGATTGTTCGCTACGGAATCAGCAAGCAAGATGGAGTTGAATTGCGTAAAACTGATGACGCTTTCCAGATCAACTCAACAGTTGGTTATAGAAAAGACACGACCTCCAATTGGTTTCATAGTGCGAAATTCAATTTCAACACACAATTCACCAACGGATATGCCTATCCTAATACAGATTTGGCCATTTCCCGACTTTTCGCTCCAGCCTATACTTTTCTGGGAGTTGGTGCGGAATACAACAACAAGGCAAAATATTTCCAACTCTACATTTCGCCATTGACCTTGAAGAATACCTTAGTTTTCGATCAACGATTGGCCAATCAGGGAGCTTTTGGTGTCGAAAAAGCAATCATTGATCCTGTAACACAAGAAATAATTCGGGAAGGAAAAAACTCAAGAACGGAACTTGGTTTCTTGTTTACAAGCAATTACAAGAAAGAGATATTCAAGAATATAAAACTCGACAACCGTTTGAATCTTTACACTGATTATCTAAACCACTTTGGAAATATCGATATCGATTGGCAAATGAATTGGGAGTTTATCGTGAACAAACACGTTCGAGCTACGGTAAACACTCATGTGATTTATGACGATGACATCAAGGCAAAAGAAGAAATTGACGGTGTTCAAGTCACTGTTGGTCCAAAATTACAGTTGAAACAGATGTTAGGAATCGGTTTGATTTATAGCTTCTAGTCTATAATTTCTTTCTGCCGTTGATGGTTTCAAATAACTCCAATGCATTCCCATCGGTTAGAAGCGAAACATAATGGCAAATGTGAAGCAATCTTTTGTATAAATCGTCCTTCTCTTCGTGGAATTTTTCGGGCAACATTTTCAGCAATAAATTATCATAATTAGAAGCTTCCCCGTTGAATTTATTGTTGAAGGCGGTGATGAATTTATCCAATAAGGTTTGGATAATTTGATAGCCAACCACTTCTTTTTCAACTACTTCCCTGCTCTGGTAAATATTTTTGACACTCAATTTAATGATGTCGTCCATCTGCACTTTATATTTGCTTTTATCGGTTAAAGCCGAATGGAATTCACCTTTTAGAATAGCTTCTTCGTTTTCGATAAAAACCTTTACGGCATCGTTGATCAAACTTCCAATTGCCAAGGCTCTCAAATAACTGATTCTATCTTCCTTTGTTGTCAATTGATGAAATTTCGAGGAATCGATACTATCTTTTACCAAGTTAATTAGATATTCCAAAGCAAAATCTTCCGAAACCAAACCTAGGTTTATTCCGTCTTCAAAATCAATAATTGTATAACAAATATCATCGGCCGCTTCGACCAAAAAAGCCAAGGGATGCCTTTGAAACGCGATGTCATATCCTGTTTTTTTGATCATCCCCAATTCTTCGGCAACTTCCTGAAAAAATAATTTATCCGATTGGAAGAAACCATATTTTTTGTCGGATATATTTTGTGTTGGTTTCTTTGGAAGTGATTCTTTTGGGTATTTCATAAAGGCTCCCAAAGTGGCATAAGTCAGCCTTAAACCTCCAGAAACTCCAGGTCTAGATCCTGTTAAAACTGAAAGCCCATTTGCATTTCCTTCGAAATCAATCAAATCCTGCCATTCTTTTGGCGAAAGCTGGTCTTTGAACTGTTTTCCATTTCCTATCTTGAAATATTCCCCAATTGCTTTTTCTCCCGAATGACCAAAAGGTGGATTTCCGATATCATGAGCCAAGGAAGCTGCGGCGACAATTGCTCCAAAATCATTCGGCTGGTAACCGTGGATTTCCTTCAGATGTGGATATTTTTCAATGATTTTTTTTCCAACTAATCTTCCGATGGAACGGCCTACAACTGAAACTTCCAGACTATGCGTCAAACGTGTATGCACGAAATCGGTTTTTGAAAGCGGAATAACCTGCGTTTTATCCTGAAGGCTCCTGAAAGCCGACGAAAAGATAATTCGGTCATAATCTACTTCAAAACCAAGTCGGGTGTCGTCTTGTTCTTTTCGTAGTCTTTTGCCTTTGTCGCCTTGTCTTTTTAAGGATAGAAGTTGTTCCCAGTGCATCATTTGGATTAAGGATTTTTGATTGAGGATTTAGGATTATTCTGGACTGTTGCCAATTTCTTCCAATTCAGTAAATATTTTCATTTTAGTTTCCAGCCCTTTTTTGCTTACAACGTAGGTATCAGAAATTGAATCGTGCCACCCTCTTGCTCCACCCAAAAAAGTTAGAGCATCAAATGGTATAAACCTACTCAAGGTTCTTTTTGTAATAGTTCCTAAATTTGGCTTTGAACCATCTTCGTAAACTACAATTGTCCCAGTAATATATTTGGCTAAAGACCGTGAAGTAAATGTTTCAAAAAAGATAAAATATATAAGCACTAGTAATGAAAAGATTAAATAAAATTCCAAATCCCCCATATTGTCTAACCAAACCATAAATTCATTTGAATCAAAAAAAGATGAAATTAATCCGATGAAAATGAACAAAAGAATAATAATGATATAGATGAAAATCATATCTACCATATAATTGCCAAATCGTTGCCAACCGGTAGCTATGATTTCCTCATCTACCGAAAATTGTTTCTTAAAGTCCATGCCTTATTCTTTTTCGTTAGATAGAAAAAAGTTCCTTGACTTTTTTGGATATTGATTGTAGCTTCTATCACTCGGGTTTACAATAACTGTTTTGATGTTGATTTCATCTCCTAGTTTGAAATTCGCAACCGTATATTGATAATCCAATAAGTATTCTCCACAGAAAAAATTTCCGTCTGCATCTTGTTCAATAATTCCTGTATAAACTCCTTTTTCTTTTGACATTTTAAATGGTATTTTTAATTTAGTTTATTCATTTCATCCGAAATGATATTGTTTTTGACTTGCCTAAAGATAAGATCTTTTGCTTCAGAAAACGAAATTCCATATTGCTTTTCGACATTTTGGTATTTAGCAGGAAATTTAGACAATAATTTATCGTAAAAAGCTTCCAATACAATTTTTGAAGGCAAGGCAAATTCAAGTCGTAATTCAAATCGTCTAATCAAAGCTTCATCAATCATCTGGATTTGATTTGTGGCAGCAATCAGGATAGAATTTTTAGGAAAGTTATCAATCAATTGGAGAATGGCATTTACCACACGTTTCATCTCGCTACTGTCTTTATTATCGTAGTCTCGAATTTGTCCCAACGAATCGAATTCATCAAAAAACAGAACCGAATTTTCATAATTGGATTCCTTGAAAATACTTTGGACATTCTTGGCCGTTTCTCCCAATTTCGAAGAAACTACCGAAGCCAGATTGACAATAAAAATATTCTTATTTAGTTTTTTTGCAATGGCTTTTGCCGTCATGGTTTTGCCACAACCTGTTTTGCCGTACAATAAAATCTTGTTGGCTACAGGAAGCTCATACTGCTGCAGGATTTCGGCAAACTGATGTTCCTTTAGGAATTGCTGGATTTGTTCGGAAACGGAATGTTCGAAGAAAACATTTTCCAAATCAACATTCTCCCGATCTCTAAAATATAATAAACTCAAGGGGTTTTATTTTGATGCAAATATACGAAGAGTGAAATTAGTGTTTAAAGAAAACAGCCGTCATTTGACAGTTGTATTAATTGATTCTTTCTAAATTTTCCAACTTTTAGGCTTTTTCAAAACATAACCATCTTTTTTTATAACTTCCTCTTCAAATTGGCTATCAACTAATTTTTTCCTTCCAATGGTTAATGATCCTTTAGCTATTATTGCTACTGATTGATTATGCCTTTTTGGTGGAAATGCTACAAAAACTCTTTTATTTTTAAAAATCTCATGAACTGCTTTCATTGGCGGAACCAAATCACTATCCCCTGAAATTAACATTGCCATATCATACTTATCTTGGTAAGCATCTACTAAAATCTGGGTCGCAATGTTTACATCTGTCATTTTTTCGTTAAATGTTGCCCATATATTTTTACATCTTCGGCATTCAATTGAATCTGATTGATAATTTCCATAAAATATTTTCACTCCGACTGCTTCTAATGCTTCGATATATGTTATTTGTCTCTTTTGCTTTTCTGGATTATTACTAACACTACTGGTAAAATACTTTATCTCTATCAATTCCTGATTCGATTGTAGCAAATTCTCTATCAATAAATGTAAATTTAACCACTTACAGTTTTCGAATCCAGCATCGAGCATTCCGAAATATAGATTAAATCCATCTATATATACTACTACTCTTTCTTTTTTTGTTAAAACACTTGTTTCGCTCATCTTTTTGTTCTTATATTTGCATCACAATAACAACACTAGGGATAGCATCCCTAGTCTGACGCCTCATTAGAGGCGTTTCTTTTTTTTATAATCAATACGTTGAATCTATAAGCAATAAATAAGGCTTCAATTATGAAGCCTTATTTATTATGCAAATATATAAATAGTTTTTATTTATTGAAATAATTTTTTAAATAATTTTTATCTATGAACCACACATTTCACAATCATCTGGTTCAGCTGCTTGTGCTCTTGCCAACATCGCCTTAAAATCATCAACAGCAATTGGAGTGACTGGTTCCTGCACCATGTTTAAAACTTCTACAGGCTCTGGAACTGGAATTGGTTCTACTTTTTTATCGTTATTCAATGTAAATTTGATCGCATCAACAGCTGATTTTGTTCTCAAATAGTACATTCCTGTTTTCAATCCTGATTGCCAAGCATAGAAATGCATCGACGTTAATTTTGCATAATTCGCATCTTGCATAAACAAGTTCAACGATTGCGATTGATCTACGAAATAACCTCTTTGACGCGACATGTCAAGAATATCTTTCATTGACATTTCCCAAACTGTTTTGTAAAGTTCTTTCAAATCCTGTGGAATCACATCGATATTTTGAACCGACCCATTATGACGCATGATTTCCTGCTTCAAGTTTTCGTTCCACAATCCTCTTTTTACAAGGTCTTCCAAAAGGTGTTTGTTTACCACGATAAACTCTCCAGAAAGTGTTCTTCTTGTATAAATATTAGAAGTGTAAGGTTCAAAAGCTTCGTTGTTTCCAAGGATTTGAGACGTTGAAGCGGTTGGCATTGGAGCCACCAAAAGTGAATTTCGAACACCGTGCTTCAAAACTTCTTTTCTCAAACCTTCCCAATCCCAGCGTCCTGACAAATCTGAATCTTTCAATCCCCAAAGGTTGTATTGGAATTCTCCTTGCGAAATTGGCGAACCTTCGTAAGAAGAATAAGGTCCTTCTACTTTAGCTGATTCCATAGAAGATGTTACTGCTGCAAAATAAAGCGTCTCGAAAATTTCCTGGTTTAATTTTTTAGCCTCATCACTTGTAAAAGGCATTCTCAACATAATAAAAGCATCTGCCAAACCTTGAACTCCCAAACCTACTGGCCTGTGACGTTTGTTTGAATTTTCAGCTTCAATTACAGGATAGTAATTTCTGTCGATTACTTTATTCAGGTTCAACGTAACGCGTTTGGTTACATCGTATAATTTTTGGTGGTTGAATGCTCCGTCTTCCACAAACATTGGAAGTGAAATTGATGCAAGGTTACAAACCGCAACCTCATCAGGAGATGTATATTCAATGATTTCCGTACATAAATTCGAAGAACGGATGGTCCCAAGATTTTTCTGGTTTGATTTTCTGTTTGCTGCATCTTTATACAACATATACGGAAGTCCAGTTTCTACTTGAGATTCCATGATTTTCTCCCAAATTTCTCTCGCCTTGATGGTTTTTCTTCCTTTTCCTTCTGCCTCATATTTCAAATACAAAGCTTCAAAAACTTCACTGTGTGATTCGCTCAATCCTGGACATTCGTTCGGACACATCAACGTCCAAGTTGAATCTTCCTGAACACGTTTCATGAACAAATCCGGAATCCACATTCCCAAAAATAAATCTCGGGTTCTCATTTCTTCCTTACCGTGATTTTTTCTCAAATCAAGGAAATCGAATATATCGGCATGCCAAGGTTCGATGTAAATGGCAAAGCTTCCTTTTCTTTTTCCACCACCTTGATCTACATAACGGGCTGTCATGTCATACACACGAAGCATTGGTACGATTCCGTTAGAAGTTCCGTTTGTTCCGCTGATGTAAGAACCTGTAGCCCTAACATTGTGAATTGCTAAACCAATTCCTCCAGCAGATTGCGAGATTTTTGCCGTTTGTTTTAAGGTATCGTAAATTCCATCAATACTGTCGTCTTTCATCGTTAGAAGAAAACAAGATGACATTTGTGGTTTTGGTGTTCCTGAATTGAAAAGTGTTGGAGTAGCGTGTGTAAAGAACTTCTTCGACATCAAGTCGTAGGTTTCAATCACAGACTCAAGGTCGTTTAAGTGAATTCCAACAGCAACACGCATTAACATGTGCTGTGGTCTTTCAACGATTTTTCCGTTTATTTTTAGCAAGTACGAACGCTCCAACGTTTTAAATCCGAAGTAATCGTAATTGAAATCTCTTGTATAGATAACATGCGAATCCAAGAATTCAGCATTTGCCATGATCGATTCATAAACCTCATCAGACAATAAAGGAGAAAGTTTATTGGTTCTCGGATTTACATAATGATACATATCGTTCATTGTTTCCGAGAATGATTTTTTGGTATTGGAGTGCAAGTTAGAAATCGCAATTCGAGCCGCCAACTGTGCATAATCTGGATGTGTAATGGTCATTGCCGCCGCTGTTTCTGCCGCAAGGTTATCCAGTTCTGATGTTGAAACACCATCATACAAACCTTCAATAACACGCATTGCAACTTTAACAGGGTCAACCAAATGATTCAGCCCGTAACATAGTTTTTTAATCCTTTCTGTAATCTTATCAAACATTACAGGTTCTTTCTTGCCATCTCTTTTTACTACATACATAAGCTTCTTTAGTTTTATGAAATCAGAAAATCCCTTTCCTGGTTTCGGGTTATTTGTAATTATTTTTGCCACAAAGGCACAAAGTCGCAAAGTTCTCTACTCTACCTACTTTGTAAATTTTTATTAAACTTTATATTTTTTAAAGCCGATAAAGCTTTTTAGATTCTAATTTTTAATTCCACAATATTAAACACAAAGCAAAACAACTTAATTTTCTTTGCGTCTTAGCGTCTTCGTGGCAATTATTTAAAAATCAGCGTCGAAACTAATTTTTTGCGAATCACTGTCATTTCCAGTTCCGCTGTTCATAACACCTGCTTTTTGGTATTCAGAAACTCTTTTTTCAAAGAAGTTGGTTTTTCCTTGAAGTGAAATCATATCCATGAAATCAAAAGGATTCGAAGCATTATAAACTCTTTCGCATTGCAACTCAACCAATAATCTATCGGTTACAAACTCTAGATATTGCGTCATCAAAGTCGCATTCATTCCAATTAAACTAACTGGCAAAGACTCGGTTACAAATTCTCTTTCGATGTCCAAAGCCTCAACAATGATTTCCTTGATTCTTGCTTTAGATACTTTATTTATCAGATGATGGTTGTGCAAATGCACTGCAAAATCACAATGAACACCTTCGTCACGAGAAATCAATTCGTTCGAAAAGGTTAAACCTGGCATCAATCCACGTTTTTTCAACCAATAGATAGAGCAAAACGCACCTGAAAAGAAAATTCCTTCTACGGCTGCAAAAGCAATCAATCGTTCAGCAAATGAATCGGATTCAATCCATTTCAAAGCCCAATCTGCTTTTTTACGAATCGCTGGAAATACTTCCAAGGCATGAAACAATTGATCTTTTTCCACTTCGTCTTTAACATAAGTATCAATCAAAAGCGAATAGGTTTCGCTATGGATATTTTCCATCATAATCTGGAAACCATAGAAAAATTTAGCTTCAGCATATTGCACTTCGTTTACAAAATTCTCTGCTAGATTTTCATTTACAATTCCATCAGAAGCAGCAAAGAAAGCAAGGATATGCTTGATGAAATATTTTTCGTCTTCATTCAATTTATTGTTCCAGTCGTTCAAGTCTTGGTGAAGGTCAATTTCTTCAGCAGTCCAAAAACTGGCTTCCATTTTCTTATACCATTCCCAAATATCGTGGTGTTTTATAGGAAAAATTACGAAACGGTCTTTGTTCTCTTGTAAAATTGGTTCTATTGATGACATATCGGACTGACTTTTATTGTATTATGAAGATTAATTTCTGCCATAAAGCGTGATACAAAGATTGCGATTTCTTGCGGTAAATGAAAGTCAAACTTATCCACAATTGCCGATAGTTTTTAACAACGAGAAAAATTGTGAGGCGTTTTCATACAAATTATAAAATACTGAAAATCAATATTTTAAAAATAAAAAAAGAATGCGAAGTGCTGTAAAATATAGGAATTTATTACAAATAAAAACGAAAATAAATGCTATTTTTCGGTTAATTTATTTCTTGAGTTCGGCTGCCACTTTTTCAAGTTCAGCATACCAATCTTCGCCAAATTTTCGGATCAAAGCTTCCTTTACAAATTTATAAACCGGAACTTCTAATTCTTTACCCAAAGAACAGGCATCGTCACAAATATCCCAACGGTCATAGTTTACCGCTGCAAATTCCGTGAAATCTTTTACTCGAATTGGATATAAATGGCAGGAAACAGGCTTTTTCCAATCGACCAAACCTTGATTATAGGCTTGCTCGATGCCACAAAGCGCGGTTTTTCCATCAAAAATAACGTAGGCACAATCTTTCTCGTCAATCAATGGCGTTTCCAATGTTCCGTCCGTTCCCACAACCCAAGTTCCTTGAGCTTCAATTGCAGCAATACCTTCCTTTCGTAGAAATGGCTTCACTTTTGGGTAAATGCCTTCCAGAATTTTGGTTTCCTCTTCGGATAACGGAGCTCCCGCATCACCATCAACACAACAAGCACCTTTGCAAGCCGAAAGGTTGCACACAAAATCTTTTTCTAAAATGTCTTCGGAGACAATGGTTTTTCCTAGTTGAAACATGTTGCAAAGATACGATTTGATTTGAGATTTGGGATTTAAGATTTTGGATTTGCAATTAAACTTTTAAAGCACTCATTTTCAACCTTTAAACATGACTAAAAATTAACTAATAGTTGGCAATCTTCTCTACAAAATAAAATACTTTTGCGGTCTGAAAAAACCCCTCTTTTTATGAATTTTGATTTCAAAGAAATGATTACTGTTGGAATGGTATTATTCGCGGTAATCGACATCATCGGAAGCATTCCCATCATCATTGATTTAAGATCAAAACACGGTCAAATCGAGTCCGAAAAAGCTTCGCTTGTAGCCGGAATCATCATGATTGTTTTTCTTTTTGTTGGAGAAGAAATCCTTAACCTTATTGGCATCGATGTGAATTCATTTGCAGTTGCAGGATCATTCGTGTTGTTTTTTCTTGCTTTAGAAATGATTCTCGGCATCAGAATTTATAAAGATGAAGAAGCGGGTTCGGCTTCTATTGTCCCGATTGCTTTTCCGCTGATTGCTGGAGCAGGAACAATGACTACTTTATTGTCTTTGAGAGCCCAGTTTCAAACCGTGAACATCATCATCGGAATTCTTTTGAACATCATCTTGGTATATGCCGTTTTGAAATCGTCTTCAAAAATAGAGAAAATGCTGGGTAAGAATGGTTTAGGCGTGATCCGAAAAACCTTTGGTGTAGTCCTTTTAGCGATTGCTGTTAAATTATTTGCTTCTAATGTTAAAGCACTATTCATTTAGGCTAAAAAAAACTAATTTCACTCTCTATAAAATATTATAAATGAAAATTTTCACTTCCATATTAATAGTTTTGGCCCTTGCCCTAATTGTTTTCAACATCACACTACTTGACTTTAACAGCTTGTTCACAGGAGATAGTTTGGTTGGATTGATAGGAATTGCAGCTTCATTTTGTGCAGTTTTTATTCTTCTTATCTTCAGAATGTCGAAAATGATTGAAGAAAAAACAAAAGGCAATTAAAAATGTTTGATGTTTTAATCATTGGTGGTGGTGTTTCGGGAATTTCCTGTGCCTTGATTTTAGGCTCTGCCTACAAAAAACCTTTTGCAAGTGAGAAAAAAATCGGAATCTTTACCCATCAAAAAAGTTCTAATCTTCAAGAAGCCTTATTCAATAATGCCTACGGAATTCCGGTAGGAAAATTAGGTTCCGAATTATTGACCGAAAGTCTTGAACATCTATCAGAAGCTTATCCTCATATCCATCAAATTCCTAACGAAAAAGTACTCAAAATTGAAGGTGAATATCCTGATTTTTTGGTTGTAACCAATAAAAAATCCTACCGTACACAAAATATTGTTGTAGCCATCAATGCTTCGAATACCTTTGCAATTGAAGGCTTGATGCAATATGTAGAACCTCACAGAAAGGCTATTCCAGAGAAAAACCGAATTCAATTAAAGAACATCGACCATAAAGTTGCCGACGGAATTTATGTTGCAGGAACTTTAGCCGGTTGGAGAAGCCAACTTTCTATCGCCTCAGGTAGTGGCGCATCGGTTGCCACCGATATTTTGACGTTGTGGAATAACGGAATTCATTCTCAAGCTCACGATAGTACTAAGAAATAAGATTGTTTTTTTATAAAAATTTAAAAACAATCCTTCACATTAATTCAATTTCTACAATAGAAAGCCCGTAGGGCTGAAATTATTATAGCAATTTCACGAATAATATGTAAAATCCCGTAGGGATGACATTATTATTATTTATAAAATCCACCCCTACGGGGTTTTGATGATTTACCAACAACCATTCTATAATAATTTCAGCCCTACGGGCTTACTCTTGATCTTGTAACTCAACTGAATTTTCTTTTTTGGGGTAATGATTCGTTCGATTTTAAAATCAACTAACTCATAACTTTATTTCTTCAAAACCGCCTTTATCATTACGTCTTGGTTCAGGATGATTTCAAAATATTTCTCTTCACCGAAAAGCTGTCCAGCAAATTCTGCAGTAATGTATCTTTTTACCAATTCCTTGTTTTTATCCAAACTCAACTCTATTTCATTTTTCTTGAGATACGTTTTGAAATTATTAAAGTATAAATCGGTCTTTTCCATTTTGGCCAGCAACTGCTCCAATGTAAGTCCTTTGAACGATTTTCTGTCTTTATCCAATTGTTCGAAAACAAAATTTCCCACCATTGGCGATTGCATAATATAGGCGATGCTTTCCTGTCCGTGTTCTACTTCAAGAGGCACAAAAATATCCGGAACGATTCCGCCGCCGCCATACACAATTTTACCTTTTGGTGTTTTGAATTTTAGGGTATCGGCGATTTTGATGCTGTCTTTTGAATACAATTCTCCTGTTTCAAAACGATGTCCGAATTCCTTGAAATAATCTTCGTTTCCTTCCTTGTATGATTTTTGGATGGAACGGCCTGTTGGCGTGAAATACCGGGCAACTGTCAATCGAACGGCTGAACCGTCTCCGAAATTCATCTCACGTTGCACCAATCCTTTCCCGAACGAACGCCTTCCGACAATTGTAGCTCGGTCATTATCTTGAAGAGCTCCTGCTAGAATTTCACTGGCTGAAGCTGAATTTTCATTAATCAAAACAAAAACATTTCCTGTTTCGAAAATTCCTTTTTCGGAAGCAAAAGTCTTGTCGGTTCTGCCTTTTTTGTTTTTTGTAAAAACAATCAGTTGGTCTTTTTTCAAGAAATCATCGGCAATTTCCACAGCTTTTTCAAGATACCCTCCTCCGTTGTCGCGAACATCAATAACCAATGCTTTTGCTCCTTGCTTTTTAAGCGAAAGCAAACCTTTCTTGAATTCATCATAAGTGGTTTCGGCAAAACGATTGATTTTGATATAACCTGTCGTTTTGTTGAGCATCAAAGCCACATCGACACTTTTTATGGGAACAATGTCACGTTTTACGGTTACGTTGAATTTCTTGTCCTGTATTTTTCTGTATATCGTCAGTTGAATTTCAGAACCTACGTTTCCTTTTAGTTTTGAAAACAAGGTATCCAGATGTATTTTTCTGCCGAAGAGTTTGTCTTTTCCGGCAAATAAAATTCGGTCGCCAGCTTGGATTCCTGCTTTTTCCGAAGGACCATTTTCTACTGGTTTGACAACAGCAATAGTATCGCCAACCATATAGAAATTGATACCGATGCCAACAAAATCGCCTTTCATACTTTGGGAAACGCCTTCCATTTCTTCAGGAGCGATGTAAACCGAATGCGGGTCGAGCTTTTCGAGAATATTGTTGACGGTTAGATCGACAATTGAATCGGTATTGACACTGTCAACATATTCCGCATCGATAAAATCAATGAGCTTGTTGAGTTTGTTTTTATGATTGTTGGCGGTTGAGAAATTTCCGGGAACGGGAAAATTGAGCATTGTTCCAAGAACAACACCAACTGCCAAGGTTGCAAAAAATAGTATGGGGAAATATTTTTTGTTGCTTTTCATTTAAATTTCTGAATCAGGGATGTGAACCACGTCAACCCCAGCTTTGATTAAAAATTGAATTCCAGAATCGTCCTTGTAGCCGTTTTGATAGACTACTCTTTTTATTCCGGATTGGTGGATAAGCTTACTACATTCCTTGCATGGCGAAAGTGTGATGTATAAACTCGCTCCTTCACAAGATTGTGTAGAACGTGCTACTTTCAAGATGGCGTTTGCTTCGGCATGAAGCACGTGCCAATGTGTTAGATTGTTTCCGTCTTCACAGCAGTTGTCAAAACCCGTTGGCGTTCCGTTATAGCCGTCAGAAATTATCATTCGGTCTTTTACGATGATGGCTCCGACTTTTTTTCGTTGGCAGTAGGACAAAAGGCTCCATTCTTTTGCAATTCGGAGATAGGCCTTGTCGTATTTATTTCGTTTGTTCTCGTTCATTACTTAGTTTACAAAAATTCAAATGGTTTCCCTTTTAGCCCTGATGGTAGTGGAAATCCTTTTTGTTCTGGGGTTCAGAACAAAAAGATTGTAACGGACAGCAGGAAAATGGCCTACAAAAATACGCAAACGTTTCGCTCCAAAAGCTATTATTTCCAAATTTCGCTTTCTATTAACATCGGAATTATTACTCCTATGATAATGGATGAAACGATGAGAATCCAGTCGCGTTTTGAGTTTCGGAAGAAATTCTGGACGATAAACGATATGATCAGGACGATTAGCACGACAATAATTTGGGCCAATTCGATTCCGAGTGCAAATTCCAACAGCGGTAACATCTTATCTCCGGCTGAACCTCCTAGTATGGATTTGAAGTAATTAGAAAATCCGAGTCCGTGGATGATTCCAAAGAATAAGGTGATGAATCCTGTGACGCTGATATTTTCCTTTTTGGCAGATTTTCCTGCTGTAAAAAGGTTGTAAACGGCTGTGCAAAAAATGGTTATTGGAATGAGGAATTCGACCAGACTTGCTTTTATGGTTACGATTTCGAAAACGGAAAGGAACAAGGCCAAGGTGTGTCCGAGGGTGAAAACGGAAACGAGGATCAATACTTTTTTCCAATCCTTGAAGGCATACGGAACGGTTAACGCTACGAGAAAAAGGATGTGGTCGTAGGCATTGATGTCCAGAACGTGTCGCAGGCCTATTTCGAGATATATCAAAAATTCTGACATGGTAAATAATTTTAAACGTTTTTGGGGAAGTCAAACTTACAATTTATTTCGGGAATAATGAATTCTTACTGTTATAAGGCAATGATTTGTTTTTAGTGCTAAAACTTTTGAACTTTACTGATAAAAATTTTTGAAATAGAATTATATTTGCAAGATATTTAAAACATGAATTATGTCATTTGCAGAATTATTTGATAGCGGATTTAAGAACAGAAATAAAGGTCACTTTTCTTCTATTGTGAGGGTTGCAATGGAAAACGGACACTTGAGCGAAGAGGAAAGATTGTTTCTTGATAAACTTGCACACCAATTGGAAATATCTGATGAAGAATATAAAGAGATTCTTGAAAATCCTTTGAAATACCCAATTAATCCTCCGTACTTGCATACTCAAAGGTTGGAGCGTTTGTATGATTTGTCGAGAATGGTTTATGCAGATCACGTTTTGGGACCAAAACAAAAAGAAATCTTGACACGTTTTGCATTGGCTTTGGGTTTCACACCTGGAAACGTTCAGTATATTGTGGATAAGGCTTTGTCTTTGTTGGTCTTGAATGTTGATTTGGATACGTTCCTTTTTGAGATGCAACACATGAATAAATAAGAAAAAGAGAAGAAAGACGAAAGACTTTCACACACTAATTTTTATGATTTAAACCATTAAGGTATTAAGTTTATTAAGCCATGCTTAATTTTCTTAATACCTTAATGGTTTTTCTTTTTGTAAAATTAGTATTTGCTAAGTTTAGCCTTCATCATAAAATCTTCAGCCTTTTCTACCATATTCAAGCTTCCGCAGAAAAACGGCACGCGTTGATGCAATTCCGTTGGTTGAATTTCCATAATTCTTCCAAAGCCGTCAGAAGCTTTTCCTCCGGCCTGTTCTACCACAAAAGCCACCGGGTTACATTCGTACAACAAACGCAATTTCCCTTTTTGTGCTTTTGAACTTGTTGGATAAATATAAATTCCGCCTTTAATCATATTTCTATGGATGTCGGAGACCAAGCTTCCGATGTATCTTGAAGTATAAGGTCGGTCGCCTTCTTCCGTTTGGCAATATTTGATGTAATCCTTAACACCTTGCGGAAAATGGATGTAATTCCCTTCGTTGATGGAGTAGATATTTCCGTCTTCCCTGAATTTCATATTCGGATGCGAAAGATAGAATGTCCCAATTGCAGGATTCAACGTAAATCCGTTCACGCCGTGTCCGGTTGTGTAAACCAGCATTGTTGATGTTCCGTAAATCACATAACCTGCCGCAACTTGAGCCGTTCCCGGTTGAAGAAAATCCTCCAACGTAACCGGAGTTCCAATTGGTGTTATCCTTTTATAAACCGAAAAAATAGTTCCCACAGAAACGTTTACATCAATGTTTGATGAACCGTCAAGCGGATCCATCAAGACCACATATTTATTATTATGACCGCTGTCCAAGCCTTCAACAGTAATAAAATCATCGTTTTCTTCGGAGGCAATTCCGCAGACAATTTCCCTATTGATGAGTGTCTGGATGAAAACCTCGTTAGCATAGACATCGAGTTTTTGCTGATCTTCGCCTTGGATGTTCTGTTCTCCTGCAGCACCAATTATATCAACCAATCCGGCTTTGTTTACCTTATAGTTGACCACTTTCGCCGCCAATCGGATAGAGTTGATAATTTTGGATAATTCTCCAGATGAATACTGATGGTCTTTTTGTTTTTCGATGATAAATTCACCTAAAGTCTTGTTGCGTTCTTCCATTGCGAAATCGTTGTAGTTAAAGAGGTACAAATATCGGTTTTTTTGTGAAAATGGAAGCCTTTTTATTGGATAGTTTCACAGAATTGTATATTTGCCGAAATTATTTCCCATGAACATTCGAAAAGGCACGAAGGAAGATATGTCTTCGGTTTTAAATCTGATAAAAGAACTGGCAGTTTTTGAGAAAGAACCTGATGCAGTTGTGGTTACGGTTGATGATTTAGAACGCGATGGTTTTTCAGAAAATCCTTTATTCTACACTTTTGTTGCCGAAGTTGAGGCTGAAATTGTTGGCGTTGCACTCTATTATTACCGTTATTCTACTTGGAAGGGAAAGACCATCCATCTCGAAGATTTGATCGTAAACGAGAAAATGCGAGGAAAAGGCATCGGCTTTGCCCTATATTCAGAAATCCTGAAGCAAGGAAAATCAGACAATGTGAAACGAGTAGAATGGAATGTCCTCGACTGGAACACACCTGCAATAGATTTCTATGAAAAATCGGGAGCCAAATTGCTCGAAACTTGGCGCGTGGTTCAAATGGACGAAAAGGGAATTGAAGAATTCAACAATCTAAATACCAAATAAATCCAGATTCAGGAAATCCTAAATCCTAAATCTAAAATCTAAAATCTAAAAATGAGAGTATTCAAATTTGGAGGCGCTTCTGTAAAAGATGCAGCCGGAGTAAGAAACGTTTATGACGTTCTTCAAAAAGTGGGTTATGAAGATGTGTTGCTAGTGGTTTCAGCAATGGGAAAAACCACCAATGCACTCGAAGTGGTGATCAAGAATTATTTCGACAAGTCGAAGGAATTGCAGGCTTCTGTTCAGGAAGTCAAGAAGTACCACAACGAAATCCTGATGGATCTTTTTGAAGAGGAGAAGCACGTTGTATTTAAAAACGTGACAACTCTTTTTGCCGAATTGGAATATTTCCTAAACCATAACAAATCGCCCAACTACAACTTTGTTTACGATCAAATCGTGAGTTTCGGAGAATTGATTTCGACCACCATTTTGAGTCATTATATGAATTACAAAGACATCAAAACCAATTGGATTGATGTTCGCGATTTCATCAAAACCGACAGTAATTATCGTGATGCAGGAGTAGATTGGGATTTGACACAGCAAAACATCTCCAAAAATGTAAAGCGAAAAGTGCTGAATGTTACGCAAGGATTTTTGGGTTCAGATGAAAATAATTTTACAACCACTTTAGGCCGTGAAGGTTCCGATTATACTGCAGCCATTTTTGCCTATTGCTTGAATGCCGAAAGCGTAACCATCTGGAAAGACGTTCCCGGAGTGATGAATGCAGATCCGAGATTTTTTGAAAATGCAACCTTATTGAATCAAATTTCCTATCGTGAAGCAATCGAGTTGGCATTTTATGGTGCAACGGTTATCCACCCGAAAACCTTACAACCCTTGAGAAGAAAGGAAATTCCTTTGTTTGTAAAATCATTCATAAACCCTGTCCTGCCTGGAACAAGCGTGAGTAAGGGAGCCGATCTTGAGCCACATTTGCCGTGTTTTATTATCAAGAAAAATCAATTGCTGGTTTCGCTTTCGTCTATCAATTTTGATTTTATTATGGAAGAAAACATCAGTGAAATCTTCGGATTGTTCCACAAATATAAAATGAAGGTAAGCTTGATTCAGAATTCTGCCATCAGTTTTTCGGTTTGTATTGAAGATAAATTTGGCAATTTCAATGAGCTAAAAAACATACTTTCTAAAAAATTCCAAGTTTCCTATAACGAGAATGTTTCGCTCTACACCATCCGCCATTTTGATGAAAAAGCTTCGCAGATGGTAGAAAAAAACAAAGAGGTTCTTTTGAAGCAGGTGAGTCGCGAGACGATGCAAATTGTGACGAAGGAAGTATAAAAACTTCAACTTACATTAATAAACACCTATTCCAATTTATAGCAATATGAATTGAAAATAGGTGTTTTTTATTTTATCCATATATTCCCAGTGATTTCTTAAATGGGAAAATGTTCTTTTATTTGTTTTTGTATATACAAAAAATATATACCTTTGTGATATATAAATTCATACAAATGAAAACAGTCTCACTGAAAATTGATGATTCGATATTTGGAGAAACCGAAAAAATTTTGTCCAAAATGAGCATCCCAAGAAATAGATACATCAACGAAGCGATTGAGTGCTATAATAAATTAAAAAAAAGACAACTTTTAGAGCAAAAACTAAAAGAAGAATCTGCATTGGTTAAAGACGATTCAATCCAAATCTTAAAAGAATTCGAAAAAATTGACTATGCAGATGAATCAATATGAAATTTGGATAGCCGATTTGAATCCGCAAATTGGAACTGAAGCTGGAAAAACAAGACCTGTTTTAGTGGTTCAAACGAATCTATTAAATAAAATTCCGCATCCATCCACAATAGTTTGCCCAATTACCACAAATATTCAAAGTGATTCGGATATCTTGAGGGTTCATCTCAAAAAAGGCATGGCAAATTTAAACGAGGATTGTGATGTCATGATGGACCAAATTCGAGCAATCGACAATAAAAGATTAATCAAAAAAGTAGGAAACGTTCCGCTCCATCTTATTGAAAAGATAAAAGAGAACCTTTCTATAATGATGGATTTAGAATAATTCAAAATTCCCTCATCCATTTTTCGGTTTACCAGCAAAAAAAGAGCAAAGTTAATTTTAGAATTTTAAATACTACTTTTGAGGTTTTAGAGTTATCTATCTATGCTTAAAAAACTTCTTTTTTGTCTTGCAATCGGTTTCTTTTCGGGCTTGAATGCCCAGGAAATCAATTCGCCCTACAAGACAAAAAAGATTCTTCCTTCGCGTGACACCATAAAATTGGACAGCGTTAGCATCAATCCGAGTTTTTTTAAAGTGATTGACCAAGCCGGGATTGCCGTTGACAGTTCCTTTTATAGAATAAACTTTCAGAAGGGGACTCTGGTTTTCAATGAAAATTATACAGCTTCTGACACTTTAATTGTCCGTTTTTTTAAACTCCCCGATTATCTCACCAAAGAATACAGCATTTACGACAAAAGCCGTGTCGTAAGCAACAATGCTTCTGGCGGATTGTATAAGGTTTCGCAAGATCCATCCAAGCGATTTGTTCCTTTTGATGGTTTGAATACTTCCGGAAGCATCACCCGTGGCGTTACGATTGGAAACAATCAGAATGCGGTTGTGAATTCGGCTTTGGATTTACAGATTACAGGAAAAATTTCCGATAAGGTCAGTTTGAGGGCTTCCATTCAAGACACCAATATTCCGTTGCAGGAAGGCGGATATTCTCAAAAACTGGATGAATTCGACCAGATTTTTATTGAGCTTTTCAGCGACAAATGGAGTATTCGAGCTGGAGATTTATTTCTAGAAAACCGACAATCGAAGTTCTTGAATTTCAATAAAAAAGTACAGGGTTTGTCGGCTAATTTTACTTTTGGAGATGAAGAAGCCAAGACCAATGTTTTCGCCTCGGCGGCTTTGGTTCGGGGCCAATATGCCAAAAGTACGTTTGTCGGTCAGGAAGGAAATCAAGGGCCTTATAAACTTCGTGGACCGAATGGCGAATTGTTTATCCTCGTGATCTCAGGTTCCGAAAGGGTTTATGTGAACGGAATTTTGCTGAAACGTGGCGAAAACAACGATTATATCATCGATTATAATGCTGGAGAAATCATCTTCACATCGCTTTTCCCGATTACTTCCGAGATGCGAATCAACATCGAATACCAATATTCTGATCGAAATTATACCCGATTTGTGACTTATGCTGGAGCGATGCATGAAAGGAAAAGTTGGAGCATCGGTGGATTTTTATATTCTGAAAATGATGTAAAGAATCAGCCTTTGCAACAAAATTTATCTCCAGAACAAGCCCAGATTTTGGCAGAAGCTGGCGATAATCCGGATTTGATGACCGCTCCATCGGCTTATATCGATTCCTATTCCGAGAACAAAATTCTTTATAGAAAGACTTTTTTCAATGGTGTAGAAATTTTTGAAGCTTCAACCAATCCCGACGAAGAATTATACAATGTTAGATTTTCGCTCGTTGGAGGGAATATGGGAAATTATCAACTGAAATCGGTTACGGGAACAGGAAGAATTTATGAATATATAGCTCCCGAAAACGGCGTTCCGCGAGGCGATTATGAACCCATAAGCCGATTGGTTCCGCCAACAAAAATCCAGATTGCTACGGTTTTAGGAAAATACAATCCATCTGAAAAAACGAATATTGATTTTGAAATTGGCTTGAGCAACAACGACCAGAATTTATTTTCCTCAATTAATGATGACGACAATCAAGGTTTGGCAGGAAAAATCAACGTCAAGCAACGTCTGCTTTCTAAAAAATGGCAGATTGATGCTTTCGCGAATTATCAATTTGTTCAGAAAAATTTCAAGACCATCGAACGTTTGTTTACCATAGAATTTGACCGTGATTGGAATTTGACCAACCCAACGGGCGACCAAAGTTTGCTGATTTCAGGAGCTTCCTTCATCCTGCCAGAAAAAGGACAATTGACGTATCAGTTTGAAAAACTCGATTTCTCGGATAGTTTTTCGGGCAACCGCCACGTCATCAACGGGAATTTCAAGTTGAAAAACTGGAGCTTCCAGAACAACGGAAGTTATCTGCAAAGCGACGGAACACTTTCTACTTCGAAATTTCTTCGCAATCAAACACAGGCACGTTATCATTTTGATAAAAACTGGGTTGGTGCGACATTACGACTCGAAGACAATCAGGAAAAAATAAAGGCGACGAATTCTTTTTCGGCTTTAAGCCAAAAATTTACGGAATATGGAGCTTTCATCGGAAGGGGCGATTCTACGAAAGTATATGTTGAATTGGGCTATTTGAACCGAACCAACGACAGTTTGCAGAATGGTTTTCTGAAACGCGTGAACACCTCGAATTCCTATTATCTGAAATCAAAACTGATTCAGAATGACAAGACCGATTTGTCCATATTTGTCAATTATCGAAAATTAAAATATGAAGATAAAACCCGTGAAGACGAACCTTCGCTGAATTCGAGATTGCTTTACAACACCCGATTTTTCAATCAATTGATTCAACTTACAACGGCTTATGAAACCACTTCCGGACGGATTGCCCAACAGGAATTTTCGTATCTTGAAGTAGAACCAGGACAAGGCGTTTATACTTGGAACGATTATAACAACAACGGAACCCAGGAATTGGAGGAGTTTGAAATTGCTCCGTTTCCCGATCAGGCAAAATACATCCGAATCTATTTGCCGAATCAGGTGTTTTTGAAGACGCATCAGAATAAGTTTTCGCAATCCGTTACTTTGAATCCAACCCAATGGCAAAATGAAAAAGGCTTCAGGAAATTTTTGTCCTATTTCTACAATCAGACTTCCTATTTAACCGAACGAAAAATTGAACGAAAAGGCAGTGAATTTGATTTTAATCCATTTAGTTCAAACGATGAAAACCTTTTGGGATTGAACTCCAGTTTCCGGAACAGCTTGTTCTATAACCGCGGAAAACAGAAACATTCGGTTACCTATACGTATCTGACCAATCGTGTTCGGAATTTGCTATCGGTTGGTTCACAGGAAAACACGAATAAATCGCATCAGTTGCAATATGCCCATTTGCTTCAAAAAAGCTGGCTGATTGGTTTGGCAGGAAAAACAATAGAAACCGCACTTTTCTCTGAAAATTATGGTGCTAAAAACTTTGAACTATCAGGCTATCAATTGGCTCCGAAGATTTCCTATTTGTTTTCAAAAAGCACAAGCTGGGATTTGTTTTATGAATTTCAAAACAAGGAAAACACGATTGGCGATTCGGAAACCCTCAAACAACAACGCTTTGGAACTTCGTTTACTTATGCAAGCCAAAAACAATTTACGATGAATGGCGAAATTTCCCTGTATCAGAATGATTTTTCTGGAGATGTATTGTCGCCTGTTGCCTTCCAGATGCTCGAAGGACTCCAGGCTGGCGAAAACCTCACTTGGCGTTTGTTGGTTCAAAAAAACCTAACCCAATATCTGGACATTAACATCAATTATCAGGGAAGAAAAAGCGAAACGAGCAAGGCCATTCATACCGGAAACATTCAGCTAAGAGCCTTTTTTTAGGATTTCATTTACGAATTTTAAGAAAATATTTTTTTTTTCGCTTAATTATCTATTATTTTACACCCGAATTACGAAAAACTGTACCCCCATTTTTACCGTATATGCATTTATTAATGACTTATTAGCTAATTGTTAATTAATGATTGACAGGTTTTTACATTTGTTACCATTTTGATAATAATACTAAAAAAGTTTTGACTGAGCGTTTTTTTTTTTAATTTTACCGCCTATTAAATCAGAGATGAAGAAATATATTGTACTGTTTGTGTTTTTATTTGGGATTAATGTTGGGTTTGCCCAACCTGGAGGTCCTGGTGATACTTGCCCGTGTTGTGATGAACTTTTGGCAAACCCACAAGACGGACCTACTCCAAGTGAAGAAGCAGACTATTATGCTTGTACAAATGCATGTACTGCTGGCGAAAGTCCCTGTGCTCCAATTGATTCAGGTATTTTACTATTACTTGCTTTTGGAACATTACTAGGAGTATATAAAGTATATAAAAACAAAAAAAGACAATTTGAAAATTAATTCAAATTGTCTTTTTTATTTTTAGCCCTTTTTGTCATTTCGACGAAGGAGAAATCTCATAATACTTGGCAATCTAGTGAGATTTCTCCTTCGTCGAAATGACAAAATCAAGCAAATTAATTCCGTTACAAATCAAACTTGATTCCTTGTGCCAATGGCAAACTCGTTGTATAATTGATTGTATTGGTTTGTCTTCTCATGTAGATTTTCCAAGCATCAGAACCTGATTCTCTTCCTCCTCCGGTTTCTTTTTCTCCACCAAAAGCACCGCCAATTTCAGCACCAGAAGTTCCGATGTTTACGTTGGCAATTCCACAATCTGAACCTTGAACCGAAAGGAAATATTCGGCCTCACGCAAATTGTTGGTCATAATCGCAGATGAAAGTCCTTGAGCCACTCCATTCTGAACATCCAAAGCATTTTCTACACCACCAGAATATTTCAACAAATATAAAACTGGTGCGAATGTTTCATGCTGCACGATTTCAAAACTATTATCAGCTTCTGCAATTGCCGGTTTCACATAGCATCCGCTTTCGTAACCTTCGCCAGAAAGAACGCCACCTTCAACCAATATCTTACCGCCTTCGGCAACTACTTTTTCTAACGCTTTATTGTACATTTCAACAGCATGAGTGTCAATTAATGGTCCAACGTGATTGTTTTGGTCCAAAGGATTCCCGATTCTCAATTGCTTGTAAGCCGAAACAATCGCATCTTTTACCTTGTCATAAATACTATCGTGAATGATCAATCTTCGAGTAGAAGTACATCTTTGTCCAGCAGTTCCAACCGCTCCAAAAACAGCTCCGATAACCGTCATTTTAATATCAGCATCTGGAGTAACGATGATCGCGTTGTTTCCTCCCAACTCCAATAATGATTTTCCTAAACGTCCTGCAACAGCTTGAGCAACGATTTTACCCATTCTGGTTGAACCTGTAGCCGAAACCAATGGCACTCTTTTATCAGCCGTCATCAATTCTCCAATTTTATAATCGCCATTGATCAAGCAAGAAATTCCTTCAGGAAGATTGTTTTCCTTCAACACTTCGGCAATGATGTTTTGACAGGCAATTCCGCAAAGTGGCGTTTTTTCAGATGGTTTCCAGATGCAAACGTCTCCTGCAATCCAAGCCAAAGCCGTATTCCAAGCCCAAACTGCAACCGGAAAGTTAAATGCCGAAATAATTCCCACAACTCCCAACGGATGATATTGTTCGTACATCCTGTGTCCAGGACGTTCCGAATGCATTGTCAAACCGTGCAACTGACGCGAAAGTCCAACTGCAAAATCACAGATATCAATCATTTCCTGAACTTCTCCCAAACCTTCCTGCAACGATTTTCCCATTTCATACGAAACCAATTTCCCCAAAGCATCTTTCTTCTGACGTAATTTTTCTCCAAACTGACGTACGATTTCACCTCTTTGTGGAGCTGGCATCACACGAAAAGTCTTGAAAGCTTCGGTAGCAGTTTGCATTGCTTTTTCGTAATCTTCTGGAGTAGAAGTTTTTACTTTTCCGATTAATTTCCCGTCAACTGGCGAAAAACTTTCCAATACTTCTCCGTTAGAGAACCAATTGTTTCCTGTTGATGTCCCTTCGTTTATTTCTTTAACTCCCAATTGTTTCAAGGCTTCGGTCATCCCGAACTGTTCTGCTATTGTTGCCATTTATAACTATTTTAAGGTAAATTGTATTATTTTTTGCGAAGTTATGATTTTTGATTTAATCCTGCCAATTGAAATTACATTTTTGGCAATAAGCTTTTGTTAATTGTAAGTATAAGGAGCGAAACTTTAGGGCTTTTTGGAAACCCGTATTCCTGCTGGAGCCACTCGCTTTGTCTCGTTTTAAGAACGAGACAAGAGCTCAAACAATGGCACCATCAGGGCTAGGATGGAAACTATTCGAACTTTTGGAAACGCTTCTAGCCCAGATTACAGTGGAAAGCCCGGAAATAAAAAAGCCAGTGTTTTTTGCTCCAAAAAAGCGACCAGCGGAAGCTCTTTTTGGGGCTTAAAAACACTGGCTTTTTTATTGAGGACTTGCAACGGAAAGCTGGAATAGCTCCAGAAAAAAATTATTTCTTGATGGAATATCTAGGGTCGGTTTCCATCACGGTTCCACATTTATCGCAAGTTCTCAAATGTTCTGAATTATAAAAATGCTGAAAATGAGGAAGAAAATCTTTTTCAATATCATGTAGTTCAAAATAAACTTCGTGCAATTTATGGTTGCAGTTATCGCAAAACCAAAGCAAACCGTCGGTGAAACCTTTTCCGGCTCGCTTCCTTTCGATCACCAAACCGATAGAATTTTCGGAACGAACGGGAGAATGTGGTGTTTTGGCGGGATGCAGATACATATCGCCAGCCGTGAGTTCCATTTCCTTTCGTTCGCCGTTTTCCTGAACGATTACTTTTATGGTTCCTTCGAGCTGGTAGAACAGTTCTTCGGTTTCATTGTAATGGTAGTCTTTTCGGGCATTTGGTCCGGCAACCACCATTACGATGTAGTCCTGAGAATCTACATAGATGTTTTTGTTGCCAACGGGCGGTTTCAGGAGATGACGGTTTTCATCAATCCATTTATTGAGGTTGAAGGGTTTTGAAAGTGGCATAGTTATTATTTTAGAGCTAATTTACGGAAAATAAACCAGCAGTAAAGGGAAGTTTGAAATTGATTTTATACCCGTAGAAACTATTATTAGACACGAATTCCGCCAATTTCCACAAATTTATTCGTGAAAATTGACGGAATTTGTATCGGAAATCTTTCCAATAAAAAAGGCTAGCGTGATGCTAACCTTAATTATATGTCTTATTTCATTTCCTTTATCAGATAGATGTAAACCGGAAAGTGATCGCTATATCCTGGTTCGCTTGAAGAATTTCGCAACGGGTATCCTTTATATTGTCCCGAAGTTTGGATCAGGAACTGCTTGTTGTAGATTCCTGCTTTCCAATAACGAAGTGACGAATAATCATTTCTAATCAACGCTTCCGAAACCATGATCTGATCGAAAATATCGCCTGAATCCCTGTAAAACAAACTCGCATGACCTTCGTTTGCCATTTGTTCAAAAGGATTATAGATTCCGAATTTCTGAACTTCCGACTTTTTTAGTTTTGCTCCAATTCCTTCTTTAACACTTTTATTATAGGCACCATCATTCAAATCGCCCATAGTGATAATTTTTGCATCTGGATTGATCTTGAATAAAGAGTCCATTATCTTTCTGTTAAGTTTTCCAGCAGCTTCTCTATAAGGACTGCTTCGTTTTTCTCCACCGGAACGTGATGGCCAGTGGTTTACTATAACGTGAATTTCTTCGCCTTCGAGAATCCCTGTCACCAATAATTGATCACGGGTGTACACTCTTTTACTTGTTGGATCAACTTCTGGTTTTTTCACATCATCCGCTTCATCATATTTGTCGTTCTTAACCACTTTCAATTGATCTTTGTAGATGTAAAGCGGGATGTTTTTATAGCTTGTTGGTTTAAAAAACTTTTTCTGATAAAGTAATCCAACGTCAATTCCTCTCGCATCTGGCGAATCAAAATGCACGATTCCATAATCTTTACTAACCAGTTGAGGATTTTTTACAAGATCTTCCAATACTCCTCTATTTTCAACCTCGCAAACACCTATTATTGTTGGTGATTCCTTTTGTTGTTCATTTGTTCCAATTCCTGGAATCACTTTTCCAAGATTATTAAGCTTCTTTTTATATTTTGCAGAAGTCCATCCTGTTCTTGGAAGATACTCTTCGTCAAAATTTGGCCCTTTCAGAGTGTCAAAAAGATTCTCCACATTGTAAAATGCAATGGTATGCACTTTATACTTTTTTTCCTGTGCATTAGCTGTAATCATTGACAAAAAGACAATTAAAACGGCCATTGAATTTTTAATTCTCATATATACTATATTAATTTATCATCAAGTTTAACATAAACTTGGGGGCAAAAGTAAATAATATTAATTTAAAATGTAACTTTGGCGCCGTTAAGAAATGTTTATTTTAACAAAACGGATTAATATTAAATTTATTTATGAAAAAACTTGTAATTAGTATTCTGTTTGTGATGCAAGTCGTTTTTGTATGGTCACAGGACAAAACATCCAGTATCACTGGTAAAGTTGTTGACTCTAAGACACAAAGACCTCTGGAAAATGTAGTCGCAACAATTCAAAACACAACATCTACCAAGATGACAAATGCCCAAGGTATTTTTGTTTTTGAAAACGTAGTCGTAGGAAATCAGTTGGTAGAAATTACCAGTACGGGTTATTCTCGACAAATTTTGTCTGTTGAAGTTAGCGAAGGAGCTGCTTTAGATTTAGGCATTATTGTTTTAGAAGAAGACATTACTTCTGAACAACAATTAAGTTTGATTACCATTACCGAGAATGATTTGGGTGATGATAATAGTGGCTCCGAGAGTACTGCAGGATTATTACAGGCCACCCGTGATGTCTTTAATCAGGCTGCTGCATTTAATTGGGGACAAGCTCGTTTTAGAATCAGGGGCTTAGACAGCGAATATGGAAAAACCATGATTAATGGGGTTCCTATGGACAAAATCTATGACGGACGACCACAATGGGGTAACTGGGGCGGATTGAATGATGCCACAAGAAATCAAGAGTTTACAATGGGTTCTGCTCCATCAGATTATACTTTTGGTGGTCCTTTAGGAACACAGGAAATCAACACTAGGGCTTCAATTTACCGACCTGGATCCAGAATTTCATTTGCAGGCACTAACACTAATTACAACTGGAGAATGATGGGAACTCATGCCTCTGGTATGGATAAAAATGGTTGGGCTTATGTAGTTTCTGCAGGAAGACGTTGGGCTCAAGAGGGATATTTTGAAGGATCCGACTACAGTGCAAACTCATTTTTTGCAAGTGTTGAGAAAAAATTCAACGATAGCCATAGCTTAAACTTTAATGCGATTTATGCACAAAACAGTAGAGGAAAAAATTCCCCTAATACAAAAGAAGTTTCTGATTTGGCAGGTATCCAATACAATTCTTACTGGGGTTGGCAAGATGGTGAAAAAAGAAACTCAAGAGATAAAGATGTTGAGGAGCCTATTTTTATCCTAAGCCATTACTGGACTATCAACGATAAAACCAAATTAAACTCTAACATTTCCTACCAATTTGGTAGCATTGGTAACAGCCGTTTGGATTTCAATAATGCAAATAATCCTGATCCGACTTACTACAGAAAATTACCAAGCTTCAAATTGTTCAGCTTCTTAGACAATGGAGGTACTTTCGCAGATGAAACAGCGTTTAATACTTTCGTAAATGAAAACAATACCGATTTCTTAAACAACCGTCAGATTGACTGGAACCATATGTACGAAGTAAATCAAAACGAGGGTATCAGTCAATTCATTTTATACGAAGACAGAACAGATGATAAAACGTTTACAGCCAATACTTATTTGAGTTCTCAATTATCAAACAATATCATTTTAAATGGTGGTGTAACGTATAGAAACTTAAGATCTAACAACTATCAAAAAGTACTAGACCTTCTTGGAGGAACATCCTTTAGAGATTTCGATCGTTTTCTTCAAGGAACTGCTCAGGAATCTGATTTAAACAATCCAGGTCGCTATGTTGTTGAAGGAGATAAATATGGATATAATTATAACATGCATGCCAATGTTGTAGATGCATTTACTCAATTTAAATTTTCTTATAATAAAGTTGATTTTTATTTAGCACAAAGTTTCTCAAGATCTACCTACCAAAGAGAAGGATTGTATAGAAATGGAAACTATGCTGACAATTCTGAAGGTTATAGCAAAAAATTAAACTTTGAAAATTTTGGCTTCAAAGGAGGCTTAACCTATAAAATTACAGGTCGCCATTATTTAGACATTAATGGTATGTATATGACAAAAGCTCCGACAATGCGAAATGCATTCTTTAATGCACGTCAGAACAACTTAATTACTGATGGACTGACAAGTGAAAATATTGTGTCTGGAGACGCTAGTTACATTATAAGAACTCCAAAATTAAAAGCTAGGTTAACTGGATACTATTCTAAAACGTCAGATGCAACCGATGTTAGTTTTTTCTTTGCAGAAGGATTAGGAATAATCACAACTGATCAAACAGCTGCTACAACTGGTGGTAATGCATTTGTAGCAGAAATAGTTACAGGAATCAACAGAACGAATATGGGAGGGGAATTCGGAATAGAATATCAACTTACACCTACCATCAAAGTTAATGGAGCTGCCGCTTATGGACAGAGCATTTATGACAACAATCCAAATGTAAAGTTATCTATTGACAATGTTCGTCAAGTAATTGATTATGGCGAAGCCAAATTGCAAAACTATAAGATTTCAAACACGCCACAAACAGCTTTTTCTGCTGGAATTGAATACAGAGATCCAAACTTTTGGCATATTGGTATTAATGCAAACTATTTAGATAATAATTATTCTGACGTTTCTGCAATCTTAAGAACCAATAATTTCGTAAGAAATAGTGATGACATCAATGGGTTTCCAATACCTGAAGCGACAGAAGAAAATGTAAAAAAGATATTAAAGCAAGAAAAATTTGATCCAGCTAGATTAGTAAACATGACAGGCGGAAAAACTTGGAGAGTAAGTACTAAAAACAGAAATACAATTGGTCTTTTTGCAACTATCAACAACGTTTTTGATGTTACCTATAAGACTCTAGGATTCGAACAAGCAAGAAATGCAAACTATACAGAACTTGCACAAGACAAGGCCAATGGCAACACATTTGGTTCTAAATATTTTTATGGCTTCGGACGTACTTATTTCGTAAATTTATATTACAATTTCTAAAAAATAAATAAATTAGCATATATTATGAAAAATAAATTTTTAAAAACAATCTTAAGTCTACTACTAGTATCGACTATATTCGTAGGCTGTGTTAACGACGACGATTATTCAGTTCCACAAATTGAATGTGATGAAACTGCCGATATTTCTAACTTTACCGTAGAAAACCTTAAAGCCGCAGTAACACCTACCGCTACATTATATACTCAAGATCATACTATCGCAGCACGTATAGTATCGAGTGACAAAGGAGGTAATTTTTACAAGGTAATCTACATGACTTCGCTTGATGGAAGAATTGGTTTTAGTGTTGCAGTGAATCAAACCAGCAACTATGAACAATACAATGTAGGAAGAAAAGTATATGTTAACTTAAAAGGCCTATATGTTCAATTAAGAAATAATACTATACAAATTGGAGCTCTTTACAACGGTAACGTTGGGCAAATTGCAAGTACAGATGTAAAAAAACACATTATCAGGACTTGTGATGTAAAAGATGAATCAGAATTAATTCAAGAAATGGATCTTGCTACAGCTATTAACGATAGCAACATAGGGAAACTGATTGAACTTAAAGGATTAACAACAGGGATTCAATTCATAGATGATGATTTAGGACAAAATTACTATAATCCTGCAAATGTTGTTGGAAGTGAAACGAATCATCTTATCACAGACCCAAGCAACACTACTAATCCTACTTTAATTTTTAGAACCGGATCTTTTGCAGAATATGCAGGAACCCAAGTTTCACCTAATAGCGGTAGAATCAGAGGTATTCTTACTAAATTTAATACTGATTTTCAATTTGTTTCTAGATATGCTTCTGATATCCAATTGACTGAAACTAGAATTGGTGAACCAGTTGATCCTACAGATCCGACTGACCCAACAGATCCGACTGATCCTACAGATCCAATTGGAACTTTATTATTTGCTGGTGGAGATTTTGAAGATTGGGCTGCCTTCATTGGAGGCATCAATGCTCAATTTGGACTTAAAGCTTATGCTTTAGAAAGCCCAGGAAACGGTATCGGTGGTAGTACTGCTTTAAGCTTTAATGGATCGCCATTAACTACAGCAAATGATTACGTGTTTACTGCTAAAGCACCTGCTGGACTACCAGCTAATCCTACAAAAATCACATTTTGGGTTAAGGGTACTTCTGCAAAATCTTTATCTCTAAACGTAAACCGTTCAACTACTGGATTTGAAGCTTACAACGTAGGTGATCTAGGCTCTTCAGCTGTAACTATAAATAAAAATCCAGAACTAAATCCTAGTTCAGGAAGTGGAGCAAATCAATATATTGGTGTTATCAATACCAATAACGAATGGGTGAAAATCACTTTAGATATTTCTAGTATGTCTATCATGACAACTCCTGGGTCTGATATGTTCTCTTTAAAAGTAGGTAGTAACTCTGCTTATGCTTTATACTTAGACAATTTCGAAATTGAATAATCTATTCAACTTAAAATAATAAAGACCGTCCTAACCGACGGTCTTTTTTTTGTCTAAAACTTTAACAGCACATCAAATTTCTTGACTTAACTTTAAGAAGCATCATAGTTACCTTTGTAGTATGAAAAATATCAAATTAAGCGTACTCGACCAATCGCAAGTTCGCCGAAACGGAACTGCAAGACAAGCACTTGAAGAATCTGGAGAATTGATCAAATTGGCAGAAAAATTAGGCTATACCCGTTATTGGGTTTCCGAACATCATAACTTTAAAATGGTGGCCGGAACCGCTCCCGAAATACTAATTCCCTATCTAGCATCGAAAACAAAAACCATAAAAGTAGGTTCTGGCGGTATCATGCTACCGAATCATAGTGCTCTGAAGGTTGCCGAAAATTTCGGACTCCTTGAAACTTTATTTCCCAAAAGAATCGACCTAGGAATTGGCCGTGCTCCAGGTGGCGACAGGCTTTCTTCCCATTTATTGAATCCTTCCAACAATTTTAGTGAAAAAGAATTCTTTCAACAACTTATAGACGTTCAAGCTTTCCTTCGTCATGAAGAAACACCCGACACGGTTCACGAAAAAGTAAAATCCTATCCAAGTCCAGAAGAAATTCCCGATTTATGGCTCTTGACTTCAAGTGGCGGAAGTGCCCAATTTGCCGCACATTTCGGAATGGGACTTTCCTTTGCCCAATTCATCAATCCGGAAGGCGGACCCGAAACGGCAGATTTTTACCGTCACAATTTCAAACCATCAGCAGAACTGAAAGAACCTAAAGTAAACGTCGGGATTTTTGCCTTCTGTTCCGAAGACGAACAAAAAGTAAAAGACTGGATTACCGAATTCGACTACCGGATGTTGCACATTGAATCAGGAGCTTCGGGCGATTTGCCTTCGTTTGAAGAAATCAAGAGCTTTAATTATTCACTGCAACAAAAAGCAAGAATCACTTACAACAGAGGTCGATTTATTGCAGGAACTCCTGAAAAGCTCAAGGCTGAAATAGAAAAGATTACCGAAAAATATGAAACCGATGAAATCATGATTGCAACCATTGCCGAGGATTTTGAAGACCGAAAGAAATCCTATGAATTGCTGGCTGAAATATTCTTGAAATCGTAAAGTGATAATTAAAAAAACTTTACAAAAACACTACAACCAGCGTTTTCAGGGATTTGAAAAAAATTATAGTTCTAATTTTAGCCTATTACTAAAATTAAAAAAATGAATTCACTTTTCAAAACGCTCGCATTTGCAACACTTATTGCACTGTTTTCTTGTAGCAAAAAAACAAACGAAGCTTCTATTTCTAAAACTAAAGACACCTCATCAGTGGAATTTTGGCTCACAACTGGAGATAAATCTTCCTTGCTGGAAAAACAAAACCCACTTCTCATCAGCGAAAGCCAAAACAACAATCCCACCATCAGCATCAATGCTTCCAAAACCTTTCAGGAAATGGATGGCTTTGGCTATTGCCTAAATGGAGGAAGTGCCCAACTGATTTCCAAAATGGGCACTTCGGAAAGAAATGCTTTGCTGAAAGAACTTTTTGCAACAGATGGAACCAACATCGGCATCAGCGTTTTGCGGTTGAGCATCGGTGCTTCGGATTTGGACGACCGTGTTTTCTCGTATAATGATCTGCCTTCCGGCGAGACGGATCCGGAACTCAAAAAATTCAGCCTTGAAAACGACTTCCGGACGGGCTTGATTCCAGTTTTGAAACAAATTCTTACCATCAATCCTAAAATACAAATCATCGCTTCGCCTTGGTCGGCTCCAACCTGGATGAAAACCAACAACAACACCAAGGGAGGAAGCTTGAAACCCGAATTTTATAAAGTCTATGCTGATTATTTCGTGAAATATATTCAGGAAATGAAAAAGGAAAGCATCATCATAGATGGCATCACGATTCAAAACGAACCGTTGCATCCTGGCAACAATCCAAGTATGTATATGGAGGCGAAAGATCAAGCCTTCTTCATCAAGAACAACCTTGGTCCTGCCTTCAAAAAAGCAAAACTCAACACCAAAATCATTGTTTATGACCACAACTGCGACAAACCTGAATATCCATTGGAAATTTTGAATGATGCTGATGCCAATCAATATGTAGATGGTTCGGCATTCCATCTTTATGGAGGAAAAATTGAAGCGATGTCAACCGTTCATGATGCTCATCCCGACAAGAACATTTATTTTACAGAACAATGGACAGGAGGTCCAGGAAATTTTCCCGAAGACCTGAAATGGAACACCGAGAACCTCATCATTGGAGCTCCACAAAACTGGGCCAAACACGTCCTGCAATGGAACCTTGCAGCCGATCCTTTATACGACCCACACACAGACCAAGGTGGTTGCACTTCCTGTATGGGAGCCATCACGATTGATGGCTCAAAAGTGACCCGAAACATTGCCTATTATGTAATGGGGCATGCCTCAAAATTTGTCAGACCCGGTTCTGTCAGAATTGAGAGCTCTACGCTAACACAGCTTCCAAATGTAGCGTATAAAACACCCGAAGGAAAGCAAGTGCTGGTTGTTTTGAACACTGCCAAAACAGAACAGCGTTTCAATATTCAATCAAAAAGCAAAAAAGTAGTGGCCACACTGCCCTCGGGAGCTACCGGAACATTCATTTGGTAAAACCAATCCTTCAATCATCCCACCATCGTTTTGAACTGTAAGAACGGTGGTTTTTTTATTTTTAATCAAACGCTATTTAATTTATTGCTGTTAAAAATACTTTATTCGATACCAAAATGGACCTATCCAAATTAGCAGTGACGAATTTCATTACCGAAACCATATAGAGTTTGGCATCAATTGCTATAAAAAAAATAATATCTATAAAAATTAAGGCTCATAAATCTAAAATTAACAAAAATCAACATCAATGCCCACAAAAAACATACTTAATTAAAATCATAAATACATTTTCTATAATTTTACCCTAAAATAAACAGGGTATAACATAAAAATAGAAGAAAATGAAAATCGAAAAACGCTGGATAATTTCTTTTATCATCATTGGTATTGTTTCGGTAACAGGTCTTTTATGGCCAGAAGCAATAGAAACGCCTGAAATCCTATCACAATTTGGCACCACGGAGCAAATTGTTCCTGCTGATGTGGCTTGGCTACTAACGGCTTCCTGTCTCGTCTTGTTAATGACACCCGGACTTTCCTTCTTTTATGGAGGGATGGTCGGCAAAAAGAATGTCATCTCTACCATGTTGCAAAGCTTTGTATGCCTTGGTGTGGTTTGCCTTCTTTGGGTTACCGTAGGTTTCAGCCTTGCTTTTGGCGAACCAATAGGCTTTAATATTGGCGACGGATTTTATAGCATTATTGGCAATCCAGCCTCCTTCCCTTTTTTCGACCACGTGAATGTATTGCCTCATAACAAAATGGCTTCTACCATTCCGTTTATATTGTTTGCCTTGTTTCAAATGAAGTTTGCCGTAATCACACCCGCCATCATTACAGGTTCCTTTGCCGAAAGAGTGCGTTTTATTTCCTATTTACTATTCATCTGCCTTTTCACTTTGCTTATATATGCACCACTTTGTCATGCCGTTTGGCATCCGAATGGAATTTTAGGAACCTATTTTGGCGTAAAAGATTTTGCCGGAGGAACCGTTGTCCACATGAGTGCCGGTTTTGCCGCATTGGCCGGAGCCTTGGTGCTGGGAAAACGTAAAAACAGCAAGCATATTCCAACCAACATCCCATTTGTTCTATTGGGAACTGGAATGCTTTGGTTCGGTTGGTTTGGCTTCAATGCAGGTTCTGCACTTGCCGCCAACGGAACCGCCGCCATGGCTTTTGCAACCACCACAACTGCATCTGCCGCAGCAATGCTCACATGGGTGTTCTTTGACCGATTGCACGGCAGGAAAGTTTCGGCACTTGGAGCTTGCATCGGAGCCGTTGTCGGATTGGTAGCCATCACACCAGCTGCAGGATTCATCACCATTCCGCAAAGTATGTTTTTCGGATTCATAACCGCCATTGTTTCCAATAAGGTTTTATACTCCAAAGCGATGAAGAAAATCGACGATACGCTGGACGTTTTTGCCTGCCATGGCGTTGGAGGAATCATGGGAATGATCCTAACGGCTATCTTCGCTCAAGGAGAAAACGCAAGCCTCGTGAATGGCGGATGGAATGTTTTCGGACACCACATGATGGCCTTGGTATTGGTTTCGGCATTCACTTTCTTAGGTTCATTGCTGCTGTTCAAAGTCACCAACTTCTTCATTCCACTTCGCGTTTCTGAAGAATCCGAAAACATTGGTCTCGACATTTCACAACACGACGAAACGCTAGATCCTCATAAAGATGCAGCACTACACAACCCAATGCTCGAACTTATAAAAGTATCCGATTCAAATGTTTCCTAGTCCATTTTTTTAAGGAGCTAATCCCGCCAACGTTCCAAGTCTCCTTGTCCCAAACCCTGGGACAAGGAGAGCTTTCCACTCATGTCGGGGCTAGCTTCGCCAATGGAAACAGTAGTTCCAAAATAAATCTCTTAGTCCAAAACCAATCAAAATTCCTTATTTTCGTAGAAAAGTAACACTATGAAAAGAGTTTTCACATTTCTATTTCTGATCTTGACATTTGCATCCTGCAAAACCTATCAAGCAGCTCCAGCCGACAAGAAAGCAATTGGCAAAACCCTAGACGATTGGCATAAGGCTGCCGCCGAAACTCAATTCGACACCTACTTTTCATTAATGACCGACGATGCCATCTTCATCGGCACCGATGCTACCGAAAACTGGAACAAGGAAGCTTTCAAAAACTATTCAAAACCTTATTTCGACAAAGGCAAAGCTTGGAATTTTACTTCTATTCAACGAAATATTTTCCTTTCGAAAGACAAAAAAATAGCCTGGTTCGATGAGCTTTTGGACACTCAAATGAAAATATGCCGTGGTTCAGGTGTCCTTAAAAAAGAAAACGGCAAATGGAAAATTGCCCATTATGTACTTTCAATCACCATTCCAAATGATACCGCAGACGAGGTCATACAACTAAAAACCAAGTCCGATGATACATTAATAGAAAAGATTAAAGCTAAAAAATAAAAACAGTTGCATCAAGATTTTAAAACTCCAAGCATTCATTTGTTTGGAGTTTTTTGCTTTATAAAACATAGAAACCTCAATCACTTCTATTTAGAAAAAATATAAATAAACACTTCTTGTCATTTTTTCCTTTTTTTAAAAAACCATAACGCGTCTTGGTTCGTAAATGCATAAAACCACAAAACTCAAAGACTATGAAAATTCACAGAGGTATAAAAATAGCAACAGGAAGCATCATTGTCGTTTTCCTAATTCTTTTTACGATTTTGGTAGTTCATATTGTGACAGCAAAACCTGCCCAATACGACAACCAAACACTCCAAATAAGCCGTATTGATTTTAAAGAACCCATAGATTCCATCAAGGCAAAAGAAATTCACAGGAACATGAAAAGCATTGCAGGAGTAAAAAATCCGAAGTTCTTTCCAGAAAAAAATGTCTTGGTTTATTACCATGACATCAAGATTGCCAATTCAGAAAAAGTTTTCAATGAACTGATGGGAAAAGGAAACTACAAGGCCGAAAGATTGGTAATTCCAGTGAACATAGCCTCAAAACAAGTTTGTCCGGTTATGGACGAAAGCAGTTTCAAATATAAATTTTCCAGAGGAATAAAAAAGATTTTTAATTAACTATAAAACCCTTTATTATGAAAAAGATTTCAAGAATCGCACTTTGTGCAATGACAATCGGAGCCGGAGCCTTTATGGTTTCGTGTGGCGATGACGATGTTACAGCTCCACCAGTAGAGCCAACACTGTATCAAAAATTAGGAGGGACAGCCAGAGTAGCCGATCCCAACAATCCCGGACAAATGATCGAGCAAGGTCGTTTGAGCTATCGTTCTGTAGTGGATTCTACGATTGTATTGATTGTATCTGATATCGTGGCAGGAGTCAATGGTAATCTAGGTGCTCATTTTGCTCCAATAGCTGGAGAAGTTTTTGGTCCAGACCAGAATACTACAAATGTTGCTATTTTAAGTAAAAACCTTACCGATTTCTTTTCTGCCAATACAGGTGGAGGAGCCACCAACACCTATTCCGGTTTAGGAATGGTTGCGGCACACGATCCTGCTCAAAATCCAAGAATGGGAGCCAAAGCCACAGATGCCAATTATGACAAATTCATTGGATATGTTGGAGCAGCGGCAGGCTTGAATGGCGTTACAGACCCAGCTTTGATTGGCGATGTAGTTGAAGTTTTAGAATCATTGAGAGATCCAATCGTTCAGCAATAATATTTTTTAATTGGTTTAGTTGAAGCGAAAACGCCATTCAAATTGAATGGCGTTTTTATTTTTAATATTTTTAGGACAAGTGCTCCAGCATATCTACTGTCATTGAATCTAAATCGAATTCGTGTTTCCAGCCCCAATCTCTTCTGGCACTGCTGTCGTCGATGCTTGCTGGCCAACTGTCGGCTATTTTCTGACGGAAGTCTGGATTGTAAGTAATCGTAAATTCTGGTATGTGCTTCTGGATTTCGTTGGCAATTTCAGTTGGAGTGAAACTCATAGCCGCCAAATTATAAGACGAACGAATCTTAATTTCTTCCTTTGGAGCTTGCATGATTTTTATGGTTGCATTGATGGCATCGTCCATATACATCATTGGCATTTTGGTTTCAGACGAAAGGAAACATTCGTATTTTTTTTCGCTTAATGCTTTGTGGTAGATTTCTACGGCATAATCTGTAGTGCCACCACCAGGAGGCGATGACCAGCTGATTAATCCCGGATAACGGATGCTTCTTACATCTACACCAAAGATATTATGGTAGTATTCACACCATCTTTCGCCCGATTGTTTGCTGATTCCGTAAACCGTTGAAGGTTCCATGATGGTGTATTGAGGCGTATCTTCTTTTGGAGTTGTGGGTCCGAAAACAGCAATACTTGAAGGCCAGAATATCTTTTGAATCTTTCCGGCTTTTGCCAAATTCAAGACATGGAAAAGTGAATTCATATTCAAATCCCAAGCAAAGGCAGGATTTTTTTCGGCTGTTGCCGATAGTAAAGCGGCCATAAGATATACATCTGTAATGTGGTGCTTTTCTACAAGGTTTTCAATTTGGTTGAAATCCAAAGCGTTTACGACTTCGAAAGGTCCTGAATTGACTACATCGGTATTTAGTTTTCTAATATCGGAGGCAATTACGTTTTCGATTCCGTAGATACTGCGAAGCTTTTGGGTAAGTTCGGTTCCTATTTGGCCACAGGCTCCGATAATTAATATTTTAGTACTCATTTGAGGTGTTGTTTAGTGTGGCAAAGATAACGTTTTCGCAAAATATCCTCTTTATGGAATTTGTTTTTTGAAAGATTTTTATAAATATAACAGATTTGGTTAGATAAGTGCTGCTTTTCAAAAGGATTAATAGAAGCCTAAAGTTTTTATCATAGCCCTGATGGTTGCAAAATATCCTTTTGTTCCGGGGTTCGGAACAAAAGATATTTGCATCCAGCAGGAAAATGGATTAAAAGAAGCCTAAATTTGAGCTCCTGAAAACAAGAATAACATTCGTTAATAATTCTTAATAGACGGCTTATAATTGGGAATTCATCTTTAACTTTGTGCATCTAAAATTTTACGGATGAAAATTAAGGTTTATTATATTCTTTTTCTGTTGGTTATCGGGGTTTCGTGTCAGGATGATGATGCAAAACGCGAAACGGCTCGATTGAAAAATCTGGAGAAAAGGGAGAAGGTTTTTGAAACTATCAATAAAAATTGGAGTTTTAGCGAGAGGCAGATGAATGGCGAAACGCAGACGTGGTTGAGCAATTGGAGCGAATGGCGAAACTTCCTGACAGAAATCAAGCAGAAACCTAAAAGCTCGATTGGTGCTTTCAAGAAAAAATCGAAAACCTTGTCGAAAAAAGTGAGGGATTTGAACAATAATATTCCAATTAAGTTTGCGAATCCACAGGTGAAAAGCAGGATTGCTATTTTGACCACTCAAATCAATTCATTGGATTTATATATGAATCTGGACAATGTTCCGGCAGAAAAAGTGGTGGTCTTGATTCCTGAAATCAACACGGCCCTGGCTTCACTGCAATTACAGTTTGAGGAAATTGTGAGGAAAGATAAAATCCCGATGGAACAAGGAGAATCGGATATGATTCGAATGCTGGACACTACAAGGGCGATTCCTTCGTCTCCGATTAACAAAACATTGCCGAGAAATTGAGTAAAGCATCTACATCCTTACAAAACCGCTACGACAAATCTCCAAAAATCAACCAGATTGCGGAAAATTTGGAAATTCGCGAACAAAAAATCCATTTGAAAGGATTGATTGGTTCGTCGTTGTCTTTTGTTGTAAAGTCACTTTTTACAAAATCGGAGAATCCTTATCTGTTGATTTTGAACGACAAGGAAGAAGCGGCTTATTATTTGAACGATTTGGAGCAGCTGATAAACGATGAAGATGTGTTGTTTTATCCGGGTTCGTACCGAAATCCGTATCAAATTGATGATGTGGACAATGCCAATATCTTGCTTCGAGCGGAGGTTTTGAACCGCATCAATTCTAGAAAAAAACCTGCCATAATAGTTACTTATCCTGAAGCTATTTTTGAGAAAGTGGTTACGAAAAAGGAACTCGACAAGAACACCTTGAAAGTGTCGGTTGGCGACCAGATTTCGATTGATTTCATCAACGAAGTTTTGTTTGAATATGAATTCAAGCGTGTCGATTTTATTACAGAACCCGGAGAATTTTCGGTTCGTGGTGGAATCATAGATGTTTTTTCGTTTTCGAATGACAATCCGTATCGAATTGAATTCTTTGGAAATGAAGTCGATAGCATCCGAAGTTTTGATGTTGAAACGCAACTTTCCATCGAAAAGCAGAAGAAAATCAGCATCATTCCAAATGTTGAAAATAAATTCTTTCAGGAAGATCGAGAAAGTTTCTTGGAATACATCAATCCGAAAACAGTTCTTTTTATCAGCAATACCGAAGGTTTGTTCAGTAAATTGGACAAATTGTTTGAAAAGGCTGGAGTTGCTTTTGAGAAATTATCGAAAGAAATCAAACATTCTGAACCTGAATTATTGTTTCTGAACCAAGCTTCGTTTATCAAAAAAGCATTGGATTTTACGGTAGTCGAATTGGCTTCGAAAGCGATTTTCAAAACCCAGAAATCCTTTGAATTTCATATACAACCTCAACCTTCGTTCAACAAGCAGTTTGATTTGTTGTTGAATAACTTGAACGACAACCATTCCAACGGCATCAAAAATTTCCTGTTTTGTTCAAACGAGCAACAAGCGAAACGTTTCCACGATATTTTTGAAAGTTTGGATGAAGTGAATTTTGAAAGTATTGCGAAACGTTACGAAACAATAGTTTTGCCTCTTTATGAAGGTTTTATTGATGAGGAATTGCAGATTGCCTGTTATACCGACCATCAGATTTTTGAACGTTATCATAAATTCAGCATCAAGAACGGCTATTCGAAGAAACAGACCATTACTTTAAAGGAACTGAACACACTTTCTGTTGGCGATTATGTGACGCATATTGATCATGGAATCGGGCGTTTTGGAGGTTTGCAAAAAATTCAAGTAGAAGGGAAAACGCAGGAAGCCATTAAATTGGTGTATGCTGATAATGATATTGTATATGTGAGTATTCACTCGCTTCACAAAATTTCTAAATTCAACGGAAAAGACGGAACGCCACCTAAAATATACAAGCTAGGCTCGAACGCCTGGAAGATTTTAAAACAAAAAACAAAGGCACGAGTAAAACATATTGCCTTCAATTTAATACAACTTTACGCAAAACGAAGACTCGAAAAAGGCTTTCAATACAAACCCGACAGTTACCTGCAAATGGAACTCGAAAGTTCGTTTATCTATGAAGATACACCCGACCAAATTACCTCTACACAAGACGTAAAAGCCGATATGGAAAGCGATCGACCGATGGACCGATTGGTTTGTGGAGATGTTGGTTTCGGAAAAACTGAGGTTGCAATTCGCGCCGCATTTAAAGCTGTTGATAACGGAAAACAAGTTGCAGTTTTGGTTCCGACCACTATTTTGGCATATCAACATTTTAGGACTTTTTCTGAACGTTTGAAGGAAATGCCTGTGACTATTGGTTATTTGAACCGTTTTAGAACTGCCAAAGAAAAAACCGAAACTTTAAAAGAACTTGCCGAAGGAAAATTGGATATTGTCATCGGAACACATCAATTGGTCAATAAGAATGTTGTTTTCAAAGATTTAGGTTTATTGATTATTGATGAGGAACAGAAATTCGGTGTAAACGTAAAAGATAAATTAAAGACGATTTCTGCCAATGTTGATACGTTGACGTTGACTGCAACTCCAATTCCGAGAACGTTGCAATTTTCATTGATGGCGGCGAGGGATTTATCGGTTATCACTACTCCTCCACCGAATCGTTATCCTATTGAAACAAATGTGGTTGGATTTAATGAAGAATTGATCCGTGATGCGATTTCGTATGAAGTTCAACGAAACGGACAGGTTTTCTTCATCAATAATCGAATTGAAAACATCAAGGAAGTGGCGGGAATGATTCAACGTTTGGTTCCTGGAGCCCGTGTTGGAATAGGTCACGGACAAATGGACGGGAAGAAACTAGAAGAATTGATGCTGGCTTTCATGAACGGTGAATTTGATGTTTTGGTTGCCACAACTATTATTGAAAGTGGATTGGACGTTCCGAATGCGAACACCATTTTCATCAACAATGCTAATAATTTCGGACTTTCAGATTTGCATCAGATGCGAGGCCGTGTTGGAAGAAGCAACAAGAAGGCGTTTTGCTATTTTATTTGTCCGCCTTATTCGGCCATGACCGATGATGCTCGAAAACGAATCCAAGCTTTGGAACAATTTAGCGAACTTGGAAGCGGTTTCAATATCGCGATGAAGGATTTGGAAATCCGTGGAGCTGGAGATTTGCTTGGTGGCGAACAAAGTGGTTTCATCAATGAGATTGGTTTTGAAACCTATCAGAAAATCATGAACGAAGCCATTGAGGAATTAAAGGAAAATGAATTCAAGGATTTGTATCCTGAGGATGAAACGGTAGAAAAAGAGTTTGTGAAAGACATCCAGATTGATACCGATTTCGAATTATTGTTTCCAGACGAATACATCAACAATATTTCGGAAAGGCTGAATCTTTATAACGAATTGAGTTTGATTAAGGACGAAGAAACGCTATTGGCTTATGAAAAGAAACTGATTGACCGTTTCGGACCATTGCCAAAACAGGCAGTTTCGTTATTGAACAGCATCAAAATTAAATGGATTGCCACGAAATTCGGTATTGAAAAACTGATTATGAAGCAAGGCAAAATGATTGCTTATTTTGTTTCGGACCAACAATCGGATTATTACCAATCCAATAGTTTTCATAAGGTTTTGCAGTTTGTGCAAAAACACCAAACTTTAGGAAAAATGAAGGAAAAACAAACACCAAACGGCTTGCGATTGTTGCTTACTTTTGAGAATGTGAAATCGGTCAGGAAAGCGTTGGAATTGATGGAAATGCTTTAAACTAAAAAAGCGTCTTGAATCATCAAGACGCTTTTTTATGCTTATAATTTTGATTTATTTTTGAATACTCTCTTTTTTCGTTTTGATTTCTTCTTCATTGCTTTTGTGGTCACTCAAAAAAACTACTTTTTCCAATTTCATACAGGATCTAATAATAACATCTTCATTAGAAAATTGAGTGGCATCCAAGCTAAATTGAGGTTCTAATTTTGCATTTTTATCTATTTGATAAACATTTTTAGAACAACCCAGACATACAAAAATAATTATGAAAAGAGATAGTTTCATAGAAATTACAAATTCTTCAAATCTTTAATCACTTTGAAAGCAACATCCACTTTATCATCTCCCACGAAAATCGTAAATTCATAAGAAGTAGAAATTACTTCGTTGATGATGATTCCTTCCCAAGCCAAACGTTGGAAAATAAAATAATAAACTCCTGGTGTAGAAACATTTTCTTTTGGAAGTTTAATAGTGATAGAAGCTAGATTATCGGTTTTTTCCAATAATTTTTCGCCAGCAAAATGCTTGTCTACCAAGTAGGCAACACTTTCGCTGATCACGATATTGGTTTCGTTTACACCTCTTGACGACGTATAAAAAATGTCTGGGTATTTGTTGATTTCAGAAATCAATTCGGCCTGACTATTCAAAATAGTTTCAGAAACTCCGAAGTTATAATCAACTAACGAAGAACGAACTGTGATTTCTCCAATATTTTTTAAAACCTTGGAAATTTTATGATTTACTCTAAAATCTAAATCATCAGAAAGTCGTTTAAGAGCCATCACAACAGCACCTTGTTTCACTTCTTTTCCAAGCTCTACATCTAATTCAGTCATAATATTTCTTGCCAAAGAAGTCAAATTAATGATTCCTTGAGACAATGCACTTAACAAAAATGGTTTTGTTTTGATATAATTTTCTACTATTGAAGAAACAGTTTTCATATTTTAAATTTTTGATTAGGTTTTGCAAATATATATTTAAATACAATTTGTTACAAATTTAACCACATTTTTTTACATTAAAAGTGATAAAAAGCGCTTTCAAGGTGTTCTATAACAAACTCATTAGCGGTTTTGTGAATGGCAATAATATCAAAACGTACCTCAACATCCATATCATTTATTGTGATATATTCGTTTACCGCTTTAACTAACAATTGGATTTTTTTAGGTTTAACAAATTCCTGGGGCAATCCAAAATCGATACTCGAACGTGTCTTCACCTCAACAATAGCAACGGTTTGGTCTTTTCTGGCAATAATATCAACTTCTGCTTTTTGAAAAACCCAGTTGGTTTCAAGGATTTCATAGCCTGCTTTTTCGAGGAATTCAACGGCCATTTCCTCACCCAATTTTCCGAGTTCGTTGTGTTCAGCCATTACTCAAAAATTAAAACAGATTCTTTTTCATTTACATTTAATGTCACACTTTTTCCTAAAATTAAAGCACGATTATCTTTGATGTGACCGGCTGGAAAGTTATAAACTATCGGAATTTTCAAATCTTTTACAATGTCTTGGATGATTTCAAGCGAATCATGACCCCACGGAATGTCATTATCATTCATAGAAGTCATTCCCCCGATGATGATTCCTTTGAGGTCTTTTAACGAACCATTACGTTTCAGGTTCATCATCATTCTGTCAATATGGTATAGATATTCGTCTAAATCTTCCAAGAAAAGAATTTTTCCTTTCATGTCAACTGCTGATTCCGAACCTTGAATGCTGTATAAAACCGAAAGATTTCCGCCAACCAATTCGCCAGTTGCTTTTCCGTCTTTGTTGAAAGCATGATGCGGAATATGGTATGCGAGTTTTTCTCCGAACAAAGCCTTTTTAAAAGTAGCAATTGCTTCTGGAGTAGCAGTTTTCACACTAATCGCCATAAGAGCATGTATCGTTCCGATGTTCATATTATTGATGTGGCTGTGCAAAACCGTAACATCACTGAAACCGATGATCCATTTTGGTTTTTTCTTGAAATTGGTAAAATCGATCCTGTCCACAATTCTCACCGTTCCGTAACCTCCTTTCGCAGCCCAAATGGCTTTGATGTTAGGATTATCGAGCATTTCCTGAAAGTCAGTTGCTCGTTGCCAATCGGCTCCAGCGAGTTGATTTTGTTCCTTTCCGATGGTTTTTCCGATAACGACTTTGAGTCCCCAACTTTCCAATAATTTGATTGCAGGTTGAAGCGTTACTAAATCAATTTTTCGGGCTGTGGCAAGGATGCCGACGGTGTCTCCCTTTTTTAAATATTCGGGCATAGTGAGTTTGGTTTGAGAAAATACAAAGCTATTAAGATTCAAAAATAAAAGAAGTAGGAATATCTTTTTTATAGCCATTTGTTTTTGTTTAATTACATTATCGTTAGAACGTAAATTTAATAAAAGTAGCACTTCTTGCTGTAAAAATTCTGCCAAATAAATTAAACTCTTTTTATTTCGTGGCCCACAAATTCTTCTAAAGTTTCGAAAATTTCATCCACAGAAAGCACTTCAAAATCAGGATGTGATTTTAGGAAATCTGCATTTAGCGTGATAAGATTTTCTTCTAATTCAAAAAAAGTATCGCTGTTTAAAGCATCTCTAACTGGATTCACACCTTCTAATTTTCCTTTCAAGAATTTATTGAGTTTGACGCTACTCATCAGCTTTACTTTTTTGGATTGCTGTTGGAATAATTCCAAATGTTTTTCGGCACCTATTAAAGCCAAACCTTCTTCGATGAGTTCGTTCAGTTCTTTGTCCCAACCTGATTTGTGGACGAATTGTGCAAAGTTTCCATCTGAAAGTTGTGTCCAATAATAATCCAGATAATAGCTCATCAAGGCATCTTCGTGAATCAAATCGTCGTTGACTCCTTCTTCCCGCATTAAATTGATGATGGAAATATTGGAAAGAATCACATCGTGCGGATTCTCGCTGTTCATTGCTGTTTCTGAAACTATTATTTTTCCGAATTCCATTTTTCTCAAATTCTAAAGTATATGCAAATTTCTATTAAATAGTTGAGCAACAAAATATTTTTTGGATTTAACTTGTGGCTAAAAACAAAAAAAGCCACATTCTTAAAATGTAGCTTTCTGTATAAAATGCAAACTGTCCTATTTTGTTTTCATCGGTGGCAAATCAAATGCAGCTGCATCATGTTCAAAACCATTTCGGTGTGCACCATCGCAAAAAGGTTTGTTTGCCGATAATCCGCAACGGCAAAGCCCTAGAGCAGTTCTACCTTGTAAATCATATACGTTTCCTTCTTGGTCTACAATTTCGAAATCGCCGTCAATTTTTATAAATCCGTTTTTTGTAACGGTTAATTTTGTTTTACTCATAATGCTTCTTTTTTCTGTTCAAAGATTGCAAAATATATTTGAAGGAATTATTTATTTAGACTGCTTTTTGTATGCTGAAAGCTCAATTTACATTGGTTCTAATTTAGGAACCAAATTCAATACCTTTTATGTAATTTCAGATTCTCCGTTATTCTTTTGCCGATTCATCTTGGCAACCAAAGCTTTCATTCGTAATGCTTTTTCTCTTTTTTCTTCTTGGAGTTTTGTCTTTTTTCGGTTTAGTAATTTGGTATGCAAAGCCTTATTTTTTGTGTTTTTTTCGGGTCCTTTTGCCATAACTTGAATTCTTTAAGGCAAAGATAAGTTTTATTTTTTTTGGATCTGATTCTTTTTTGCCACAGATTCACAGATTAAAAATGATTTCGAAAATCTCTGATTCAGCGGTTTTCTAGCAACAATTTTCACGCAATGGTCGGAAAGTTTACAAAAATGCCCTTAGTTTTTCAATTAGCCCCGATGTTAGGGAAAAGCCTTTTGTCTCGTTTCTTTAACGAGACAAAAGCTTTGGAAAGGCAGCGGGAAAATGGATTGCTGATAAAAGACTGACGATTCGCTCCTAATAATAAATTGCATTTTAGGTATTTCAGCCACAATAGATTATTTTTGCAGTCTTATTAAAGAAATTCATGATACAGAATCCAAAAAGATATACGATTACGGCAGCTTTGCCTTATACAAACGGTCCGATTCACATTGGACATTTGGCGGGAGTTTATGTTCCGTCTGATATTTATTCACGCTATTTGAGGTTGCAGGGAAAGGATGTGGCGTTTATTTGCGGAAGCGATGAACACGGTGTGGCGATTTCGATGAAGGCGAAAAAAGAGGGCATCACGCCTCAGGAAGTGATTGATAAATATGACGGAATCATTAGAAAATCGTTTGAAGATTTTGGAATTTCTTTTGATAATTATTCGCGTACTTCGGCAAAAATCCACCACGATACGGCTTCTGAGTTTTTCAGAAAATTGTATGACAATGGCGATTTTATCGAAGAAACAACCGAACAATTGTATGATGCAAAAGCAGATCAGTTTTTGGCCGACCGTTTTGTGATTGGAACTTGCCCAAAATGCGGTAACGAAGAAGCTTATGGCGATCAATGTGAAAGATGCGGTTCGACATTGAATGCGACTGATTTGATTAACCCAAAATCAACCATTACGGGAGAAACACCGATTTTGAAATCTACGAAACACTGGTTTTTGCCTTTGGACCGATATGAAGATTTCTTGAGAGAATGGATTTTAGTTGGACATAAAAACGACTGGAAACCAAATGTATATGGTCAGGTAAAATCATGGATTGATGGTGGTTTGGAGCCTCGTGCCGTTACCAGAGATCTGGATTGGGGAATTGATGTTCCGGTTGAAGGTGCCGAGGGAAAGAAATTATATGTGTGGTTTGACGCACCAATTGGCTACATTTCTTCTACGAAAGAATGGGCTTTGAGAGAAGGAAAAGATTGGGAACCGTATTGGAAATCCCAAGATACGAAGCTGGTTCATTTTATCGGGAAAGACAATATTGTTTTTCACTGTATCATTTTTCCGGCGATGTTGAAAGCGGAAGGAAGTTATATTTTGCCAGACAACGTTCCTGCAAACGAGTTCTTGAATTTAGAAGGAAACAAACTTTCTACTTCAAAAAACTGGGCAGTTTGGCTGCATGAATATTTGGAAGATTTTCCGGATAAGCAGGATGTTTTGCGTTATGCTTTGACGTCGAATGCTCCGGAAACGAAGGACAATGATTTTACTTGGAAGGATTTCCAGGCGAGAAATAATAATGAATTGGTGGCTATTTTTGGTAATTTCATCAACCGTGTTGTGGTTTTGACGAACAAATATTATGACGGAATTGTTCCTGAACCAAACGAATTCTCTGAAGTTGACGAAGCTACTTTGGCTGAATTGAAAGCGTATCCAGCAGTAATTGCAAGTTCTGTGGAACGTTACAGATTCCGAGAAGCTTTAGGCGAAATGATGAATGTGGCACGTTTAGGAAATAAATATTTGGCAGATGAAGAGCCTTGGAAAGTGATAAAAGACAATCCGGAAAGAGTGAAAACGCAGATGTTTGTTGCTTTGCAGATTGCATCGGCTTTAGCGACTTTATCCGAACCATTCTTGCCATTTACCTCTAAAAAATTGGCTAAAATTTTAAATATCGAACCAAACAATTGGAATTTGGAATTTGAAGATTGGAATTTGACAAAAGCTGGCCACAAAATTGGAGAGGCAGAATTGCTTTTCGCAAAAATTGAAGACGAGGAAATTCAAAAGCAGATAGACAAATTGGAAGCTACAAAAACAGCCAACAAAGCCGAGAATAAAAAACTAGAACCGCAGAAAGATTTGATTCAATATGATGATTTTGCAAAAATGGATTTGCGTGTTGGAACCATCTTGGAAGCGGAGAAAATGCCAAAAGCAAACAAGCTTTTAGTCTTGAAAGTGGATACTGGAATTGATGTCAGAACCATTGTTTCTGGAATTGCAGAAAGTTTTTCTCCAGAAGAAATTGTAGGAAGAAAAGTTACGGTTTTAGTGAATCTTGCTCCAAGAGCTTTACGTGGTGTGGAAAGCCAAGGGATGATTTTGATGACTACAAATGCGGAAGGGAAATTGGTTTTTGTGAATCCTGATGCTGAAGCTGGGAATGGGGAAACAATAAATTAAGAATTGGAATGGGAACCCTTTCAGGGTTTTAAACTCTGAAAGGGTTTTTAAATCTACTTGAGGAAACTATAAATTAAAAACAAACACGAATTTCACGAATTTTCACGAATTAATTTTTCAAAGATTTTGTGTAAATTCGTGAAATTTGTGTTTAAAAAAATAAAGTATGAACATAAAAGTAATCGCTTTCGACGCTGACGACACGCTATTCGTGAACGAGCCTTATTTTCAGGAAACAGAAGAAAAATTCTGTGGCTTGATGGCCGATTATTTGTCGCACCAAGGTTTGTCGCAAGAACTTTTTAAAACCGAAATCCAAAATTTGCCTTTGTACGGTTACGGAATCAAAGGCTATATTCTTTCGATGATTGAAGCGGCGATGACAATCTCTAACAAGACAATTAGCATCCAGGTTGTAGATAAAATTTTGGATTACGGAAAAGAATTATTGCAAAGACCAATTGAATTATTAGACGGAGTGGAAGAAACTTTGCAAGCCTTACACGGAAAATACAAATTGGTTGTGGCTACAAAAGGAGATTTATTGGACCAAAGAAGAAAATTGCACAATTCAGGTTTGGGGCATTATTTCCACCATATTGAAGTGATGTCAGACAAGCAGGAAAAAGATTACCACGATTTATTAAAACGTCTGGAAATACAGCCTGACGAGTTTTTTATGATTGGAAATTCCTTGAAATCAGATGTTTTGCCGGTTTTAGGAATTGGAGGTCACGCCGTTCATATTCCGTTTCACACAACTTGGGCCCACGAAAAAATCGACCATGAAGTGAAGCATAATAACTTTAGAACCGTTGAAAAAATTACTGAAGTTCTGCCTTTCTTGCTGTAAGTTAAAATAGTCCGTAATTCCAGTTTTTAAAACTTGCGGTATTGTTTTTGAGCATCACTTTAAAAATAAAGACCCCATGAAAAAATTACTTTTTGCGTTTCTTACACTTTCCTTTGCAAATTTATCTTTCGGACAAACTTTATTGACTTCCATTGATTTAGATTTAAAAAAAGCATCCAGCAACCACAGGGCTCTGCATGCGGTAAACGCCAACAATAATGAAGTTTTTGTTTTTGCTTCTGACAAGGATAAACTCACTGCAATCAAATACAACAGTTTTATTTTCTTCAAGGACAGCCTGAGTATCAATCGTCCTGACAAGGATTTTGAGCAAATAGCAGGATATAGCTTTAATGAAGAAGGAACTCCCGAAATTTATTGGATTGAAAATAATTTCAAAAAAATAAAATCCATCTCTTTTGATTTAAAAACCCGAAAAACTGCTGAAAATCTATTTGAAATTCCGTTTGAAAAAGAGCATATTCTGAGCAGTTTCAGTGAGAACAATTCGTTCTATATCATGACGGTTTCCAAAACCGAAGACGAACTGAAACTCTACGTCTTTCAAGATGGCAAGATGAAAGAAAAATTCCTTGATTTCTCTGAATTCAAAATTGTCAATGCCAAAAATAATCCGATGAAACTTTGGTCTGTTTTTGATGAAAATCCCCTTGAAAAGATCGAAATCGACGAGTTGAATTCTTTGGTTTATGCCACTTCTAAAGCAAAGTTTTATGTTTTGGACGATAAAATCATCCTCACTTTTGACCATACTGTTTCCGAAACGCAAATCTTCGAAATCAATCTTGAAAACTATAAACTAGAGGAAAAGAAAATAGCACAGGAAACACTAAAAAGTGGTGCCGGAAAATCAAATTCTTATTTAAGTAATGGCAAATTATATCAGTTGAAAGTCAATAAAAACGAATTGCTTATTGCTGTAAAAAACTATGATTCGGGCGAATTGCTAAATTCTTTTACCACTTCGAAAGATGAAATAATCGCTCATAAAAATTCACCATTGTTTAGCCAAACTGGAAAACAAAGACAGAGAGAATTTAAAAACACCAAAAAATTTCTGGAAAGACTTGAAGAATCTAACATCGGTATTTCTGTGTATGAGGCACAATACAACTCTTTTATTACCATTGGTGGAATACGCGATGTTGCTTCAACTGGTGGCATTCTTTTAGGAATTGCAAGTGGCGTTGGAACTGTGGCTTCTGGAGGTTCGACCGTTTTTATGGACGACTTTATGGAGGGAGGAAGTCTTCAGGTGAATTATTTTGAAACCCATCTCGACCCAAAATCGCAATACTTCAAGAAAGAACAGGAGATTTTAGCAACCGATTATGTCGCCCAATTTTTAGACCAGAAAAAAGATATTTCACTCGCATCTACTTTCAAATTCAAAGACCATTATATTCTTGGTTATTATGATACGAAGGAAAAAAAATACGTGCTTCGAAAATTCCAAGATGATTTTATAGATTAATATTCCCTTATCAGCATAATGAAAACCCTTTTAGACATTGCCAATTGGCCAAGAAAAGAACATTTTGATTTTTTCAGAAAATTTGAAGAGCCTTTTTTTGGAGCAACTGTTCAGATTGATTGCACCAAAGCCTATCAAACTGCAAAAAGTTTGAATGCTTCTTTTTTTATTTATTATTTGCATAAAACACTCGTTGCCATAAATTCAATTGAATGTTTCCGTTACAGGATTGAAAAGGATAAAATTTTTGTTTATGATAAAGTCAATGCTTCAGCAACTATCAGTCGAGAAGACGGTTCATTCGGCTTTTCATTGGTTGAATACAATCCAGATTTTCAAATATTTAACACTATTGCTTTGACCGAAATTGAAAGAGTCAGAAACACGACCGGACTTTTTACTAGAACTTTTAACGATGACAATCTGATTCATTTTTCGGCAATCCCTTGGTTAAATTTCACCTCACTTTCACATGCCCGAAGCTTTACTTTTCCTGACAGTTGTCCGAAAATTTCCTTCGGAAAGATGATGGTTCACGAAAACGGAAAACGAACAATGGCAATGTCAATCCACGTTCATCATGGCTTGATGGATGGTTTCCATCTAGGCCAATTTGTAGATGTTTTTCAGGAATTGATGAATAGTTAAATAGTGCCACTCGAAACAGTTTCACCTCTGGACACAAATGTTTTTAAAAGATTTAGACAAGAATTTCACTAATCTTCACGAATGAATTAGTGAAATTCGTGTCTTTTAATAGTGATGCGAAATTTTAAAAGTTTATTTCTCCAAACCCAATCTCAAAATTTCTTTTATACCTTCAATATGATTCGTAAATTCAGTCATTTGCGATAACACTTGTGCCATATTATTGCTGTCGCCAAAAGCTTTAAGCTTATTGTTTTTCACGAAAGTGGTTTTAATATCTTCCCATCTTGAAGCTTCATCTTCCGAAAGCATCTTGGTCATTTCCTTAAATTTCAAAAGATTGGCTTCGGCTGCATTCGTCAACGTTTGGGTTTCGTTTTGATAATGCGAAAGCAAAAGGGTCTGTATCTCGGCATCGTTCATCATCGGAACAATTTTGGAAACCAATTTATTCATATCGCGATAGGAACCTTGCAATCGAAATGGCGGTTCCACACGATAGACATCTTCCATCGCCGCCGAAGCGATATAAGCCGAATTGGCCTGCAAAACTACATTTCGAACCTTGATGACTTTGTCCAAAATAGCCAAATAGGACTCGATATCTTGTTTGGAATGATTTCCTTTCAAATCAAAACCGTCTCTTTTTCCGCTCGAAGCCATTTCAATCAACGGGTACAAATCATCATACGATTTAGAAGCCAATTGCGTCAACAGCGGATTCGAGGTCAAGGCGTTTTCAATCAAGCTCAATTCAAATAGCGAACTTGTGTTTCCGATAACGTCTCCCAAATTATAAATATCAGCCCTGTTGGCTAACATATCTGGAATTCGGAATTTCTCGCCAGTTTCTGTATAAGGATTTCCAGCCATTACGACACAAAATTTCTTCGATTTCATATCATACGTTTTCGGATTTCCGTTGAAAACACCTTCAATTTTTCGGGTTCCATCGGCAAGCGAAATGAATTTTTGCAATAATTCTGGATTACAATGCTGGATATCATCCAAATACAGCATCACATTATTTCCCATTTCCAAAGCCAAATTCAGCTTTTTCAACTCTTCTCTTGCAGCCGAATTTGTAGCCGATTCCGGATCAACCGAAGTGATTTCGTGGCCAATTGCCGGACCGTTTATCTTCATGAAAACCAATCCCAATCGATTCGCCAAATATTCCATCAAGGTTGTTTTTCCATAACCCGGAGGCGACACCAAAAGCAACATTCCCGAACGGTCGGTTCTTCTGTTTTCGCCAGCACTTCCTAGTTGCTTGGCAAGATTATCTCCAAACAATGGCAAATAAACTTGGTCGATTAATTTATTTCGAACAAAAGAAGTGAGGACTTTCGGCTCAAATTCGTTCAAACGCAAATCGTCTTTCAATTGAATTGTCAGCTGATGCCTTTCGTTTCTAAATTTTTCAAAACCGGGAACATCTATTTCAAAATAGTTCTCCATCAATTCCATAAATTGATGGTAATTGAACTCAAAATTGCCTTCTGAAATAGTCGGATGAGAACCAGATAAACCTCCAATCAAAACATCAGCTTCGATGGTAATTGTGTTTTCGTTGCTTTCGTGCGGAAACAGCAATAATGCCACAATTTCAAAAGCATAAGCCAAATCATTTGCCGTTTTTGCATCTGATAAAAAGGACAGAACCCATTGTGTTGCCAATTGGATTTTTGCTTCAAAATCAACTACTTTTTCAATTCCTTGTCTGAATTTTAGCTGTGTTTCTTTTGCTTCAAGCGTTTTTTTGAAATCTTCCAAAAGCTGTTTCGCCTTCAAGCTCGAAACAAAAATATCGTCCTGTCGCAATTCTTCGAAAATATACAAAGCCATTTTTTCTGGATTGACAGCACTATTTTTGGCAAAATCATATTTTTCTAAAAACAGCTCAACTTCTCTTTCAATCTCTGAAAGAATGTAGTCAAAAGCCGTACTATTTGGAAAAACCGACAAAACTTCGCCAGCCGATTTTATCTTTTGATTTAAAATATCCCGTTTTTCCGTTTCTAAATCATTCCAGAAAAACTGTGCGAAAGCCCTGGTTTTAGAATCATATCGAAGCATTCCGAGAGCGTGGTGTTTTTCTAAAATTACTTTTAAAATCAACAAAGCATCAGCATCGTGAACACCTTTGATATACCCTTCGGTATAATTTTTTGAGGTTTCATCGGCTACCAAATTTTGCAAACTTTCAACTGTCATTGCCTCTAATTTCTCAATCGGATGGTTGTTGAAAATTTTATACGCCAAATAGGAAGCTCTGTAAATTTGATCATTTTCTGAAATCAAATCCTGGTTCCAATATTTTTTTCCCGAATCTAAAACTTGACTCGTTAACGGTTGATAGAAATCGGTTCCGGTCAAATGATAGTGGAGTTTTCCATCTTTGAAAACGATGGTCAAATCAAGTGCCTGACGGTTTACGGCAAATTTATGTTTCCCCAAACGGATGATATTTTCCCCATCTTCATAGAGTTCGTGTTTGTCCTTCAACTTTCGCAAAGCATCTTCACGGGCCGATTTTAATTCGGTTTCAATGGCTTCGGCTTTGCCAACATCTTCCAAATCGTGCAACTGCTTTACCAAATCACGCAATTTAGAAATCATCAAATCAGAAGCAAAATATCCGTTGATTTCTTCGGCAGAATTAAACGTCATCGCTTTTGTGGCAACACTTTTCAAGATTCTCTTGGAAGCATTTTCAACCGCAATTGCCTTTTTGTTTCGGGCTTCGATCAGGCTATTTTTCTTGGCTTCAAAAGCCGTGTAGATTTCTTCCCTTTTTTCAATAATCAATCCCGTAAACTCCTCGAAATCGGCAAAACGAGCTTCTAAATCTTCCAGCTGAACCGACATTTTGTTGAGCGATTCGGCAATTTTATCGGGTGTGTCAGCTCGATCAATCGCATTGACGATACTTTGATCGATTAATTTCATCTGTGCGGCAAAATCGGCCGTAGCCTCTTTTCCGCCAAGAGCACCCATCCTATTTTTGATTTCGGCCTTGACTTTATTTAGCGTGGCAAAAATCAGCGAAATCGTGTTGATGATTTGTGTGGCGTGCGAAGTATCTTCAATTTTCAAATTAGAAACAATATCAATCAGCATTTCCAAATCGGTCGTAATTTGATTGACTTCCTGCTCTAGTTTCTTTCCTTCTGCCACTTTTGAAATACTTTCAATGGCATTTTGTTTTTTGTTGACACGGATATGATAAGGTTCCAACGCTTTCTCATCCAAAAGAAATGTAACGCAATGTTGCGAAATTCGTTCGGTTTGCTCGATGATTTCTTTCTCCAGATTTTCAATAAAACTGACCTCTACATATCGAACTTCTTTCAAGCTGATAACCTCGCCACGAAGCATTCTCAAATTCGCCAAATTACTGACAAAAACATCAATATCATCTAACGGAGAGGATTTTATGGTGCTGAAAAGCCTGTTGGCTTTTTCCTGTGTTTGCTCGGTAATTTGCTTGGCATGATGACGCAATTGCACCACTTTTTCGAACTCATCGATGGCGGCGTTTGCCGTGTTTTTTATTTCCAGAAGCGGAATTTGAAGCTCAAAAGTTTCCTTTCCGGCAATCCAATAATAGCCGTCCAAAATGTTTTGCGAAAGCTTTGCCAGATCCACATACAAGCCGTCATAATCGTCATTTTTGTTCAAAAGCGTGATGATCGAATTGGAATCTGCCATTGCTTTCACGATATCCTTATTGCCAATTTTATAAATAAAACTGTCTTTATGTGCGGATGGAATGATCGCTCCTTTTACAAATGGCGTTTGCCAAATCTGTACTACGTGATTTTTGGTCTGTTCATTTTCTGATTTGAAATAACACAATTCGCCATTCTCCAAGATGGTAAATCCGTTGCAAATAATGGGAGTATTGACTTCGTGTGAAATCAAATTATAGGAAATCAACACATATTGTCCGAATTTTTCTTCGTAGAAAACATACATGAAATCTTCCCCGTTTGGCGAAGCAATCCGTTCTTGAAAAAGTAGGTTTTCGAGACTGTTTTCAAAAATTTTATATTCTCCCGTTTGCAGATAGTAGCCATTGGAAAAAATCAATCCGTGATTATCTGGAAGCAGAATCGCAGCATTTTTGATACTGTCGATCTTTTGAACCTGCTGTAATTTATGGTTGTAAATAAAAAAACGAGCGTCTTCCTGAAACGGTTTTATTTGCAAGGCGATCAGGTTTCCAAGATCGGCAAATTTATAGTTTCCATCGTCCAGCGTTTGATCCGGATGCTGTACTTCTTCTTCCAGAATTCCTTTTCCAGAAGCCGTGTTGTCTTCAATCTTGATGGTCAAAGTGCCACCAACAGTTTCTACAAAAACCTTATCGAGAATGGAAACGTGAGGATGCTTTCCGTACTTCTGCATTTCTCGGGTCGTTTCCTGCCAAAGAAAATCATGCTGCTTTGGAAACTTATATTCGTGGTCGCTTCGATTGTCAATATATTCAAGTTTATTATCACGAATCAGCCATTTGAAGGTCTTGATGTCGGAAAGTCTGTCGCTCAATTGAAAAACCATGTGAAGGTAATTTCCGGCAATGAAAAACTTCTTGAACTCGGTATCTCGATAGTATTTGTATAAATTTAAAAAGTCGAAAAGAAAGGTTTCATCGTTGATCAAATCCAAGTTTTGAGGCTTGAATTCTTGGTTTTCATATTTATAGATACTAAAAACGTCTTCGACCTTGATTTCTGTTCGAAGGCCAAAATGAACGTTATAGCCAAAGATGCACAAATCGCCAATGCTGACAATATCGTTGGAAATGCAGTTGTTTTCGGTAATGATTCTATTGTTTGCAATCAGTTTGGTTTCAATGCTTCCAAAAACTTCTTTTCGAGCGTCGTTAAGCTGTTTCAACCTTTCGATTAAATCCTTTTTTTGAGCCTCTAAACGATTCTGTATAATTTCGTAAGTGCCGCCTTCTAGTGCATTCATACTATAAAATGTAGTTGGTGGTTGATATAGAAAAGCATGATTTGTGTGTCAGGCTTGAAAAATTCCCTGCAAGACCGAAATCTTGCAGGAGAAAATTTATTGGTTTTTAGCCTAATTTTTTATCGGTCAAGCCGAAATTCTTGGCCATCGACATTAGATTCGAGAACAAACCTTGTTCGCTTTCGTCACTGCTTCGTCTTTGCAATTCAAGAAGCAAGCCTGAAACGGTCAGGTTTTTAATGTCTTCCGAAGAGATTCCGTATTTATCAGCAAAACCTTTGATTTTGTCCAAAAGATTTCCTTGGTCCAAAGTTCCATCGCCTAGAATTGCTTCCTTAATTTCGGTAATATTTTCAGAACTGTTTACCAATCTGTCGAAACCTTTTGCTCTTGTAATTTGTCCAACGATTTGGTCAAAGAACATGGTTTCGCCACCCACGATATCAATTTTCGCTGCTTTTAATGCTTCGCCAATCACACTTGCTTGAGCATCTGCGATATCTTTTTGGATGTTGATGTGTGCCAAATCCACCTGCAATTCCTTGTTCAAACGCAATTTGAATTCTTCGTGTTCTTTTCCAACGCCGTCCAATTTCTTCATTGCATTTGCTTTTTCTTCGATTCCGGTAGCTTCCGCCAATGCTTTTTCACGAACCACTTCTGCTTCGGCCAAACCAAGATCTTTGGAGGCTTCCGCTTTAGCTTTCATTCCGGCTGCTTCTGCAAGAGCCATTTTTTCCACAATAACTGCATCAACAATTCCTTGTCTTTCGCTTGCATCGGCTTTGGCGTGCATCACTTGAGCTTCAGAAAGTCCAACAGTTGCGTCTTCTTTTGCTTTTGCTTCCGCCAAAATTTTCCGTGCTTGAGCTTCTTTTTCACTCGCAATCATGTGAGCTTCTGCATCGATATTGATTTCTTCGGCTCTTTGTTTGGCAGCGTCTTTTTCACCTTCGGCAGCTCTTAATCGTTTGATGTACAATTCTTCACTTTCTTTTTCGGCCAAAGTAACGGCTACTTTTTTCTGTCTGTCGGCGGTTTTGAAAGCTTCAATGTCTTTCATGTTTTCCTGTTCCTGCACTACTCCTTTTTCCAGAATCACCCTGTCGCGAATTACATCTTGAATGTTTTTCTTCTCGACCTCAACGGCTTTGTCTTTTTCAATTTGGGCCAAAGTCACGACTCTTTCACGCTCGGTTTGTTCCAAAGCTCGGTCTTTTTCGACTCTTTCGGTTTCTACAGCTTCAGTTCTTTCCTTGTTTTTTAGGGCAACAATTACCAAACGGTCTTTGTTTTCTTCGGCCACAGCCACTTTTTCTGTAGTGTTGATTCTTGCCGTTTCTGATTTCAATCGTTCTTCTTCGGCCACTTTCAGTATTTCGGCTTCTTCGCGCGATTTGATATTGGCAATTTCCCTTTTTTGCTGTTCTTCTTTTTCGGCTAATTGTCGGTCGAGTGCCAAGATGGCTTCTCTAGCTTCAACATCTTGTTTACGGATTGTTTTTTCTTCGTCTCTGCGAATCAAATTCGACTTGATGTTTTGGGCAGCTGTCAATTCGGTGATTTTCTTGATACCTTCGGAATCCAAGATATTATCGGATTTTAAATGACTCAATGAGGTTTGTTCCAAATCATCGATGGCACAATCGTCAAGGATATATCCATTCAAATCGGTACCGATGATGGCGATAATTTCCTCACGGAATTCGCTTCGAGCTTCATATAGTTCAATAAAATCAAATTTCTTTCCGACCGTTTTTAAAGCTTCGGAGAATTTTGCATCGAATAAAGTTCTCAAAACTTCCACTTCCGAAGCTCTTTCACAACCGATGGTTTGGGCAACGTTTATGATATCGGTTGTTGATTTATTGATTTTGATGAAAAACGTCACCTTGATATCAGCACGAATATTATCCTTGCAAATCAAACCGTTGGTTCCGGTTCTTTCGACATCGAGTTTTTTGACCGAAATATCCATGATTTCCATCTTGTGCAAAACGGGAACTACAAGTCCTGCATTGTAGAAAACTTTTGTTCCTCCAGCTCCAGTTCTCACGATTACCTTTCCTTGGATGATTTTTTTATACATCGAAATGATCCAAACAAGAAGCCCGATTACCACCACGATTATGGCAATCATTGTAATAAGTAAAGAATTTCCTAACATGTTTTTGGTTGTTTTAAATTATAATTGTTTTTTGTTTTTTATAAGAACGAGGCAATGATGGCAATTACTACTTTCAAAAAATAAGCAACTGCACAAACTATTATTGTAATCATCTTTTACTGTTTTAATAGTCAAATTTTTCTACGAGGTAATATTTTTTATCTTCGCTTTCGCCAACAATAACGGCTTGTTGACCAGCGATTAATTTCTCTTCGGTATTGCATTTGGCTGACAACCGCATTGGATCGCCATTGACTGAAAGTTGGATTTGACCTACTTTATTTTGATCCATAGACGAAAAAACAACACATCTTCTGCCAAGGAAATCAATTTCGGGTTCGCCTTTGTGGTTGACTTGTTTGTAGAGATAGGACAAAGGTTTGCTGAAAATTTTCACAATAAAAAGACTCACGATGAAATTTGGAATCAACAATAAAAAGCCTAACAATGTACTTTCGACACCTAAATAATAGGTCACGTTCACTCCAATGAGCCACATGCTAAAAAAGATAATCGTGAGAATGAACATAAGAGGCAATTCATCAAAATTGAAGAACTCCAGGATTTTCATAAAACCGTTTCCATCTGAAGCCTCACCGCGATCTGGCAAATCAGGCGAATTGTTGTCAAAATCTGTTTCAAGGTCGGCTGAATCGAAATCAACACTTAGCAAATCAGGGTCAAGTCCGGCAACAATTACCAGTATCCAATACACCAACATGATAATCGACATGATGGTAAAAAAGGCATTTACTGGCGAAAACGAAATTTCTATGAGTTCTTTCATTTGATTTTATTCTTTTGGACCACTAATCCCAAGTTGTTCTTTCAATTTTTCCAATTCACTGAAGGCTTTTGTTCGAGGCACATCAATAATTTTATCAATTTCCTGATCGATGGATTTGGATGAATTTGCAATTTCGCCATAGGCTTCGGCCAACGCTTCTTCCTGGATTACTTTTTCCTTCATACGCTCCAAAAGTGCCACCGTTCCGTTACTGTCAATTTGTGCCATTTGCTTATTCAAACTCTTGGTTGCATCGGCAACTTTCACTCTTGATCGTAAAATTTTCAGTTCGTTTTCCCATTTGGAAATATTTTGCTTGATGGTTTGGACGTTGGCTTCCATCTGCAAGACATTTTGGTCGAATTTTTCCTTGTCGGAAATGGCTCGGTTTTGTCCAGCAGTGGCTTCTTCTTTCTTGATGAGTGCTTCTGTTGCCAAACGATCGGCTTCGGAAGTATCCAATCCGCCAGATTGTGCTTTTTTCAGAATAAGCATTGCTTTTTCGTTGTAATCTTCGGCTTTGTTTGCATATTCTTCCACTTCGTTTTTGGCACGAATACTCATGGCTTTTACTTGGGCCAAAGCTTCCAGACCTTTATCCAAATCCTCTTTCATGTCCCGAATTCCTTGTTCGGTCATTTTTATTGGGTCTTCCATTCCATCAATTGCAGAATGCACTTCTGCTTGACCAATCTTGAATAATCTTCTTAGAAATTTCATAATTACGTATTTTTTGAAAAGTTAATAATCTGATCTGAATATTCGCTAAGCAAAAGGCTGAGCGAATTTAGCGTAGCTCCAAATTCATTTTGATCTAAATTCTCAAGTTGCAACGAATCCCTAAAAATTACCTTTCGTCCGGAATCATCCAAAACAAAAGCCCCGTGAATGATGTCCCGGTTTTTTTGCAACAATGCTTTATAGACATCGTGACCGCTTTCTTTGATTTCGAAAATAAACTGTTCGAAAATCACAATTGGATGTGCCACACAAATAATCAAATTCAGGATTCCATCCTGTTCATTACTCACGATGAAGATGCCTTCTTTTTGATTTTCATGCTTGATGTCCAACTGCAACGTTTGCAGATAATTTTTAATTGTTCCGAAATAATCCTTCATACGATTAGAAATTGAATTTATAAAAATCGCTGTTTTAGAAAATACTTACAAGTTAAGTTTCCACAACTTCTTAACAAAATGCCAATTGTCAGAAATAATTGCTTCAAAACTCAAATCGTTAGCACAATTTTACTAGCTTTGCTAAATATATTAGGCAAATATACAAGAAATATTTATTAATGCAAATAAAATTAGCAAAATGTTGTTGATGTTTGGTAAAAATCTAAAAAAAATAAGAAGCGTCCATGGCATAAGCCAACAGGAATTTGCTGATATATTCGACTTAAAACGCGGAACATTAGGAGCTTACGAAGAAGAAAGAAGTAATCCAAAACTTGAAACCGTCTTAAAAATTGCTAATCATTTTAGCATCGGAATAGAAGAATTGCTAACGAAAGAACTAACCGTTAATCGTCTTTTAAAATTCAACGAAAAGATTACCACTGCATCCGATGTGCTTTTGACCGAAGAATTCAAGGCAATTCCATGTGTTTTATCTGATAAAAAAAATGACTTTGCTAAACAATATGGTACTGGATTTGAAATTTCAAAACTTCCTGTAATCCGACTTCCTTATGTTGACAGCCAGAATAGAATTGCTTTTTCGGTTGATGATTTAGCCATGACGGGCGGTTCCATTGAATTCTTTCCCAAGGATATTGTCATTGGAATTGAAATAGATAAGAATTCCATCAAGGAAGAAAAATTGGTCATTACAATCGTAAACCAGGAACTCGTTTTGAGGAAACTTTATTTCAAGGACAACCATTTTATCTTGAAAGCCGATCATCATGGTGTTGACGATATAGTGGTTACTCCTGATGAAATTACTGCCATTTGGAAAGTCGAACATATCTTTCATTACTCGATGCACTCAAAAGAAGTATTGCTGGAAAACAGACTTGCTGTTTTAGAACAAAGCATTGCTTCCTTAAAAAAATAAAAACCATTCCGCCTTTATAACGGAATGGTTTTATCGACTAATCTTGATTGGCGTTTACGATTCGGAGGATTTCTTCTCCGTGATTTTCTACCTTCAATTCTCCAAAGCCTTTGATTTTTCTCAAATCAGAAAGCATTTTTGGCCTCTTTACAACAACACTCAACAATTCAGAGTTATGGCTGATCATAAACGAAGGAATATTCAAATCTTGCGACTTTTGAAACCGCCAATTTTTCAGTTGATTGTAAAGAGCAATTTGGTTGGGCTCTAAATCCTCTTCCAAGATTTGGTCTTTCTTTTTTTCTGATTTGACTTCATTTTTCTTTTCTTCAAAATGAATCAAAACCGACCAATAACTGACATCTCCCTCAACAAAATGAACATCTGATTTTACAAAATCAACCGTTTCCAGAAAATCATTCAAGAATTTTTGGTCGCTTACAAATTTTTCTGAAATGAGTCGGATGGTAAAAACATTTACTTTCATGATTTCTATTTATTTCCCAGAAGAAGTAAATCGTTTACTACAACTTCTGTGATGTAACGCTTCTCGCCGTTTTTGTCGTCATAACTCCTATGGGTTAGTTTTCCCTCAATGGCAACTTCTTTTCCTTTGGTTACAAATCGCTCGATGATTTCGGCTGTTTTTCCCCAAGCTACAACACGGTGCCATTCGGTTTGTTCTACTTTTTCGCCTTTGTCGTTCTTGTAACTTTCATTTGTAGCGATAGTCAGAGTGGCTACTTTTTTTCCACCTTCAAAGGTTTTGATTTCTGGATCGTTTCCTACGTTTCCAATCAACTGTACTTTGTTTCTTAATGCATTCATGGCTTTTAAATTTAAAAATTAATAAAATTGAAATTTGATTTTCTTATTGATATTGAATTTGTAATTGTTCAACGAGGCAAAGTTGTGGCAGTTTCCAAAAATTATTCGGTTAACAACCGTTTACTTTCGATTGTAAATATTTGTAACCGTTTGTAAATGGAAAATATTTTTTCTATCTTTCACAAAAACAAAGATTTATGCAGACCGAAATAAACAAGGTAGAACTACGAAATTTATTAGTAGAAGATTACAAGCAGCTGAAAAACTCGATGATAAAGGCCTATTCCGAAATTGATGGTGCTTATTGGGCAGAAGAAGAAATAGAAAATTTATTGGATATTTTTCCCGAAGGTCAGTTGGTTATTTTGGTGGACAACAAAGTAGTTGGTGCCGCACTTTCATTAATTGTAGATTATAAAAAAGCGGTTTCCAACCATACGTATCAAAAGATTACAGGAAATTATACCTTTTCAACACACGATTTAAACGGAGAAGTTTTATATGGAATTGATGTTTTTATCGACCCTGAATTTCGAGGAATTCGTTTGGGAAGAAGGCTTTATGATGCACGAAAAGAATTATGCGAACAATTGAACCTCAAATCCATCATCTTTGCAGGAAGGATTCCGAGATATACCGAACATGCCGAAACGACCACTCCAAAAGATTATATTGAAAAGGTAAAACTGAAAGAAATCTACGATCCTGTGCTTTCGTTTCAGTTGAGCAACGACTTTCACGTTATCAAGATTATGAAAAATTATCTTGAAGGAGATGTCATGTCTCAAGAATATGCCGTTCTGCTGGAGTGGAACAACATTTATTATGAAAAAAGTCCGAAGCTGATTAATGCTCGAAAAAGCGTTATCCGACTGGGATTGGTGCAATGGCAGATGCGACCGTTAGCCAATTTGGAAGCCCTTTTCGAACAATCGGAGTTTTTTATTGATGTGGTTTCGGGTTATGGAAGCGACTTTTGCCTCTTCCCCGAATTGTTCATCGCTCCGTTGATGGCCGATTATAATCATTTAAATGAAGCCGATGCCATCCGTGAAATCTCGCACTTTACAGAACCTATTCGGAAGAAATTTCAAGAATTTGCCATTGCCTATAACATCAACATCATTACGGGAAGTATGCCTTATACCGAAGATGGAAATCTCTATAATGTTGGTTTTCTGTGCAAACGTGACGGAACTTCAGAAATGTATACCAAAATTCACATCACACCAAACGAAGTGCAATATTGGGGAATGAAAGGCGGTTCCCAAATACGAACTTTTGACACGGATTGTGGCAAGATTGGCATCATGATTTGCTATGACGTAGAATTCCCAGAATTGTCCCGACTCATGGCTGATGAAGGAATGGAAATCCTATTCGTTCCGTTTCTGACCGATACCCAAAATGCCTATATGCGAGTGAAACTTTGTGCTCAAGCCCGGGCCATCGAAAACGAATGCTATGTAGCAATTGCAGGATGTGTTGGTAATTTGCCGAGGGTAAATAATATGGACATTCAATATGCCCAAGCGGCCGTTTTCACGCCTTCGGATTTTGCTTTTCCGAGTAATGGGATAAAAGCAGAAGCTACTCCAAATACCGAAATGACACTGATTGCCGATGTTGATTTGGATATGCTGAAGAAACTGCACGAGATGGGAAGTGTGAGGATTTTGAAAGATAGAAGAAAGGATTTGTATCAGATTAAGAAGTTGAAGTAGATCGCTGTGTTTATTTTAACTAATAAATTAAACCTTAAATCAATCAATTACTCTGATTGATTATATTCAGGGGAAGCTTTGTTTGACAGGAAAGTGCTTTTGAAAGTTTATTACAAAAACCCTACAAGCATATGTGGTTCTGAAAGGCAGGAGAGATTTTTATAAACCAAACTACAAATAACAAGGTATATGAATAAATTACTATTTATTGGATGGATACTTTTAACTCTTAATTGTTATTCGCAAGAAAACATTAAAATTGAAATTACAGAGGGTTATGAACTTTCAAACATTATTTTAGCTTTGACTCAATATGGAAAAGCCGACAAATGGGATGTGCAAAAAGTACCACCCTATTATGACGAAGTTTTAAAGTATTTTGAACCTCTAAAAAACCATCCACTGTTGGACAGTGTTAATTATTCACGCCCGAAATGGGAAAAATTTCTTGGGTTTAGAACTGATATGTATGCTTTTTCATTTGACCAAAAAGGAAAATTAAAAAGAGATTATCCATTTAATTCTTTTGGACCAATTGAAGTTGACAAAAATATTGACTTAATTAACGACTTTGTGGTAAAGTCAAATTACAGACAGTTTTATAAAAATAATAAAGAATTTTATGATCAAATCGTTTCGAACTACAAAGAATATTATTTTGTAACTAAATCAAAACAGTTTCTCGAAAAAGTTGTAGAAAAACCAAAGATGGAAGTCTTAAAAAAATATGTAATTGCAATCTCTCCATTAGTTGGTGGGCAAAATTGTCACAGAGACATTGACAGCACTACTACTGTTGATTTTCCAAATATTAGTAAAGATTTAATTTTAGGAAATTTAGAAAGCAACTTTACTTCCAGAATTGTTGAAAATCATTCTCTTTTTACAGAAATGAACCACGGTTATATCAATCCAATTTCAGATGAATATAAAAAGCTGATTGCTTCAAATTATAATCATACTAAATGGGATAAAGAGTCAGGATATTCAGGAATTAATAGTTTTAATGAATATATGACTTGGGCTGTTTATGATGTATTTATAAAAGAAAACTTTCCAAAAGTAGCTGATTCTATAGCTTTACAATGGCAGTACCAGAATGCTTCTCGTGGGTTTATTGCACAAAACTTATTTGCAAAAAAAGTATCGGAACTTTATTTTAATCCAAAAGGAGATAAAAAAATTAAAAATATTTATAAGCCTTTATTAGAATGGTGCAAAACAGTTGAAAATACAATAACTCAACCAACTTTATTAAACATTAATACTGAATCATTTGTGAAAACAGATGTTTCAAATTTAGCTGTTGATTTTTCAGAAGAAATGAATATTAAAAATCCTTTTCAAATACAAATTGTTGAATTTAAAAAAGGTAATCAAACAGGAAAAGAAAAAATAATGGAAATTAAAAATGCCGTCTGGACAAATAATGGAAAAAAATTGACTTTAAAGCTTGACACAGATTATGAGGAATTTGCATTGATTTTTAATTGGTGGGGAATAGACAAACCACTATTATCAAAAAACGAAATATTGCTCAAGCCTCAAAGTTATATATTAGCGAAAAAATAAAAATCAATGTTATCTAGGATTTGTATCAGATTAAGAAGTTGAAGTAGTGAAATTGAGTATTCAAGGAAAAGTTAGAAGAAAATGAATTTATCTGAATATGTTAAAAAAAGAAATGGTGTCCCTTTCGGACATCCTAACTCGCTTCGGAATAATTTACAAAGATCTTTAGGAGCCAATAATTTTTCCGTGTTTTGGAGTTTTTGGAATCCGATTTTCGGGTATTATTTGGGGAAAAAAATATTTCGTCCTTTAAAAAGAATATTTCCTGCAGCACTTTGTGTCGTATTAACATTTGTTTTCTGTGGACTTATTCATGATTTAGTAACAACTCTAATAAGAGTGAAAGTATCGCTTTTTTTTGCTGTTTGGTTTCTTTTAATGGGAATAATGGTTGTAATCTCCAAACAGATTAAATATAATTTATCAAATCAAAATTGGATCGTAAGAGCTATAACAAATCTTTCAATAATTGGAATCTGTCTTCTGATAACAATCAGTTTAAATAGAGTATTTAAATTTTACTGAAGTTTCAGATACAAATTACATTTTCTCCACTAGCCCTGATGTTAGGGAAAAGCCTTTTGTGGCGGGGTTCGCCACAAAAGCTTTGGAAAGACAGCAGGAAAATGGATTAAAAACACAAACCAAGCGGTTCGCTTCTAAATAATTAAATATGGAAAAATCGTGTTTAGAATGCAATGAAAAAATTGTAGGTCGGGAGGACAAGAAGTTCTGCAGTGATGGTTGCCGGAATGCCTACAACAACAAGATGAACAAGGACAGCACAAATTATATGCGGAACATCAACAACAAGTTACGCAAGAATTACCGCATCCTGATGGAACTGAACGTGGAGGGAAAAACCAAAACCACACGGACAAAATTGCTGAGCAGAGGTTTCGACTTTGAGTTTTTTACCAATGTGTTGAACACTAAAACAGGAAATGTTTATTATTTCCTGTACGATCAAGGCTATATGGCTTTGGAAAACGATTATTATATTTTGGTTAAGAAAGAATTTTAAACTTTGATATGACAGAGAAAGAAGCAAAATTTGTAGCCTATTGGGAAACGGTCATGAAACGCGGAAGGTTGCGGTATGCACTTTTGCACGGCAGTATTTTTGGTTTCCTGATATTTCTGTTTACCTTTATCTTTTCATTCCTGGACGATAGCTACGATGCGATGTTTGTAGTGCCGAAAGTATTTGGTTCCCTTTTGATTTTTATCATTGGCGGAATTATTTTCGAAGGAGGCTATACTTGGTGGATGAACACAAAAAAGTACAAAAGACTCACCCCATAACTTCTTTTGAAATGAAAAAATACTATCCTACTTTTCTCTCGGCCATCTTTCTGGTTGTCATTACCTTTTTGATCTATTATACCTTGATGCCTCAAACGGTTGAGAAAACGGAAGGTTCACTGTCTGAATTTTCTACCATCAGAGCCTTAAAAAAATTAGAAAATATCACGAAAGAACCGCATTATGTGGGTTCTGAAAACCATAAAACCGTTGCCACTTATTTGCAAAACGAACTTCAAGAACTGGGTTTGGAAACTACAATTCAGGAAGGTTATAGCTTTAGCGAATGGGGCAACTTGGTGAAATCTAAAAACATCCTTGCCCGAATCAAGGGAACGGACAACTCAAAAGCCTTGATGCTCTTGTCGCATTACGACAGTGCTCCACACTCGAAATCGCTTGGAGCGAGCGATGATGGTTCGGGAATTGTGACGATTCTGGAAGGTCTGCGAACTTTTCTGCACAACAAGACTCCTCACAAGAACGACATTGTCATTTTATTTTCGGATGCGGAAGAACTGGGTCTCAACGGTGCCGGACTTTTTGTAACCGAACACAAATGGGTCAAGGAAATCGGACTCGTGATCAACTTTGAAGCCAGAGGAAGTTCGGGTCCTGCTTATATGCTGATGGAAGTCAACCAAGGAAATGCCAATATGGTCGAGGGTTTTACTGAAGCCAATCCGAAATTTCCGGTTTCGAATTCCTTGATGTACAGCATTTACAAAATGCTTCCCAACGATACCGATCTTACTGTTTTTAGAGAAAAAGCCCAGATTCAAGGATTTAATTTTGCCTTTATCGACGGACATTTCAACTACCATACGGCTCAGGACGATATGGAACATTTGAGCAAAACCACGCTTGCCCATCAGGGAGAAAACCTGATGCCGTTGCTGCATTATTTCTCGAATGCCGATTTAAAAATATTGGATTCAACCGAAGACAAGGTCTATTTCAACACGCCAATTGCCTTTATGAGCTATCCGTTTTCGTGGAATATTCCGCTTGTAGTGGTTGCCTTGGTGTTGTTTTTAGGCTTGTGCCTTGTAGGTTTTGGAAAACGAATCTTGACCGGAAGGGAAATTGCCAAAGGGTTCTTACTTTTTTTTGGAACACTGCTGGTTGCGGGAATAGTGACCTTTTTAGGATGGAGAATCATTTTGGAAATTTACCCTGAATATAAAGAAATACTGCAAAAGTTTACCTACAACGGTCACGCCTATATCGGTGCGTTTGTGTTCTTGACATTGGCCATTTCATTCTTCTTCTACAGAAAATTCATCACCGAAAACCAAATGATGAACTATTCCATTGCTCCTTTATTGCTTTGGATTATCCTCAATTTCGCCCTCGCTTTTGCACTTCCGGGTGCCGGTTTTTTCGTGATTCCGGTTTTTGCCTCGCTGATAATGTTCAGCTATTTTATCCTAACACAAAAAACCAACAGCCTTCTCAACCTCCTCTTTGCCATTCCGGCCATCGCTATTTATGTTCCGTTTGTTACGATGTTTCCTATTGGATTGGGATTGGGACTCCTCTTCGGAAGTGCCATTCTGTTAGTTTTGATATTCGGCTTGCTTTTGCCTGTTTTTGGCTCGTTCAACAAGAAAGGAACTTGGTCGTTGCTGATGATTATCATTTCGATTGGCTTTTTTGTGGATGCCCATTTGCATTCGGATTTCGAAAAAGGAAAGGCAAAGCCGAACAGTTTGGCTTATGTTTATGATGCCGATGAAGAAACTGCCATCTGGACTACTTATGATACAACATTAGACGAATGGACCAAGAATTATCTGGGAGAAAATCCAAAAGCAGAACCTGAACTCAACAAGAATGCCCTTCACAGCAAATACAATTCTACTTTTACGTTCACGGCTCCGGCTCCTGAAAAAGACCTTCAAAGGCCAACCATAAATTTCCTTCGTGATACGGTAATTGGCAACCAGCACCATCTAAAAATCAAGATTTCACCAAATAGAAAAGTCAACCGTTATGATATTTTTGCAGATGAAAAAGCCGTGATCCACAACCTGACAGCCAACGGTCAGAAATTGCTTGGTCAAAAAGGCTCGGTTCATCCTAGAAATGGCAGAATCATCGTCAGTTATTATGTAACCGATAATGAACCTCTGGAACTGCAATTCAGCACCAAGAAAGGCACCCTCCTCGATTTGGAACTGATGGAATCTTCGTTTGATTTATTAGAAAACCCGATGTTCAGTATTCCGCCTCGTCCTGCTTCGATGATGCCAAAACCGTTTATCCTGAACGATGCCATTATCTTGAAACAAAAAATAAAACCATTCCCAAAAGCAAAAACAATCGTTCCGGTTTTGGATACATTACAAGTTACAGATGTTGAAAATTAGTATATTAGGATGTGGTTGGCTCGGACTCCCTTTGGCGAAAGCCCTGTTGAATAACGGTTCATCCGTTAAAGGTTCCACCACTTCTGCCGAAAAAATTTCCGTACTCCAAAAAGTAGGGATCAGTCCATTTTTAATTTCGCTTAAAGCGGAAGAAATACAGGGCGATGCAACTGAGTTTCTAGAAAATTCCTCTGTTCTGATCATCGATATTCCGCCGAAACTTCGCGGTTTGGAGAAAGAAAACTTTGTTTCCAAGATTCAAAATCTGATTCCTTTTATCGAAAAATCTTCGGTTGAAAGTGTGCTGTTCATCAGTTCGACTTCGGTTTATGGCGATGATGAACCTATTGTTACCGAAGCCACAACACCAAATCCCGAAACCGAATCTGGAATACAATTATTGGCGACTGAAAAACTTCTGCAAAGCAATCAATCTTTCCAAACCACAATCCTGCGTTTTGGCGGATTGATTGGGGAAGACCGGCATCCTATAAAATTCCTGGCCGGTAGAAAAGATGTAGAAAATCCCGAAGCTCCCATAAATATGATCCATCAGGACGATTGCATTGGCATCATCCTAAAAATTATTACCACCCATTCCTGGGACGAAACTTTTAATGCCGTTGCTCCGTTTCATCCTAGCCGGGAAGACTATTATATCCTCAAAGCAATAGAATTAGGTTTGGCACCACCAACTTTTAACCATAAAAAAACTTCTGTTGGGAAAATCATTGACGCAACAAAAGTTATGGAGCTTTTAGGATATGAATTATTCCGGAGCTTTTAGAACTTACTTTGAAGAAGAAAACTTTTATATAACAATCTATGGAACTACAGTATTTTCTTGAACAACAAAATTAAAAATAGGAAATGGAAAGAAATAAGCAAATAGCAAATAGGCTGAATGAAGTCTTGCTCAACGGACTCTGGATAGCCAACACCAATTATAAATTACAAATAGAAAGTATAACCTGGCAACAAGCCACACACAAAATTGGGACCTTGAACACCATCGCCTCCCTGACTTTTCACATCAACTATTATTTAGCCGGACTTATAAATGTGTTTCAAGGCGGAGGACTCGATATTCGAGATCAATATAGTTTTGATCTTCCACCAATAGCATCAGAAACCGACTGGAAAAGGCTGAAGGATGAATTTTTGGCCAATTCAGAACTATTTATTAGGGAAGTCGAAAACCTAAAAGACAGTAAACTCGACGAACCTTTTGTAGACGAAAAATACGGAACCTACTTGAGGAATATCGAAGGCGTTATTGAACACAGTTACTACCATCTTGGACAAATTTCGTTGATTAAAAAGATGATAATTGAAAAGGATAAATAACAATGCCTTCATGAAAATAGAATTTCTTGACCACTAACCAAAACTTTACAACCTCTTAAAAAGATAAATTCCCAAATTTCTATGAAAATTTCAGCATTCTCTTTTAGTTTTATTCTGTTTTGCTCCTTCTGCTTTGGTCAGAAAAACACTTTTATAAGTTACGAAATCAGTGGCGGTAAAGACTACACTCATGTTCATAATCCAACAGGCGATTTGAATTTTTCCACCACAACCTTAGTTGTACCAGGAGTAAATATTGCTCAAGAAATTACCAAAAACATCTACATTGAAACAGGGGTCAGGAATGGTTATAATCAAACTGAATTTCAGGATAAAACAAACGAGAACACTCGTATTGTCTATTACAGAAACGATATCCAAGTCCCGCTTCTGCTGCAATTAAAATTACATTTCTTAAAGGAGAAGCTCAATGTTTCCCTATCGCCCGGAATCAATTATTCAATTGGTTTTAAAGAAGACAACATAAGGATTTATGACCCAGAAAATCAATTTGGCACCATCCAATCTAATTTCAAAAAAGATTATCTCATGGCCGAAGTCGGTATCGCAGTTCACTACAATATCAATCGCCATATTTTTGTTGGAGCCAGATTAAGATACGATTTTGGGTTTAATGACAATGCTACAATCATAAGCGACGCTTCCAGTAACTCGCAGTTTAAATTTACCTCAAGGGGAAATTCTGGTTTAGTTGGCCTAAGCTTTGGCTATAGAATTAGCAACCTTTGGAACAAGAAAAAATAAAACCTTTTTTCGTTAAAAACACCTGCCAGATTCGCTTTGGCGTTAATATTCCTAAAGTCTAATGCTAAAAAAATAATAAAATACCCTAAACCCATGAAAGTCTTGGGTTTTTTATTTAAATTTAGGAAAAGCTAATCCCCGAAACTTTCCCTATGGCAATACCACTACTATTTGATTTTAGCACCTATAATATTCACCTCCTCCTGATTGGGCTGGTGATACTCTTGGCGGCAACCATCCCCAACCTACTCAAAAACAAGCACATCACCGAGCCCATTATTTATATTGCAATCGGAACCCTGATATATCTTTTTGGCGATCATTATGATTCCATTGCAGCCCTCAACAACGTAAAAGTAATCGAGGAAATCACAGAATTTGTAGTTATCGTAGCCCTGACAAATGCAGGACTCAAAATCAAGAATCCTTTTTCCTGGAAAACCTGGAAATATTCCTTTTGGCTGCTCTTGATAGCAATGCCCATCACGATGGTAGCTTCCGCCTATGTCAGCCATTGGATATTGGATTTCACCCCGGCAGCTGCCATTCTATTTGGAGCCTTGATTGCCCCAACAGATCCCGTTTTGGCTTCCGATCTGCAAACTAGCAAACCCAGCCAGCAAGACAGTTCAAGAACACGACTCGCCCTGACCTCCGAAGCAGGAATCAATGACGGCTTGGCCTTTCCCTTTACCTATTTTGCAATCTTTTTCATCACCAAAGGAAGCAACTATTCCCAATGGATTGCCAATTGGTTCTGGGTCGATTTTGTCTATAAGATTGCTATGGGTATAATTGTAGGGCTGCTTTTGGGATGGCTCCTGTACAAGATGGTCTTCAAATTCACCTCAAAAAACCAGCAATCAAAAATAAGCCGTGGCATCCTCTCTTTGGCCTTGACCCTCCTTCCTTATGCTATAGCAGAAATTTTAGGAGGATATGGGTTTATTGCCGTTTTCTTGGCCGCCAGTGCATTCAGCCACGTCGAAAAAGACGCAAAACACATGGACAATCTTCATGACTTTACCGAAGAAATCGAACGCATATTTGTCGCACTTCTTTTTGTAGTTATCGGAATCTATATGGCCTCCAACTTTTCAAAACTGTCCGATCCAAAACTCCTACTAACGGCATTGATTTTAATCCTATTCATACGGCCAATTGCCGGATGGGTTTCCCTTTTAGGCAAAAAAGACATCAGCACCTTCGAAAAATTCACCCTTTCCTTCTATGGAATCCGAGGTGTTGGCTCTATCTATTATCTGATGTATGCCCTTGGAGCCGCAACCTTCCCCGAGTCAGAAAAACTAATCCAACTCACAGCCGTAACCATCATACTCTCTGTTTTCATCCACGGCATTTCAGCCATAACAATCCAGAAAAAGCTCGACCAATATGACAATGTCGATTAGTATTCAACACCCAATCAAGAAACATAAATTCCATCACAACATCCTGCCATTATCTTACAATAATCATGAGCTAAGACACGTTTTCTATTAAGCCGTTGTTGAAGTTTTTTAGGAGCGAAGCTTTAGGCATTTGTTTGATCCATGTTCCCGCCATCCTTCCTCTCGTCGAAAAGACGAGATCCCTCCTGTCGGGGCTAGAATAAAAACGTTAGGCACTTTTAAAACGCATAGAATATTGATTTGCATAGAAAACAAATGAAAATGTACTTTATTCTAATATCTGCTATTTTATTTTCCAGTTTTTGTTTCGCACAACAACCCTCAAAAAACGATACAATTGCGGGAACATTTTTTTCAAGCCTATATTCTTGCCACGAATTGGACGAGGATATAAGTTGGTAGAACAAGTCCCCGAAGAATACTATTCAATAAAAAACCTTACAAAATAGAATACGCCGTAGGCTGGCAATTAGATTTCCAAAAAAAATGGCGAAATAAAAATGACGCAACTGTTCTATGGATATTGTGGCAAATCATTATTTTGGAAAACGGCAATTGTGAAAAAATTGACGTTAATTTATATCTCATTAGCTTAAAAAGGCTCATGCTATACTGATTTCATAAATAAAAAACAATACCATCTCATCGATTCCCAAAATGGAATTAGGAAATTGAAAATAAAAAAACAATAGGTTCAAAAACTCCTCTAATCAATTCCTTCAGAAATCAAACCTTCCTAAAAAAAAATCCCACTCTTTCGAATGGGATTTTAATGTATATAATGAGTTTCGTTTCCTGAATTACTTCACGATAAGGAACTCGCTTCGCCTGTTCTGTGCATGCTCCTCTTCGGTACAGGCTTCCTTGCAGTCCACCTTTGGTTCGCTCTCGCCATATCCTTTTCCCGATATCCTGCTTGCGGGAATGCCCTTTGAGATCACGTACTGCACCGTAGATTTGGCTCTCCTGTCCGATAGGTCCAGGTTGTACTGGTCGCTTCCACGGTTGTCCGTGTGTGCCTTTACCATGATTACTAGCTTGTCGTTGTTCTTCAAGACTTGCACCAGCTTGTCCAGCTCGAAGGCTCCATCTTGTGTGATGTTGCTCTTGTTGTACTCGAAATTGATTTCTTTTAGCACTACTTCTTTTTCGGT